>DUUT01000067.1 GCA_012841405.1 Chloroflexota bacterium
CCGCCGTCTACAACGGCGGCGCGGCGCTCTTGCTGCCCCTGGGCGACTGGCGATGTTCCGCCTCACTCCCAGGAGGCTTGCACCGCGGCGATCCGCTCCAATAACCCAGCCGACAGAGCATCACCGTTCGACGCGGCTACGTTGGCCGTCAGCTGCTCTATCGTGCGCGCGCCAGGGATGGCCGCCGAGACGCCCCGTTGGCTCAGGCAGTAGCGCAGGGCCAGCTGCCCCATGGGTATACCGCTCTCCTCGGCCAGCGGCCGGAACCCCTCAGCCCGCGCAATAAGCCGCGGCATGCGCTCCCCCGCCAGGTGCGCGCGATGGCCCTCCGGGACCTCGCGATCGGGGCGGAACTTGCCCGTCAGGATCCCCTGCGCCATGGGGACACGCACGAGGATGCCCATCCCCGCCTCTGCCGCCAGGCCAAAGACGCTGTGCCCCACGTTAGGCTCGAGCATGTTAAACGGCACCTGCAGCACATCCACCAAGCGCTGCTCGATCAGCCAGCGCCCACAGGCGGCGTCGTTGATCGAGACGCCAGAGAAGCGTATCTTGCCCGCCTCCTTGGCGCGCTCCATGGCCAGCGGCCAGTCGTAGCGCTGCATCTCTTCCAGAGTGGGGCTGTGTAGCTGGTAGATGTCGATGCACTCCCGGCGCAACCGACGCAGGCTCTCGTCGAGGCGCAGGAGGATGCGGTCGGGCGACCAATCCTTCTCACCCGTCTCGCGGATGCGGCACACCTTGTCAGCGACCATGACGTCGTCGCGGTTGCCGATGGCCTCCCCCAGGATGTCCTCACTCGCGCCCCAGCCGTAAGCCTCGGCGGTGTCAAAGAGCGTGATCCCGAGGGCGACGGCGTGTCGCACGAGGCCCACCCAGTGCTCTGTGGGCATTTGTGGCTCGCCCAAGCGGTTACATCCCATTCCAATCTCGGATACCTGGGCGCCGGTCGCGCCCAATGCACGATAACGCACAATCTCCTCCGCTGCTATCTCTTCCATCTGTCCTTCGGGGCCCCAAGAACCTCTCGACGCCCGTCGGCCGTCTCCCCAGCACGATGGGGCCCCGCACCGTGCGTCAGGGTACCGAGCGGCGCTCGTGAGGGGCCCACGTCACACGGTGATGCGCCAAATCCTTCTCGTCGCCCGGGTAAACGCGGGCAGCACCCCGCGCTCCCCGGCAGGCACCGCCACCGTCGCGAGGCGATGCTCGTCGCTCCTATCCCTTTCCACACGCGCCATGGCGTATCGCTAGGCGAAAAACGGCTCGAACCACTCGAGCGGCATGTCGATGCCAAACCCTGGCCCATCGTTGACCGTGACCCAGCCGTCCCGTGGCGGGATCGTCCCAGGCGTCCAGTCGACCTCGACCAGCGGCACGCCAGGCGCCGACCCGATAAAGCACTCGGCCCAGGGCATGTTCGGCATGGCGAGGGTCAGGTGCTGTCCGTAGGGATGGGTACCGCCACCGTGGAGCATCACCGTGAGGCCGGCGCTGTCGGCCATCTCGGCGATGCGGCGACAGGCGGTGAGCCCACCGACCCAGTGGATGTCGGGCTGCAGGATGTCCACCGCGCGGCGCGTGATGAGCTGCTGGAAGGGCCACGGCGTGTACATGTGCTCGCCGGTGGCCAGTGTCTGCCAGGGCAGCCGCTGGCGCACCGCCACATGGCCATCGAGGTCCTCGGGAATGAGGTACTCCTCGATCCACTTGAGCCCGTAGGGGCGCAGGCGCTCGGCCAGTCGCACGGTGTACTCCACATCGAACGCCATGTAGCAGTCGAGCATGATCTCGACATCGTCGCCCACGAGCTCGCGGGTACGCGCGACGAGCTTTTCGTTCTCGTCCAGCCCCCAGAGGCCGTCCACCGGCCCATAGGGACAGGCGAGCTTGACGGCCTTGAAGCCAAGCTCCAGGTACCAATCGATGTCGTTGCCGGTGGCATAGGCAAAGGCGCGGTCGCGCACCTTGCCGCCCAGCAGCTCGTACACCGGGCGCCCCTGGATCTTGCCCGCCAGATCCCACAGCGCCAGATCAACGCCACTGATCGCCACCGACGCCAGGCCCACCGTACCGTAGGGTTTCGACATGCGGAACATCATGTCCCACAGCCGCTCTATGGCCAGCGCCTCTTGGCCGACGAGGAGGGGGGCAAAGTGATCGGCGATGATGGCAGCAACCGGCCGGCCAAAGCTACAGGAGGCCAGGCCATAGGTGCCATCCTCGGCGGTGATCTTGACCCAGACCCCCTCCCAGCGGGGCAGCCACAGGCTGCGATGGCGCTTTACCTCCGGGAATCGCGACATCGGGTTGGCAACCTCAGCATCTTGGGTCCACGCCGGGCGGCGCGCCGGGGTTCGGGGGCCCTTCGGCGCTGGTCGTTTGAGTCGCAGCACGTCGATGGCCTTGATCCTCATGGCATACTCCTTTGTAGGGGACGGGAACCAACGGACACCCGCACAGGCGCCATTATCCACAGGAGTCGCGCGCGGTTCAAGTGGGACAGGCGCGCTGGTGTGTCTCCGTTCCGAGGGACCCAACGCGAGGTTTCGCCGGGTCCAGGGCGGGCGTCTGCAATGCGGCGGCGGGTCTTTCCTCGGCCACACCGCCCGTGCCCCGGCAGGATTTACGCGTTCTTTACGCATGCGGCCATCCTCACCGCCAATAGGGCGACGCTGCGGCTGCCTCGCACCTTGCACCGCCCAGAGGCCGATGCTAGAATGCAGCCATTCGTCGCGCACCGGCGCCGACACACGGCGCACACCCTGACCCGGGAGGCCCCTACCCAGCCCATGCCGACGCCGGATGAACCCACGCCATCTACCAGCACGACTGACCAAGCCCGAAAGCAGGCCAAGCTCGCATCGCTCTTGCAGCAGGGTGTCGCCGCTGCACAGCGCGGCCAACGCGCGCGTGCCCAGCGCTTCCTTGAGGCGGCGCTCAGTATAGACCCAACCAACGAGGACGCTTGGCTGTGGCTGGCCGCCATGACGGATGACGCCGGTGTGGCGCGTGCCATGTACGAGCGCGTACTGGAGGATCATCCCGACAGCCCCCGCGCCCGCGGCGCGCTGGGCTGGTTGGACCGGTCTACGCAGCAGGGCGCCGCGCCGACGCCCGAGCGCGCTAGCGCTGCTGCGCAGCCGAGCCCTGCGAGCGGCGCCGCCTTTGTGCCACCGTGGGAGCGGCCGCAACCTACGGACGACCCTACGACCGCCCCGGCGACTCCTCTCATGGAAGGCACACAGCCCCCAGCGGCAGAGCACGCCAGCGGCGCACCGAGCGTCATTCGCCATGGGGGCGAGGCGGCGTCACCGCCCCAGCACACCCCCCCCGCTCCGCCGCAGGACCGCACGCCCATTGATGGGAGCGGCACCGAGGCCGTCCCCCCCCAGGCGATGACACCGCCTGGTGCGCGGGTGGGGCGGGAGCTCGCCTCCCAGTGGCAGCGACTGCGCTCCGCAGTGCTCGCCATCGCCGAGCACTGGCCGCCGGATTGGTTGCGTCGCATGCCGCCGCGCGAGCGCCTGCGCGACGGCGCCATGGTAGCCATGATCGGCGCCCTGGTATTCGGGAGCTTGTTCCTGCTCTCGCTGCTGAGCAGCCCGTCGCGCGCCACCGAAGTGCGCGTCGCCTTGGGCGTCATCACCGAGACGCCGACGGTCACGCCATCGCCTACGGCTACCCTCACCCCGTCAGCAACGCCCACGCCCACCCACACGCCGACGTTGACGCCTAGCGCGACGCCATCCCCCACCATGACGCTGACGCCGTCGCCCTCGCCCACGCCTCATTGGCATACGCCCAAGATCCTCCCGCTTCCGCTGGACGAAAAGTGGATCGAGGTGGACCTGACGACGCAAACCCTGTATGCCTACGAGGGCGAAACGCGCGTGTACACGGCCACGGTGTCCACGGGTAAGGGGAACACGCCCACGGTGCAGGGCAAGTTCCGCATCCAAAGCAAGTACGCGTCGCAGCTGATGGTAGGGCCTGGATACTACCTGCCCAACGTGCCTTATGTCATGTATTTCTATCACAACTTTGCCCTGCATGGCGCTTACTGGCATGACAAGTGGGGCACGCCGACATCGCATGGCTGTGTCAACCTCAAGCACGAGGACGCCGAGTGGCTCTATAGCTGGACAGATCCCCCCGTCCCGGAGGGGGCCACATCCGTCCAGGTGCGCGCCAGCAACGAAGGCACCTGGGTCATCATCCACGACTGAGCTCAAGCGGCGGAGGCGACACCCGGGGAGGACAAAGGGCCGTGAGCGTTGCGCTCACGGCCCTTTGCTTCAGCAGTCGGCAGAGGGTGGTAGCTCTAGCGGCCTCCGGCAGCGGGTAGCAGGCCCGGCTCAGGAGATAGCACGCTATAGGCCAGTGTCTGCAAAAAGCCCGGCGGCAGCTCCTGGTCGGTAAAGCTCACCTCAACCCCAACCTCCGTAAAGGCAAAGAGGTTAAAGGCGCCATGCGCCGCGGCGCGGCTCAGTTGCCACCCCAGCCCTCCAGGGAGGTTGAGCTGCGTCCCCGCAACCTTCATGCCCAGATCCACGAGGTTGGCGCGCGTCGGCCCATCCCAGCGCAGCCGAGCGTTCGTACCATTGATGGTGACCCGTAGCCCCTCGGGGCCCACATAGATGCCCGCCGTGCTGATCCCAGGGCTATAGGCCTGACGGTACGGGTCTACGACATTGACGACATCCAGGCCGGTGAACTGTGTGACCAGTTCCAAGGGGAGGGGCTCACCAAAAACGGCGATCGAGTTGGGCGCGATGGTGAGCTTGGGTACCACGCTCACCGCGCCACGTGTGGGCAGCGTCTGGTAGTCCAGGAGAGCCAGGTTCGGAGGAGTGCCCCCCTCGACCGAGATCCCCACCATCAGCTGGGCGTCACCGAGAGCGCCTTCCGCCATGTCCAGGGGGAGCGCGCCTCCCAGCACCGAGGTGTTCAGCGTCTGCAAGAACCCCTCGTCCATCTCGAGGTAGGGCAGCTGCGTGTCACCGGCGACCAGCCTCAGCTGGCGATTCGCCCCATCCCACGTCAGCGCGGCCGAGCCGAGCGTGCGAAGCAGGCCTGCCGTCTGGTCATCGAGGACGGTGTTGATTGGCATGCCCTCCACCCGCACGGCATTGTCAGCCCCCACCTCGACCATCAGTGGGCGGCCGATGTTGATTGCTGGTGGCGCATCGCGGCTCGCATCGGCGATGTACACGCTGGCGGATATGTGGGTGCCATCGAGCCAGGTCTCGATCAGGCCGTTGATCTGCTCGTTGGGCTGCATGGCCAGGAGGTTCGCCAAGGTATCGGCGTTGTCGATGAGGTAGTCGCTGTTGATATCCAACTGGAGCCACTCCTGGCCGTTGGCCGAGATGATCGCCCCAAACGCGTCGAGATCGATGTCCAGCTGCGTGATCCCGAGTTGGTTCAGTACGCTGATATCAACGGCGTCCATGACCAGGCCCAGCTCCTCGGCGGCCATGCCCCCGACGGTCAAGAGCTTTCCCTGTGGTGACATGGTGGCCTCGACCCGCAAATAGTTCACCGGCTCGTAGGCGGGCCGGGCCTGGACACGAGGGCTGAGATCTGAGATGTAGAGGATGGATGGATCCTTTGGCGGCAGATGGAGGGCGAGGCTGGCATTCGTCTCGTTCAGCCAGGCGATGAGGCCAGCGAGCTCGGGTAGATACTCGCCCGCAGCAGTGATGGCAGCATCCGTGAGCGATAGCGCGGCCACCGGCTGGCTGTTCACGAGGATCGTCGTGCGGTCCCCCTCTTTGACGAGCGACAAGTGCTGGATGTCGTTGGTCACGGCCACGGAAACCATTTCGGGCTGGACGACGGGCGCCATCACGCCGAGACCGAGGCGCTGCGAGAGTGAGTCAAAGCTGTCCGAGTCGATCCCCAGATCCAGCCCCCCAAAGGCCAGCGACCACTTGCCGTCGGGCTGGACGTTCACGTCCAAGATCAGGGTGCTCGACGCCGCCATCGGGGCGCGTGGCCCCTGCGCCTCAGCGGCCGAAAAGCCCGCCAATAGAAGCCATATAGATAAAAAGAGTACGAGACACGTGAGTAACCGTTTCATCCTTGAAACTCCTTCCTCACCTCACGGGGGCCGCAACGGCCCTCTTTCGCGCGGCTCCACGCCGCCCTGCCGTCAGCCGCTCCAGCGGATGGGCGCCATCGAGCCGCGTGCGAGCCAGCGAACGCGAACGCACACCTCCTTTCCAGCGATGCCTTGCCGGGCCTTCCCCGCGGGGCTTGCCTACCAAGGATCGCCAAGACAGGCGCGAGGGTACCGGACCCAGCGCCGTACACGTCCGACTGTCCGTTGTGAGACCTCGTGAGGGGTGAAGGAGAACGTTCGCCGATGCCGCTGTACACGTGATAGGAAGAAGGGATCTGCCCGACCGCGCGCAAGAGGGTGGAATGCCGGGCGCGACAGGCAGCGATGCCGTGGAGTGGTAGAGCGGTGAGCCGATGCCGTGTGGTAGAGCGCCGATCTCACACACATTATAGGAGGCGCATTTCGGACAGTAAATGGCTTTTTTGCCTATTTTATGGGGATTCGCACGCCGACATTGCGATATCCCGCGCCGCAGCCGACCTCTGTCTGCCTCAGGCGCGGGGCGATTCGCCCCTATCCCTTGCGCCCGTGCTCTATCTGTGCTATGTTATGAGTAGCTAGCTCGATGAAGGGCCGTAAACCGCTGTGAGACCCAGAACCCGGCACACCCTCCCGCTTGCCGAGCTCCTCCTAGCGAGGAGCTATCGCCGCGTGGGAGGGTAGCGGCGCCACAGCCGGAGCATCCCGAGAGTCGTTGCCAACGGCCTCCCCGCGCGGGGAGGCCGTTTTCGTATCCGTGCGGTAGGAGGCTGGCACATGGACGAGCGTAGCTATGACCCGAAGACCGTCGAGGCGCGCTGGCAGGAGGCCTGGCAGCGCACGCGACTCTACGAGGTCGATCTCGACCACGCCGAGCGCCCCTTCTATAACCTCATGGAGTTCCCCTACCCCTCGGGCGAGGGGCTGCACGTGGGGCATACCTACTCCTTCGGTGGCGCCGACAGCTATGGCCGCTTCCAGCGCATGCGCGGCCACGACGTGTTCCAGCCCATGGGGTTCGACGCCTTTGGGATCCACGCCGAGAACTATGCTTTGCGGCTGGGGATCAACCCCGCCGAGTTGGTGCCGCGTAACGTGCGTCGCTTCCGCGAGGAGCAGCTCAAGCGCATGGGCGCCGCCTTTAGCTGGGACCACGAAGTGAACACCACCGATCCCCGCTACTACCGCTGGACCCAGTGGATCTTTTTGCAGCTCTACAAGGGCGGCCTCGCCTACCGCGCGCCATCGGCCGTCAACTGGTGCCCATCATGCCTGACCACACTGGCCGATGAGCAGGTCATCGGCGGCCGGTGCGAGCGTTGCGATACACCCGTCACGCAGCGCATCTTGACGCAGTGGTTCTTGCGCATCACGCGTTACGCCGAGGAGCTCCTCGACTTTTCCCACGACAACTACTCCGAGACCACCCAGAGCCTCCAGCGCCACTGGATCGGGCGGCGCGAGGGCGCCGAGATCGATTTCGCCATCGAGGGCACCGACGAACGTATCACCGTGTTCTCGACGCGACCCGACACCCTCTTTGGCGCGACGTTCGTCGCGCTGGCGCCGGAGCACCCCGCTGCCCTTCGCCTGGCCGATGCCACTCACGCCGCGGAGGTCGGCGCGTACGTCGAGGCCGCGACATCGCGGAGCGAGATCGAGCG
Source organism: Chloroflexota bacterium (assembly GCA_012841405.1). Taxonomy (GTDB): domain Bacteria; phylum Chloroflexota; class Anaerolineae; order UBA1429; family UBA1429; genus DUUT01. The sequence goes on from DUUT01000067.1 coordinate 7,771, forward strand.
CCTGGCGATGACCGGCGCCAAGACGGGTGTCTACACCGGCGCCGAGGCGATCAACCCCGTCAACGGTCGGCGCCTGCCGGTGTGGGTGGCCGACTATGTGCTCCTGGGGTTCGGAACCGGCGCCATCTTTGGCACGCCCGCCCACGATCAGCGTGACTGGGAGTTCGCAAAAGCCCACGGCCTGCCCATCCTTCCGGTGGTGGCTCCGCCGGAGGGTGTCGTCGATGACGTCGTGCGCCAGGGCGCCTACGAGGGGGATGGGACCCTCATCAACAGCGGTCCGTACAGCGGTCTGACCGTGGACGGGGCCAAGGCCGCCATCGTGCGCGATCTCGAGCGTCACGGCCAGGGGAGGCCGCAGGTGACCTACCGCCTGCGCGACTGGCTCATCTCGCGGCAGCGCTACTGGGGGCCGCCGATCCCCATCGTCTACTGCGATCGCTGCGGTGAGGTGCCCGTGCCCGAGGACAATCTGCCCGTATTGCTCCCCGAGACGGAGCATTTCCGTCCCCTGGGCACGGGCGAATCGCCCCTGGCCTCGATCCCCGAGTTCGTGCACACCACCTGCCCACGATGCGGTGGACCAGCCCGTCGTGAGACGGACGTGTCGGACAACTTTTTGGACTCGGCGTGGTACTACTTGCGCTACACGAGCACCGAGTTCGATGACCGCCCGTGGGATGACGCGCGCCTGCGTCGCTGGCTGCCGGTGAGCATGTACGTCGGCGGGGTGGAGCACAGCACACTGCACCACCTCTATGCGCGGTTCACCTGGAAGGCGCTGCGCGACCTTGGGCACATCCCCCGCGAGCTGGGGCCCGAGCCGTTCGCCCGGCTCAGGCTCCACGGGCTGGTCATCCGTGAGGGGAGACGCATGAGCAAGAGCCGCGGCAACGTGGTCAACCCCGACGCCTACATCGCGCGCTATGGCGCCGACGTGCTGCGCATGAACCTCCTCTTCATGGGGCGATTCGAGGAGGGGGGCGATTTCAGCGACGCCGGCATCACCGGCCTCGTGCGGTTCACGCAGCGCGTGTGGCGGCTGGCGGCCGAGCCGGAGGGAGACGCGGACGGCACGTCCGCCGAAGAGCTGGCGGCGGCGATGCCCCTGGTGCGGGCCATGCACCAGACGGTGCGCAAGGTGAGCGAGGACATGGAGGCCATGGCGTTTAACACCGCCATTGCCGCGCTGATGGGTTATGTCAATGTTCTTCAGGAATGGCAGGGGCGGGTGTCGCCGGGCGTCTGGGCCGAGGCGGTGCGCACCCTCCTGTTGATGCTGGCGCCCCTGGCACCCCACCTGTCCGAGGAGCTTTGGGCGCAGCGCGGCCTGCTCTACAGCATCCATCAGCAACCGTGGCCCGCTTGGGACCCGGAGCTGGCCGCCGAGGAGACGGTCACCCTCGTGGTGCAGGTGGACGGGCGCGTGCGCGCGCGTATCGCGGCGCCCGCCGACATTGACGAGGAGGCGGCCCGCCGCCTGGCGCTCGAGAACCCCAAGGTACAGGGCCACCTCGACGGTCGTCCGATCCGCCGCATCATCTATGTGCCTGGGCGGCTGGTGAACGTCGTTACAGGATGACCGTGGGGCGCGGGCTCCGGCTGAGGGGCTGTGAGCAACCGATTGCCCGCAGCTGGCGGATCAGGAAGCGGTGGATCGGCGCTGCGCCGCGAAACCTGCGTCACTCTTCCCTCTCCCCGCCTGCGGGGAGAGGGGGAGGGGTGAGGGGCCGGCGCCACCGCGCAGCGGCCGCTGCACCCACCGATGTGAGGCCACGTGAGGTATCGCCATGGACCGGAACGAGCACGAGCTACCGGATGCCTGGTGGGCAGAACCGGCCGACGCCATCGCCGAACGACTCGGCGTCGATCCAGCGCAGGGCCTGTCGGCGGGCGACGTCGGAGCGATGCGAGCGCGTTACGGCGCCAACAGCATGGTGCACGAGGGCCCAGCGAGCACCTGGGAGCTGCTGCGCGAGAGCATCACCTCACCCATGATGCTCCTCTTGCTGGCCATCGCCGCCATCTCACTCCTGTTGCGGCAGGTACGCGAAGCAGTGGTGATGGCGTTCGTGGTGCTCACCTATGTGGGCGTCGAGCTCATCAACAAGGCGCGTACCGATCGCACCATGGCGCGCCTCCGCGCGCTGCAGGCGCCCGAGGCGACGGTGCTTCGTGAGGGTCGTCTCATGGAGGTTCCGGCGGCGGACGTGGTCGTCGGCGATATTCTCCCGTTGCAGCCCGGGAGCCGCGTGCCGGCCGATGCACGCCTCTTGTCGACCGCCGGCCTCCTGGTGGATGAGGCCCCCCTCACCGGCGAGTCATCGCCGCAAGCCAAAGATGCCGGAGCGCCCGTCATTGCCCGCGCGCCCCTGGCGGAGCGCCCGACGGCCGTCTATGCCGGCACGACGGTGCTCGACGGCCAGGGCCGGGCGCTGGTGGTGGCCGTGGGCGCCAGCACTGAGCTCGGTCGCGTGGCGGAGCTCTCGGCGCGTGCCGACCCGGGCACGACGCCCCTCCAGGAAGAGATGAACAAGCTGGCCCGCGTCCTGGCCTTCGTGGCCATCGGCGTGAGCCTCGTCATCCCCCTCGTCGGACTGTTGCGCGGCTTTGACCTGCAGCAGATGCTCCTCACCTGGCTGGCTCTCACCTTTCTCATGGTGCCCGGCCAGCCCCCCATCATCATCGCCATGGCCCTCGCCCTGGCCTCGTTCGAGTTGGCGCGCAAGAACGTCATCGTCCGGCGGCTGCGCGGCGCCGAGACGCTGGGCTCTGTCGACACCCTCCTCAGCGACAAGACGGGCACCATCACGCAGAACACCATGCGGCTCACGGCTATCGTCCTAGGCGATGGCACCGTGCTCGAGCGCGACGGTATCGACGCCCAGGAGCGAAGGGCCTGGGAGCGCTTTTTGCGGCGCGCACTGCCCGCCATCCCCGCGACGTCGAAGGACCCCACCGACCGAGCCATCTGGGCGGCCGCGGAGGAGCTCGGCATCGATCCGCCCCACGTGGGCGAGCTGGTGAACGAGATCGGGTTCGCCCGCGGCGGCACGCGTCGCACCCTGGTGTACGACGTGGATGGCGCTATAGCCCACTATGTGGCGGGGAGCCCCGGCGCGCTCATCGACGATGCCGCCCGGTGGGAAGGCGACGGCTCTGCCGTGGCACTGGCCGCCCCACAGCGCGAGACGTTGTCGGCGACGGTGGACGCACTCGCCTCGCAAGGACGCAGGGTGACGGCCTATGCCTACCGCGACGCGGCGGCTGGCGCCGCGGACGACGCCCTGGTTCTCGTGGGCTTGGCCACGCTAGAGGATCCCGTGCGCCCCGAGGTGCGCGACGCCATCGACGCGCTGCGGGGGGCGGGCGTGCGCACCATCATGGTGACCGGTGACAACGCCGTCACGGCGCGGTACGTGGCGGAGCAGGTGGGGCTCGACACCACAGAGACGCTGAGCGGCCCCGAGATCGATGGCCCATCGCTGGGGGAAGCCCTGGCGCGCACCCAGGTGTTCGCCCGGGCCACGCCCGAGCAAAAGCTCCGCCTGGTGGAGGCGGCCCGCGACGCCGGGCGCACCGTGGCGGTGACGGGAGATGGCGTGAACGACGCCCCAGCGCTGCGTAGCGCCCACATCGGCATCGCCATGGGAGAGACGGGCACCGATGTGGCCCGCGAGACGGCGGGGCTCATCCTCACCGATGACAACCTGGCGCACCTCCCCGACGCCGTGGCCATCGGTCGCAAGGCGTACGACAACTTTTCCAAGGGGATCACCTACTACCTCTCGGCCAAGGCGATCCTGCTGAGCATCTTTATCGTGCCCCTCGCCATCGGAGTGCCCTTCCCCCTGGCGCCCATCCAGATCATTGCTACCGAGCTCTTGATGGACCTGGCCTCCTCAACGATCTTTGTCACCGAGGAGGCCGAACCCGATGTCTTGCAGCGTCCGCCGCGCCGCCGCCGGCGCTACCTGTCTCGCGCCGTGGGACTGCGCATCCTGCGGAACACCGTCGGCCTGGCCCTTGCGATTCTGGCGGTATACTTGGGCTCGCTGTGGATGGGGGTGGAGGTCGCCACCGCCCGCACAGCAGCCTGGGCCACCTGGCTGCTGGGCCACATCGTGCTGGCGCTCAACCTCAAGCAGGAGCACGTGCCGCTGTTGGAGCAGGGCATCCTCAGCAACCGCTTTGGCGCCGCCTGGCTGCTTGGCATGATCGCGCTGGTCCTGGCCATGACGCACATTCCGGGCGTGATGGCGGTGCTCAGCACGACACCGCTCCGCAGCGCGCAGTGGGCAATGGTCATCGCAGGCGCCGTGTTCGCCAGCGGATGGATCGAGCTTTGCAAGTGGGCACGCCGTCAGCGCGAGCACACGGCCAAGCCCGCCCGTGGCGTGTAGCCCACACCCCATCGAAACCCCATCGATCCTCTCTCTTATGTGTTGGCGTTGTGGATTGTTGAGGCAATCTGTATCGTCCCTCATGTCACGTGCATCTGCTTGCCAATCTGTCAATGCTGAGGATAATTCGTTACCAGAAGGTAACGAAAATTGCTGGCATTATGACACCACCTGGAGTACAATGGGTTGCATCGTGACGCCATGCCGAGACAGGATTCGCCATGCTGCCATGACGTGAGGAAAGGCTCCATTCGCGTGTCAGCGCTGACGACCCCACAAGTCCCCTGTGGGCCGCACATCCTCGTGGTCGAGGACGACGCGATCACCGCCCGGTACGTGCACCGGTGCCTGTGTAACGTCGGCCTGGCGCCGCCCCAGACGGCCGCGTCAGCAGAGGAGGCGCTGCGGCTGGCGACAGCTGCACGCCCCGACCTCGTGGTGATGGATATCACGCTGCGCGGCGCGATGGACGGTATCGAGGCGGTGAGCCGCCTCCGCGCGCATGCGGGCACACGCGTGGTGGTCATCTCTGCACAAGGCGACGAGGCCACCCGGCAGCGCGCCATGGCCGCAGGCGCCTGTGGGTTTCTGGCCAAACCGTTCCTCAAGCAAGAGCTGTACGCCACCATCGAGCGCGTGCTCGGCGTGTCGTTATCCCACATCGACGGGGGCGTGCCCTCGTCGGTGGCGGCGGCCCCCCCCAAGCCGGTAGCGACGCCGAGCCCCAATCCGTCGCTGCATGCCTCCCAGCCGGTACCCACGCCAGCCAGCTCGCCGACGCGCTCGGTGTACCCCACCACTGTGCCGACTCTTGAGCGCCACGAACAGGTGCCTGCCCAGCTACGCGCTGGCGCCGAACGGGGGCGCAACGGGCCGCTCCTCGAGCGAGCACCTGAAGGCCAGGTGGTGACGAGCAGCGCCGGCATCATCCTGGAGGCGAACCATGAGGCCAGCGAGCTCTTGGGCATGGAGGCCGCGCAACTCGTCGGCACGCCTCTTTCGCTCTTTGTGACCCACGGGAGCTATGAGGACTATTACCGGCTGCTCGAAAAGCTCGAGCGCAGCCGACAGCGGCATCAGTGGAACACGCTCCTTCGTCCCCGTGGCCGGCCGGCGTTCCACGCCTCCGTGGCCGTTCTGGCAGCGTTGGGTGCCGACGGTACCCGCGTACTCGCGTGGACACTGCGCGACCGCAACGCCCCCCTAGCCGAGAGCGCGTTCCCAAGGCGCGCCAGGGCTCCTAGCGCCGGGCTGGCTCGCCTGAACGCTGCGCTTCAGAAAGAGATCACAGCGTGGCGTCGGGCGAGCGCGTCATCGTGGGAGGGGACGCACTTACCTCAAACCATCGCTGACGCCGCCCCCAGCATGCTCTACGCCTATAGCCTCTCGGATCAGACCATCACCTACCTGAACGCCCACGCGCAGGCATTCCTTGGATATTACGGTGAGATGACACGCTCCGCTCGCCTGGCGAACCTGCTCGAGGTGGCTCACCCGGACGACCACGAGCGCGTCAGGCATCATGGCGCACGGCTCCGGCAGGCCGCCGACGGGGAGGTCATCGAGTCGACCCTACGGGTGCGCCACGTCGACGGCAACTGGCGATGGATCGCATCCGTGACGTGATCTCGGCGCGCGATGCCAGCGGCGCTCCGGTGCAGTGCGTCGGTGCGGCGGAGGATGTCACCGCGCAACACGCCGCCCAGGTCGCGCTGATCCGCGCGGAGCGACTGGCCGACGCGGGGCGCTTGGCAGCGTCCTTCGCCCACGAGATCAACAATCCCCTGCAGGGGGTGCTGGGCTGCCTCAGCCTGATGGAGGAGGCACTGGCCCAGGGGCACGACGCCAGCCGGTTCTTGGACGTCGCCCAGCAAGAGGTGCGCCGCGCCGTCCGCGTGGTCGGCCAACTGCGCGACCTCGGCCGCCAGGCGCGGACCACCGGTGAGCGCGTGGACATCGATCTGAGGGACACCATCACGCGCGTACTGGCGGTGACAGAAAAGCGCAGCGCCGAGCAGCAGGTGCACGTGACCTGGGCTCCTCCTGAGTCCATGCCCCTCATCGAGGCCGACGGCGATGCCATCCAGCAGGTGTTCCTCAATCTGGTGTTGAATGCTCTGGACGCCATGCCCGATGGCGGCACCTTGACGATACAGGCCACGCCTACCACAGCCCCCGAGGGCATGTGTATCGCCATCACCGATAGCGGCCCCGGCATCGACGCCGATCTCCTGCCGCGACTCTTTGAGTCGTTCGCCACCACCAAGCCGGATGGTCTGGGCCTCGGGCTGTATATCAGCCGCAACATCATCGAACACCATGGGGGCCATATCACCGTGGAGACGCACACCGGTAGCGGCACCACCTTCTCCGTATGGCTCCCCTCACATCCCGCCGATCAGCGCAGCGCGGAGCAGTAAGCGCGCCTCGCCAGCGGCTTCCCCGTACTCTACCTCGCCGTGTGATATGCAGGATGAACGAGCGCTTGCATAATGTTGACATTCATTATCTGATTTGCTAAGATATTTATGTACTGTTACGCCAACGGCCTGGCACCCGCCTTGGGCCACGCGAACCCCATCCCCGCTCGGGGCGTTGCACGACGAAGAACACGCCCCATTCCGTACCAGTTCTGATCCATCCGTGGCCCAGGTGTGCGGCCGTATTGCGGTACGCTGTTGATACATGTAGTACAGCCCGCTACAGGGCTGCAGAGGATCGGAGGAAGGTCGTATGAAGGGTAACGGGAGAACGGCGATCCGCGAGAAAGAGCGTGCGGTCCCGGTTTACCGAGATGAGGCCGTCGTCGAGGAGGTAGAACGGGTCGAGGCAATGGAAGCTGCCCGCCCGGCGGTAGAGACACATATCAGCCTGCAACCCATCGCCGCCCCGATGATCCTCGGACTCTATGCGTTGGCTTCGGGGGTGTTCCTCCTGGGCTCTACCACCCTGGGCTGGTTCACCGGAAGTAACGATCCCGGAGGGTTGTTTCCGTTCATCGGTGTGTTCGCCGGCCTAGCGCAGCTCCTCGCCGCCATGTGGTCGTACCGGGCCCGTGACGGCCTAGGCACGGTTCTCCACGGGTTCTGGGGTTCGCTATGGTTAGCCTACGGCATCGGCGGTCTCCTCGTGGCCTTGGGAGCACTCCCCTCTCCAGTGGCGGATCTCGGCGAGTTCGGTCTCTGGTTGCTGATTGGTTCGGCCATCACCCTGGTGGCCACCGTCGCAGCCGCTGCGCGCAGCATCATGCTCACGCTCACAATGGCCGTACTCACGATCAGCTCCATCTTGGCGACGATCGGCTACCTCACGGATGGCGACGCTTTTGTGAATGCCGGAGCCATCGGGTTCATCGCCACCGCGGTGCTGAGTTGGTATGTCGCCAGTTCGTTGCTGCTCGATAGCGCCTTTGGCCGCCACATCTTGCCCGTCGGTCGCTTCCGCAGCAGCCGAGGATATGACGTTGTGCGTGGCTATGGTGAGCCGGGCGTTACCCCGTACGAGTAGCGCTTGGGCGCGTAGCGAGAGGGTGGGCCCACCAGCCACCAACGAGCGACGCCCCCCGTGCACATGCACGGGGGGCGTCGTTATCGTGTGTGGAGTCGGGCAATCGCCGCCGCTAGACCCCGGCGGCGTGCGCCTTCTGACGCTCCGAAAGGCCCGGTGACATGGGGACGCCCTCGACGATAGCAAGGATGTTGCCCTCACTATCGGTGATCCAGGCGGCCTTCATGCCCTCCCTCTCCAAGATACCGCGCTCATCCGTCTTGAGGCCGGGTAGGTCATAGTGCTCCAGTGGGACGCCGACAGACTCCAGATGCTGAACGATCGGCTCGATGTCGTTCACCATAAAGCCGGCCACCGTGTGCTCCGCCTTGGTGGGAGCGTCGCGCCGATAGATCTCGAGCATCGTCCCGACCCCTGCCTCAAAGAACAGCTCCTCTGGCGAACTGGAGATCAGACGCAAACCGAGCTTGTCCTCGTAGAACGCTCGCGCCCGTTCCAGATCGGTCGCGGGAAGGATCGCCACAATGGGCGAATTGGCCAACATGGTATTGCTCCTTACTGCGACCCTCCCACCGCCTGGGTCGCAACAACCCTTGACGCGGTTGTGGCGCCGCGCGACGAGCATCCACGTCCCTGATCATGACCATCGCAGCCCCCATGCAGTGCATGAAAGGCCGATGCCAACGCGGGCGCCCGAGGGCACCCGTGCACCCTCGGGCCCGTGCGTGGCTGACAGAGCCCCCTCCTAGGTGAGCTTGCCCGCCTCCTGCGATACCTCCGTGGGGCTCTTGTAGTTGCGGCTTGGTAGGCGCTTCATAAAGTCGATGACTTCTTCGGGAGCGCCGTGCTCCTGCGCGTGGGCGATGAGTTGATCCTTGGTCGCGGGATAGTCCACGCCACTAAGGTACTCCTGGATCCTGACAGGGATCACCTGCGGCCCCCCCGTCCGTCCTCCGCCACTACGTGCCATGGTCTCGTAGCCTCCCTCGCCTGTGTGTGCCACCCCGATGGCATCCTCCCATCGGCGCGCGCGGCCACACACGCTAACCAAAGCCTATCTTCATGCTAGTACGCCCCGCACTTATTGTCAATCCCCCTAGCACCTGGGCACCGCGCCAGAAACGGATGACGTCTACGCTCTTGGCACGTTTTCTCGCTGCGACTTGCGGATGCCCTCGCTCTATGCTATACTCCGGCAAGCATCAAGCGACGGCCCGTCTGCGACGGGTTACGATCGAGTGAGCCAAGGCGGGCCCTGACACGGCGACGTGTACAGGAGCCCCTTTTTTCTGTGTCCACGCATCATACGCAGCGCGTCACGAGGCATCATGCCAAACCTCATGCTGCCCGGGCTGGTGGATGTACACGTGCATCTGCGCGAGCCCGGAGGTACCCACAAAGAAGATGTCGCCTCCGGTACGGCAGCCGCCCTATCGGGGGGTTTCGTCGGCATTCTCGACATGCCGAACAACACGCCTCCCATCACCGACAGGCAGACCCTATACCAGAAACTGGGCATCTACCGGGCCAAGGCCGTAAGCGATTACGGCCTTTTTGTTGGCTTTGACGGCGAGCACGTGCAGGCGACGGTGGAGGCGGCACCCCTCGCCGTGGGCCTCAAGCTCTACCTCGATGAGACCTTTGGCGACCTGACCACCCGTGAGCCGGCACGGCTGGCCGAGGTGTTCGAGGCCTGGCCGGGACCCGGCCCCATCGCCGTCCACGCCGAGAGCGCTTCGATGCGCGTCGCGCTACAGCTCGCCGAGCGCTACGGCCAACGGCTGCACGTCTGCCACGTGTCCCACCCCGATGATTTGTTTCCTATCGATGCCGCGCGCCAGCGCGGTGTGACCGTGACGTGCGAGGTGACGCCGCACCACCTGTTCCTGAGCGATGAGGCGGTGGAGCGGCTGGGCGCCTATGCCCACGTCAAACCCGCCCTGGTACCGTCCGAGCTGGTCGACCTCTTTTGGCAGCGCCTGCATCTCGTAGACGCCGTCGCCAGCGACCACGCGCCCCACACCCGCACCGAAAAGGGCGAGATGCCTCGCCAAAGCACGCCGGCAGCGTTACGCCAAAAACAGCGAGAGCCCCAGGATCCCGCCATGGGGGCACGACGTGAGGCATCGCCCGCCCCCCCCGGCCTCCCGGGCCTCGAGACGACGCTACCGCTGTTTCTCCGCGCCGTCGACGAGGGACGCCTGACGCTGGAGCGCATGCTCGAACTGCTGCATGACAATCCGTTGCGCATCTATGGCCTGCAGGCGGCGGCCGATAGCGCCGTGGAGGTGGATCTGGGGACCCCCTACCGCCTTCCCTTTGAGGGCTATTCCACGCGCTGCGGGTGGTCGCCGTTCGTGGGGCAGTGGGCGCTCGGGCACGTGGTGCGCGTCCGGCTGCGCGGCAGACCGGTGTACGAGGACGGCCGGGTGCTCGTAGCGCCGGGATATGGGCAGCCACTAGGGCGCAGCGAACAGGCGTGACGCGCTCACACACCAGGCACCACGCCGCATACTCACGCGTAGGAGGTACGATGGGTTCGACGCCGAATGGGATCAAGATCGTAGGGCTGGCGCCCGAGTTGAACCACAGCTTTTATGGGCGCGACATCATCTCGGTCGGGCAGTTCTCACGGCCCGATCTGACCTACATCATGGGTGTTGCCGACGAGATGCGCAGCGTCGTGCGACGCGTCGGCGCCACCGACCTGCTGAAGGGCCATATCCTGGCGAACCTGTTCTACGAGCCGAGCACGCGTACGTCCTCATCCTTCATTGCCGCCATGGAGCGTCTCGGCGGCTCGGTGATCCCCATCCACGGTGTGCAGTACTCATCAGTGAGCAAGGGCGAGTCGCTGCCAGACACCATCCGCACCCTCGAGTGCTACGCCGACGTCATCGTGCTCCGTCACCCCGAGGTGGGCGCCTCCGAGGTGGCGGCGCGCTATGCCACCAAGCCGATCATCAGCGCCGGCGACGGCGTGGGCGAGCACCCCACGCAGGGTTTGTTGGACCTGTACACCATCTACCACGAGCTCGGCACCCTGGACGGCCTCCATGTGGCCATGGTCGGCGACCTGAAGCATGGGCGCACCGTGCACTCTCTCGCGCGGCTGCTACGTCTCTACGACGCCAGGCTCACCTTTGTCTCCCCCGAGATCCTGCGCTTGCCGGAGGACGTCAAGAGGGAACTCGCTGCCGCGGGGCGCATTGTCACCGAGACCGACAAGGTCGAGGACGTCATCGCCGCCGCCGACGTCATCTATGTCACCCGCGTCCAGAAGGAGCGCTTTGCCGACCTCGACGAGTACGAGGCGGTCAAGGACTATTATGTCATTACGCCCAAGATCATGGCACGCGCCAAGGAGCACATGGTGCTGATGCACCCCCTGCCCCGGGTGGGCGAGATCCACGCGGATGTGGACAATGACCCCCGCGCCGCCTACTTTCGGCAGATGGAGAATGGCATGTACATCCGGATGGCGCTCCTCGCCGCCGTCCTTGGAAAGGCCTAGGTCACGTTATGACGTTCTGGACCAAGCTCGTCACCGCCATCGAACGGAACGACAGCCTACTCTGTGTCGGGCTTGACCCGCAGCCCGACAACATCCCGGCCCGGCACGCCGGCATTGGCGCCTTTGTCCGCGCCGTCATCGACGCGACGGCGGATCTGGCCTGCGCCTACAAGCCCAACATCGCCTTCTTTGAGGCGGCCGGTGAGGAGGGATTGGCGGCGCTGCGCGAGGCACTGGCACACATTCCCGAGGGCATCCCCGTCATCCTGGACGCCAAGCGCAACGACATTGGCTCCACGGCGGCGGCGTACGCCCGCGCTGTATTTGATGTGTGGGGCGCCGACGCCGTCACCCTCAATCCCTACCTGGGATTCGACGGCGTGCAACCCTTCCTGGCATACGAGGACCGGGGCACCTTTGTCCTGTGCAAGACGTCGAACCCCAGCGCCGGCGAGCTCCAGGACTGGGCTCAGGCGGGCAAACCCCTCTACCAGCACGTCGCCGACCTGGTAGCGACGTGGGCAGGAGAGGGCGAGGTCGGCCTGGTAATGGGCGCCACCTATCCGACGGCCATGGCCGACATCCGGCGGCGCTGGCCGAGGACCTGGTTCCTGGTGCCGGGGGTGGGCGCTCAGGGGGGTGAGCTCGAAGCCGTGCTGCGCGCCGGCCTACGCGCCGACGGCATGGGGGTGCTCATCAACGCCTCGCGCGGCATCATGTACGCCGAGGATCCCCGCGAGGCGGCCCTCGCCCTGCGCGCGGCGATCAACGCCGGTCGGCGCGGTCTGCCGCACCACCCAGCCGCGGCTCCGGCCACCGCTCCTGCCGATGACGACGTCGCCGCGCTGGCGCGGCTGTTGTTCGCCGCCGGCTGCGTGCGCTTTGGCGATTTCGTCCTGCATTCCGGCGCCCACTCGCCCGTCTACATCGACCTGCGACGCCTGGTGACCTACCCCCGCGCGTTGGACGAGGTAGCGCGCCACTATGCGCGGCTCCTCGAGGGGCTGTCGTTCGACCGGATCGCCGCCATTCCCTACGCCGCGCTGCCCATCGGCACGGCCGTGTCGTTGCGCACCGGTATCCCGCTCATCTATCCGCGCCGTGAGACCAAGTCGTACGGCACACGCCGACAGATCGAAGGGGAGTACAACGCCGGCGAGCGCGTCGTGCTGCTGGACGACCTCATCACGAGCGGCGGAAGCAAGCTCGAGACGGCCGAGCCGCTGCAAGCAGAGGGCCTGACGATCGAGGATGTGGTGGTGCTCATTGACCGCGAGCAGGGGGGCGCCGCAGACCTGGCCGCTCACGGGTATCGCCTCCACGCGGCGGTGACGCTGCGCCAGATCGTCGATAGCCTGGCGGCGGGTGGTCAACTCGCGCCGGACGACGCGCGGCGTGTGCGCAGCTATCTGGATGGGTTGTGAGCGTATGATGATCGATTTGTGTGGCGTGCGGCTGCGAAACCCGCTGGTGCTCGCCTCGGGGATTTGGGGGTCATGCGCCGGGACCCTCGTGCGCGTGGGGCGCGCAGGTGCGGGAGCGGTGACGGCCAAGTCTTGCAGCTTGGAGCCCCGTAGCGGGCACCCCAACCCCACCGTGCTCGACTGGGGCGGTGGGCTGATCAACGCCGTGGGGCTAGCAAATCCGGGCGCCGATGCCCAGGCCGAGATGCTGCGTACGGCGCGAGCGGGCCTGGCGCCCCAAGGGGTACCTCTCATCGCCTCCGTGTTTGGGCATACCCGGCACGAGTTCGTCGAGGCGGTGCGTCGCATCGTGTCGGCCGATCCCGACCTCATCGAGTTAAACATCTCTTGCCCCAACGTAGAGGCCGAGTTCGGCCGTCCCTTTGCGCTCGATGCCATGGCGGCGGCGGGCGTCACCGAGGCCGTGCGCGCCGTCTATGCGGGACCCCTCCTGGTCAAGCTCTCGCCCAACGCCCCCGATATCGCTTCGGTGGCGCGGGCGGTGGCCGCCGCTGGGGCCAGCGGCATCACCGCCGTCAACACCCTCGGGCCGGGGATGGTCATCGACGTGCGGGCCCGCCGCCCGATTCTCTCGAATCGCGTCGGAGGGATCTCGGGGCCGGCGATGCTGCCCGTTGCCGTGCGCTGCGTGTACGACATTGCCGCTGCTGTCGACCTGCCCATTCTCGGCACCGGCGGCGTGACCACGGGTGAGGACGCACTGCAGATGATCATGGCAGGGGCTACCGCCGTTGGGATCGGCTCGGCCCTCTATCGCGAGGGGCCGGCCGCCTTTGGCCGCATTCTGCACGAGTTGGAGACGCTCATGCAGGGGGAGGGCTACGCAAGCCTCGACGCCGTCAGGGGGTGCGCCCATGGGTGAGAATACCCATCGCGTCATGCGCGTCGTCGAGGTACGCCCCGAGGGCAATGCGGGAGTCACGCTGGTCACCGCTGGCGCCCTATCGGCCGAGCCGGGGCAGTTCGCCATGGTATGGCTCCCGGGTGTCGACGAGCGCCCCTATACGATCGTCGACGACGACCCGTTCACCCTGACGGTGGCCACCGTGGGTCCCTTTAGCACCGCACTGGCGGGTCTGGCGCTGGGCGATCGCCTCTGGGTGCGCGGTCCCTACGGCCACGGGTTTGCCCCATCTGGCCGCCGCCACCTGCTCCTCGGCGGGGGAAGCGGTGCGGCGTCGCTGGCCCTCCTCGCTCGCCGGCTGCGCGCACGAGGCGATGACGTCACCGTGGTATTGGGTGCCCGCAGCGCGGATCTGCTCATGCTGCCGTGGCGCTTTGAGGCGTTGGGGCTGGCCCCCATCCTCGCCACCGATGACGGCAGCGTCGGTTTCCACGGCACGGCGCTCGGCGCCGCGGCTGATGCCCTTGCCCAGGCACCCGACGGCATCTATGCCTGTGGCCCCGAGCCGATGCTGCGCGCCATCGCAGAGCGCGCCCGCGTCCTGAGGATTCCCTGTCAGGTGAGCGTCGAGCGCGTGATGCGTTGCGGCCTGGGCGTCTGCGGCCAGTGCCACTGCGGCGACCGGCTGGTCTGCGCCGACGGGCCGGTGTTTGCTGGGGATGTGTACCTCGCGTCCAACGCCTAGGCCGTGTTTCAAAGATGCGCCCGACGTAGAGACAATGTCACTCCGAGCGTAAGCGAGGGGCCCTGACGCCCATCGACAAGGTTTCTCGCCACGCGCAGAACGACGCTGTGGTCCTTTTTTCAGACACTACCTAGCGCGTTGCCCGCGCCAGCAAGACACCGCACGGGCGCGCCGCCACGAAGGGTCACCCGATCACTCGGGCCGTGCCCGCCATGCCGGCGCCTTGGGCAGGGCCCGGCCAGGCCCCATATCTCAACTTTGGCACACGCACGCCGTCTCTTGGAGCGGTTTTGAGACACGTTGATGACGCAACTCAGACACGGCGAGACTATACTCGCGTTTCAGAGCCGTGTAGGGACCACGATACGCGGCGCAAGCGATTGAGGAGGTCTCAGGAGATGCCCATCACCGTGTGCCCGGGTTGCGACGAAGACATTCGCATTGCGGGACGACCAACCATCGGACAGCTGGTCACCTGCGAGAACTGCGGATCGCAGTTCGAAGTCATCAGCGTCCAACCCCTCGAACTCGACTGGGCCTTTGACGAGCTCGAGGACGATGAGGATTGGGACGTCGATGAGGACGAGGAGGAGGACGATTACTGATCGCCCTCGCAGGTAGAGACGTCATCACGGCGCCCCCACCCGTGAACGGTGGGGGCGTCTGCTTGTACGCCGCCTCCACGGCCTCTCCTCGGCTCGACGCCAGCGGTCCTAGCGGCCGACAGCGCTCCCTGGCCCCCAGATATTCCCTGCAGGCTCTAGATGTGCTATAGTGCCGATGAAGCATGGCGCCGTACGGCGCTTGATCGGGGGAGAGATGCACGCGCTCTTGCTTTGCGATGATGCTGATGAAACGGCCATCTTGGCGCTTCTCCTGCAGCGCGCCGGCTTGGTGGTAATCTCGGGGCGTGATCTGGGTCGCCTGCTGCCGCGTTGGGCCGAGCAACAACCCAGCCTCGCTCTGTTGGCCCCACATGTCGGCCCCCTCGACGCGATGGTGGAACGCATCCGCGCCGCCGCCGAGGCTCCCATCGCCGTGATCGCCAATACGCAGGATGAAGAGGCCCTCTGCCGCCTCTACGAGGTTGGCGCCGATGCCGTCGTGCAGCGCCCCTACAGCGCCAGGCTGCTCCTGATGCAGCTCCGCACCCTCGTGCGCCGGAGCCAGTCGCTGACGAGCCCCCTGCTGCCCAAGCTGACCGTCGGCGACCTCTGCCTCGACCCGGCGACGCGCTCGGTGCAGGTACAGGACCGCGCGGCACGCCACCTGACGCAGCTCGAGTTCCGCTTGCTCTATACCCTCATGGTGCACCAGGGGCAGACCCTGCCGACGCCGACGATCGTCGAGCGCGTCTGGGGCTATGACGGCGAGGGGAGCTCGCAGCTCGTGCGCCAGGTAGTCAGCCGCCTGCGGGCCAAAATCGAGGAGGACCCCCGCAACCCCCAGACGATCGTTACGGTTCCTGGTGTTGGATACCTCCTCGTAGCTGAGTAGTCTGCATTTCCGCGCCGGGGTGCATGCTCTCTTGCTTGCGTTCCTGGCCGTTTTGCGGCACACTGCCCCTGTTGCCGCAGGTTGGGCACCTCGATCCGCTGCTACACCCATGCTCAGGCAAGGGGGCTCATCACAATGAAGCTCAGATTCGTCACCGTTTTCGTATGTCTCCTCGCGGGCCTCATCACCGGGTGCACGGCCATGCTCGATAGCGCCGGCCGCGCCACGCCGCCGGCCGCGTCGGGGTTGAGCATCACCCGTCCAGAACGCCCCGCAGCCACGCTTTCGGCCGTGGCGACGATGTGCCCTCTCACGCCAGAGGAAGGCACACCCTGCACCCCCGGCTCAGAGCCCGCGGCGTACCCCGCACCCGAGGGCGCGTGGAGCGAGGCCGCCGCCACGCCCTACCCAGCCCCGCAGACGCCCACGGAGCTCCCTCCCGCGACCGTGGTGATCCCGACGACTGCTCCATCGGGGGAGCCGACCACCGAGGCGCCGGCCACGTCGACACCGGCGTCCCCCCCGACGAGCACCGCGGCGCCCACAGCGAGCGCCGCGCCGGGGATAACGGCAACGCCGCGCACGCCTGCGCCCACACCGTCAGACCCGCTGGATCGCGCCATGCTGGCGGCGGTGCGCATCGAGTCGCCCGCCGGCGACGAGGTTGAGGCCAGCGCGTGGCGGGCCGAGGGGCTCGGCGTCGTGCTCGACTCGGGGCAGATCGTCGCCCCGCTCCACGTGCTCTACGACGCCACCACCGGCGCGCTGTACGCCGACGGTGGCCGGGCCAGCGTGCAGGCCTATGATGCCGCCGGCGATATCGCCGCGGCGAGCCACGCGGTGCTGCGTGCGTGGGACGCGGGCCTGGACCTGGCCGTGCTGGCCGCCACCAGCGACATCTGGTCGCCGCCGGCCACGGCCGTTCGCGCCGCCACGGACGACACCGAGCTGCCCGTGGGGGCTCCGCTACGCATCGTGCTGCTGGTCGGGGATGACGAGCAGCCGACCCGAGTGATGCAGACCGAGGTCTCGGGCCGCTACGAGGACGACAGCGGCCCCTGGATCGTGGCCGCGGCGAACCTGTCGTCCGGCGCCGTGAGCGGCGGCGTCGCGCTCAACGCCGCCGGGCAGGTGGTCGGCCTGCTTCAGCCGGAGGGCGGCCTCGCGCCGGGGCAGCTGGTGCGCATTCGGCCCATCGATGCCTACGAGCCGTTGCTGGCCATCGCGGAGGACACGGTGGAGCCCTTCCCCGCAACGCTGCCTACCCACAGCGAGGAGAGCATGGTTCGCATCCGCTATCGGGGCGCCGAGGGTGTGAACCTGCGCTCGAGTCCTTCGACGAGCGGGCGCATCCTGGCCTCCCTACACCGCGATGAGGTCTACCCCATCGTGGCGCCCGGCGAAGCGGACGGCTGGTATCCCGTGTACGCCGCTGGAGGGCTCGCTGGCTGGGTGGCACAGCGTCACCCCACCGGCACGCGCCTCATCGACATCGAGACGCAGCCGTTCCAATCCGCGCTGACCGAGGGCGGTGTCGCCGAGGTTGCCTGCGTGAGCACAGTGCCGGGTCGCGGCTGCGCCAACCTGCGCTCTACGCCGGGATGGCGTAACAAGCCGCAGAACGACGTCGTGGCCGCGTTGCCGGCTGGCAGCCGGCTGCAGGTTCTCAGCGGCCCCCAACAGATGGACGGCCTGACCTGGTGGGAGGTACGCGATGCACAGAGCGAGCGCGTGGGCTGGATCGCCGAGGTGACGGCGGGCGGCTACCGTGCCCTCGTTTCGCCCGACGTCCATTAACAGAGCAGGCGACGGGTTACGCGGTGTGAGTTACGCTGCCTGCAGTGACAGGAGAGCGCTCGCAGGTTACAGGAGAGAGTGAGGGCTTGGATCGGACGAGAGCGCGGGAACCGGCGACTGCTGGGCAGGCGCGTCATCCACAGCCCGTACCCTGTGGTCACAAGCCACATCAGCTTGAAGGAGGCACAACGCATGATCGTACTCAAGGCGCCCGGCGCCACGCGGACAATGATGGTGTCCTTCCGCAAGGGGGACTATATCATCGAGGAGCTGCGCGAGCTGTTCAAGCGCGAGGGGATCGACGCCGCACTGATCACCGCGGGGATCGGCTCATTCGATATCTGCAACCTCCACACCATCACCGGCACGACTCTGCCGCCCAAGGATCGCTACTTTACCCTGGAGGGCCCCATCGAGTGCGGCTCCCTCCTGGGAACTGTCGCCGGCGGTGAGCCCCACATCCATGTGGTCGTCGATCACGTGGGTGAGGACAGGGTCTATGTAGGGCACCTCGAGCCAGGGTCTCGTTGCCTGTACCGGGTCGAGCTCGGCATTACCGTTCTCGACGGCGTGCGTACCAAGCGCGTGGTCGATCCAGAGACCCAGCTCATCGATATCGTCTCGGCGGAGGAGTAGCATGTCGGATCTGGACCGGGTACTCTCCGAGGCGCGATCCACCCTGGATCGCTTCCGACTGGACGAGCGCGTCGCCCTGGTGGTCGGTGGCAACAAGGGGTTGGGACAGGCCATGGCAATGGGCCTGGCGGCCGCCGGTGCTGATGTGTGCGTCGTGGGGAGAGGCCCTGAGGGATTGCGCGAGACGGCCGAGGCCATCACCAGCCTTGGCCGGCGCGGGCACAGCATCGCCGCCGACGTGACGGACGAGGCCGAGGTTGAGCGCATGGTTGCCGAGGTCAAGGAGCGCTATGGCCGCATCGACGTGCTCGTCAACAGCCAAGGGACCGTGCACCTCGAGCCGACGACAGAGTACGACACGGAGGCGTGGCAGCGCGTCATCGACGTGAACCTCAAGTCGCTGTTCCTGTGCTGCAAGCACGTGGCGCGCATCATGCTGGAGCAGGGGCGCGGCAAGATCATCAACATCTCGTCAGTGCGTGGCTTCCAGGGCCGGGCGATGGATCCTGCCTACGCGCCGAGCAAGGGCGCCGTGAACCAGCTCACCCATTCGCTGGCCATCGAGTGGGGCGCCAAGGGCATCAACGTCAACGCCATCGCGCCCGTGTTCACACGTACGGCGATGGCCGCGCCAGCCCTCGACGATCCCACGACGCGCGACTGGGTCTTGAGCCGTATCCCCATGAAGCGCACCGGCGAGCTCGACGATCTCTTTGGGCCCGTGGTGTTTCTCGCGTCCGATGCCTCCAACTTTGTCAACGGGCACGTGCTGCTCGTTGACGGCGGCTGGACGGCGGCGTAACGCGCTCGAGCTCTCTGTTCCCCTAACCGACAAGCAGCGGCGCGTCGCGACGCGCCGCTTGCAGGGCTGTCCTGACGACGGCCACAAGGGTGCTGGCCATAAAGGGCTTGGCCAGGAAAAAGGTCTTTCCTGGGTGGAGAAAGGTGTCGAGGTTCAGCCCCTGGGCGTAGGCGCTGACAAAGAGAAAGAGCGCCTCGGGGTGCCGGCGCGACAGCTCGCGGTAGGCCTCGAATCCGTTCATCTCGGGCATGACGTCATCGAGGATGACGAGGTTGAATGCCTCGCCGTCCACCGGCCACGCGTCCACCGCCTCGCGCCCGTTGCACACGGCGGTAACGCTCCATCCGGTCCAGGTGAGCACACGCGCCGTGAAGGCGCGCACCTGCGGATCGTCATCCGCCAGGAGGATGCGCACCCCATCGTCGCTCGCGGACAGCGCATCACCATGCGCGGCAGTGGGAAGCGTTGAGGGCCTGCAGGCCCACTGGGCAGCGCTATTCACGATCACCTCCACGAACGCGCTACAGGTGAGACGGTGCCACCGGTCCCGTGCCGACCGGCCGACACACCCACCAGCTCCCAAGCTAGCCCCAGTGTAGCACAGGCCATGCGCACCGCAGTTAAGGGTGCGTGAAAAAGCCAGTCGCTGGATGCAAAGGGCGCTGTTGCGTCACCCGACGGTGTTACGCAACAGCGCCTTCGTCGTTGTCGATGAGCGTACGGACCACCTCGATCAGCTGCCGTGGTGAGAAGGGCTTGGCCAAGAAGGGCTGTCCCCCTTCCTCCACCAAGCGGCGCCAACTCGGCACCTCGGCGTACCCGCTGATGAACAGGATCCGCGATTCGGGGTGGATGCGCTGCAACTCGCGGAACGCTTCATAGCCGTTCATCTCGGGCATGTTCACGTCGAGAATGACCAGATCAAAGGGGGCGCCATCGGCCGGCCAACACGCCACCGCCTCCAGTCCGTTGGCCACGCTCACTACTTCCCACGACTGTCGATGCAGGATGCGTGTGGTGATCGCACGTACCTCTGGATCATCATCCGCCAGCAGTATGCGCACGTGGTTGCCTCGTGGGGTCGTGCTTCCCTGGATCGCCGAATCCCCGAGCGGCCCGTCCGAGGGCGCCCTCACCAGGCGTGCCCCTCGATCCGGCGCACGATCGTACACAGTCCAGCCTCCTACCGCGTTGATTCACGGCCGCGACAGGGGGGGGGATGAATGCGACAGCTCACAGGCCGGAGCATGCTCATCCACACTATAGCATGACGGGTCGGTGAACCGGTCAAGATTGCGTTAACGTGTGGTGATTGCTCCGGTGGGGCGCCGTGCATGGCGCGCCATACATGGGGGGGCGCCTCTACCGTCGCGGCACCGGGCACCATGGCGCTCGATCCTCATCGGTGCCCACCCGATGACGTTGGGCTCGAACACTATACACCGCACGCCCGCACAAAGCGAATGCCCGCGGCCCTGGACACTCACAGGCTCCCCAAGCGATTGAGCGTCCAGGGCCACGGGCAGGACCCGTGCTACGATCCGGCGCTGCTGGGTTCAGACGGCCACACCGATGACCTGCCGCGCCTCGTCCCGCTCCGGCTGTAGGCAGCGACCGACGGCCCGGTCATTGCCGTGAGCGAGCAGTGCCGTGACCGTGGTGATGAGCTGCTGGGGCGTGAACGGCTTGGCCAGGAAGGGCACCTTGCCCTGGACGATCACGTCTCGCCAGTACTCCTCCTCCATGTAGCCACTCACAAAGAGGGCCACCATCTCGGGATGGCGCCGGTGCAGCTCCTCATAGGCGGCCGCGCCCGTCATCTCGGGCATGTTCATGTCGAGGATCACCAGGTCAAAGGGCGTGCCCTCCTCGGGCCACGCCTCCACCGCCTCGCGTCCGTTGCGCGCCACTACCACGTCCCACCCCTGGAGCGTCAGGAGCCGCTCAAAGAGGCCACGGACATTGTCATCGTCATCGGCCAGCAGGATGCGCGCCCGCCGGCCGTCGCTCGACGCCTGCCCCACTGCGTCGGGAACGGCCTGGGTGTCCACATGCCTTGCCCTACGCTCGGTATCGAACAGCATAATCTCCCCCCCCTGTAGCGCATGGTGCGCTCAGATCTCACAGCGTTTTGGGACATCGCCCTCACCAGAGCACCCCCACCATACGACCCATAGGTTACAAATAGGTTAACGGGATGTCTAATGTTTGTAACGTTGCCCCGCCGCGATTCCCCGGCGGGGAGCGCCCCTCGGGCGCCGAGCATATCCCCGAGCCCACCTCCATCCGTCCCGCGATACGAGCGGGGCCCGCCTTTTCCACGCCAGCACGTTTCACACGAGTGAAGGATTCCCTCTTGATTTCTCTTCCATTCCTTGCTATCATAGATTAGAACATATGTTCGATCATGTGAGGTGCACATGTCTACCAAGGACGACAAGAGACCGTGCGCGATCGCGGGGTGCCGGGCATGGGCCAAGCGTGGGGAGAGCCTCTGCGCCTCGCACCTGCGCAGCAACACCATTCGCCGCCATTCGCGGGAGGTGCTGCCGCTGCTGCGGGCCACCTCCCAGACCCCCCTGCCGCCTCCTGGGCAAGCCGCGGGAGAAGGCGGCGTCGAGGTGATCGACCGCGAGCTGGAGCAGTTGCTGGAGGCCCGCCGTTTCTTCCGCTGTTGGGTGGAGCAGCAACGGCGGCGAGAGGAGAGCGGCGAGGCTCAGGACGGCCCCCGGCCGCTGAGCCCGGCCCAGTTCATGCAGGCGTGGAACAGCTCCACGACTCGCGTCATCGAGCTCGTCAAGGCGCGTCGCGAGCTGCTCGGCAGCGGCGCCAACGCCGCCGATGCCCTCATCCAAGAGGTGCTCGATGAGGTGGCGCAGGGGCTTCCCGGCGACCTGCCGGACGACGCCTCACGGGCTGACGCTGATGTGGCCCCGGGTGGGGCCATCGAACCGCGAGAGGAGGGGCACCATGGCGACCTATGACAGGGCGACACGGGCCAGGCTACGGGCAGAGCTGGCGTGCACCTTTTCGGATGTGGACCTCTTTAGTCGGCGCGTGCTGCGACGCCCCCTCCGCCGCTACCAGATCGCGCCGGCGCAGGCCATCGTCGATGCGGTACTGCAGCGCCGCGGCCTCACGCTAGCGGTGATGATGCCGCGCCAGGCCGGCAAGAACCAGACTTCCGCCCACGTTGAGGCGTTGCTGATAAGCCTCTGCCGGCGGCGTGGCGGGTTCATCATCAAGGCGGCGCCCACCTTTCGGCCACAGGCGATCAACAGCATGATGCGCCTGCAGTCGGTGTTCGGCGAGAGTCGCCTTCCGCCGCTGAAACGTGAAGGCACCAACATGCTGCGCGCCGGCGAGGCGCGTATCGCCTTCCTATCGGCCGCTCCATCAGCCAACGTGGTGGGCGCGACGGCCAACATCCTCTTGGAGGCGGACGAGGCGCAGGATATCGACGAGGCGCGTTGGAACAAGGCCTTTGCACCCATGGGCGCCAGCACCGCCACCACAACCGTCCTCTGGGGCACCGCCTGGACGTCACAGACGCTGCTCGCGCGCGCCATCCGCGCACTGCGCTGGGCCGAGGGGCGCGACGAGGTGCGGCGAGTGTTCGTGGTGCCGTGGCAGCAAGTCGCCGCAGAGGTGCCCGCCTACGGCCGTTATGTCACCGCCGAGATCGCCCGGCTGGGCCGCCACCACCCACTGATCAAATCGCAGTACTATCTGGAGGAGATCGACGAGGAGGGCGGCATGTTCCCGCCCGCCACCCGCGCGCTGATGGTCGGCACGCACCTCCGCCAGCGCAGCCCCACCGAAGGGCGCGAGTACGCCCTGCTGGTCGATGTGGCCGGCGAAGCCGAGGAGCGTACCGAGGGCGCCCGGCTGCGCGAGGAGCAGCCCCGCAAAGACAGCACCGCCGTTACGGTCGTCGAGGTATCCCACACGGAGGGGGGCCTGCCGCGTTTTCTGGTGATGGATCGCTACCTGTGGACAGCGACGCCCCACCACACCCTGCACGGCGCCATCGCCCACCTCGCCGACCTGTGGGGCGCCACCCGCGTCGTGGTGGACGCCACGGGCGTTGGCGCGGGGCTCACGTCGTTCCTACGACAGGCGCTGGGGCCACGGGTACACCCCTTTACGTTCACGGCAGCATCCAAGAGCGATCTCGGTTGGGGGTTCCTGGGGATCTGTAATTCGGGGCGCTTTTTGGACCACCGTGATGATGGCAGCGCCGAGCGCGCCCAGTTCTGGCGCGAGGTTGCGGCCGCCGACTATGAGGTGGTCGATGGCCCTGACCGGCGCATGCGCTGGGGCGTCGCCGATCCCACCATCCACGATGACCTGCTCCTCTCCGCGGCGCTCTGCGCCCTGCTGGACGGCATCGAGCGATCCCCCCACGCCACCCCCCACATCGTCGAGGCGTGGGATCCACTACATGACGCACCAAGGAGTGAAACGCCGTGACCGACAGCCCAGTCCTGAGCAGCGCCGAGCTGCTGCGCCTCTGGGAGGAAGCGCAGCGCATCGCCGCGACCTCCTGCGCGCATACGTTGGCTCTCCTCCGCCGCGGCGAGGGAGGGTTCTATGAGGCGGAGGATTTCTGGCAGGACCTGTTCCTGGCATTCTGGGATCTGGCGCGCCGTTGGCACGCCTCTCCACCACCGCACGTACCCGAGCGGCTGTGGGCTCTGTGGCGCCGGCGCTTGCGCCATGGGGGCTACCACATTCTGCGCCAGCGCCCCCAGCGGCTGTGGCGCGGGCGCGAGAGAGCGGTCGATCTCCACGACATCGAGGGGGAACCCCACCCCACCGGCGAGCCGGCCGCCCGTCCGATCGTCGAGCGCGGCGCCACGATCACGGATCCCCAGAGGGCATTGGAAGTGTACGCCGATGAGGAGGAGGCCAGCGACCTCCTGCGGACGCTGAGTGCGACGAGCCGGCAATCGCTCTACCTGTCGGCCGTTGCCGGCCTCAGCAGTGCCGAGACGGCGCGCTGCCTACAGCTCGCGAGGGCTGCGGACGTACACCTCCGCGTCCATCGCGCGCGTAACGCCATGCGCCGCGTACGACAGGCCCGAGCGATGGAATCGCAAGAGGACGCTCAGCCATGAAAGAGCTGCACCATCACCACAGCCTTGAGAAACGCCTCGCCGCAGAGAGTCGCGCCATGCTCGCCATGCTGTGGGTGGGCTACAGCCTCGAGGACATCGAGGATGCCCTGCAAGCCGCCGCTTCGGGGTACCCCGCCACGGCGGGGGGTCAGGCGAGCTCCACCGACGGCGTTGCTCCGGCGCCTGCCGTGCCGTCACCCAGCGACGGGACCTCCTCGGCGAGGATCTCGCGAGCGACGTCCTCGTACACCGGGGGCACCAACACCTCCACCCGCCCAAGTCCGTCAACGGTGAGGCCCAACACCCGCCCCACCGAAGGGTAACGCAGCATGGCGGGAATGCCCTCACTCTCCAGCTTGCTGCGCACCACCTCGGCGGCCAGAGGCCCCTGGGAGACATACACTACCACGGGTCTGTGCGAATCGCTCATCGCGCGCTCCCAACGGATTATGTCGTGTCCCCATTGTACTCCTACTTCCCAACGGCACCAAGCGGCGCGGCCCGTGCGGCAGTTGACGCTCGCGCGGATCACGCCTATCCTCATCACCACACGCGCGCTTTGGCGCGCGTGTGTACGCGGGTGGAAGAGGGTGACCATCGTGTGGGACACTGCGCAGGGCATTCATACCGGATTTCGGGCCACGGAGCATGGCTTTCGCTTCGCCAACTGCTTCTCCTGGGACAGTGTCGGACAATTGCAGCGTTGGCTGGTGGCCCGCGCCGGAATCCGCCTCCTGCGCCTGCCGGCCTCCGCTCTAGGGCTGTGCGGTGGGATGTGCCTGGCCGCTCTCGACCTCTACCATGCCGGGCGACGCGTTCCCACCGATGAGGCCCCGCCCGCGCCGGAAAGCCCCCTCTTTCGGTACCTCTGGCGGCGGCAGCTCGATTCGTACGGAGGGCTACGCGTCCCCCTGCGCGTGCTGGCCTGGATGTGGCGTCGCGACCAGCACGTGGACCGTCTCACCATCGCCGAGTTTGTGCGGCTGCAGAGCCGCTTGAGCGGAGGCGCGCCGACACCGCTGGTGCTCGTCCGCACCCGTGGCGCCACGGATCCCACCGCGAACCATCAGGTGCTCGCCCTGGGGTATACCTGGGAGCCCCACACGCGCCGGGCCACCATCCAGATCTATGATCCGAACCACCCCCTCATCGAGCCCACCGTGTCGTTCACGCTGGCCCCGGGGGACCGCCTCCATGATCTGCACCAGTCCACCGGCGAGGCGGTACGCGGGTTTTTTGTGGAGTACTATCGCCCCCGGGCGATGCGCCTCCCCGCGTAGAGGGTGCCCAGCCCCGTAAAGAAGACAAGCCGCCTTGCGGCGGCTCCTCTCCCGATGGCGCAGCGTGGGGAACTAGTCCCAGCGGCGCTGCATCTTGAGCGTGGTGCGACGGCTCTTGATGCGCTTTTTCGCCGCCTTGCGCTTGCGCGTCTGCGACGGCTTTTCAAAGTAGCGACGCTTCTTCATCTCGGCCCGTAGCTTGTCCTGCTGGACGGCCTTCTTGAAGCGCCTGTAGAGACTCTCAAACGATTCTCCGCCTTCGCGGATGACGAAACTCATACGTCAACCTCCTTGTATAATAAAATCAGGCCACACATAACAACGGGATGGCGCCAAAGCCTCTCCCGGAAATGCCAATAGCTCGCAGCGACAACGCTCGAGCGGCGCCTTGACCGTATTCAAGCTATCGAAAACCAGTCACTGGGAACGCGTAACGAGTATCGCGAGCGCGTACGAATCGAGACCGATACCCGAGGGATACGAAGGGTTCCGCCCACAGAAGCGAGGCGCTCAGGGACGAGAACGAATAGCGAGGGTATACCCACGGTCTGTTGCTCGCAGCTCCCGGGTCAAGCGAGCCATCACGGGAGCACGCTGGTCAAGACACGTTACCTAATTATACCATGCTCGGCTCCTGTCGGCAAATCGATCCGAACGATGCCGGGTGCTGCCCTGTCGCTTCGGCTCGCGCCGTAACGCACCACCGACAGCGCTGCTTGCAGCGCCTCGGCGATTGGCCTACCATGGGAGCCGGTCACCAAGAGCTGCGGCAGGGCGCGGCCGAAGCCGCGCCACCAGTCACCAGAGGAGGCAGCAATGCTTGCATGGAAGAGCGGAGAAGTGACCGCCAACGGCCTTCGGCTGCGCTACTATCGCACCGGTGTGAATGGTCGCCCCATCGTTCTGGCGCACGGCATCACCGACAGTGGCCTGTGCTGGCCGCGGTTGGCCGCCGCTCTCGCCGACGAGTTCCAGGTCATCACCTACGATGCGCGCGGGCATGGGCGGTCCGAGGCGCCCTCGGGCCCCTACACGCGCGACGATCAGGCGGATGACCTGGCGGAGCTCGTCAAGGCACTCGGCCTCAAACAGCCGTTCATCCTCGGGCACAGCATGGGTGCCGATACCACGGCTAACGCCGTGGCGCGCCACCCTGGCCTGGCCGCGGCCATCATACTTGAGGACCCCCCGTGGCGCGACGAGCCCCCGTCGGAAGCACGCTCCCTCGATCACTATCAGGAGCGTCTGCGCTTCTATCGCTCCATGACGCGTCCCGAGCTCATCGCCTATGGCAAGCAGCGCAACCCCAACTGGGACGATGCCGAGTTTGAGCCCTGGGCGGATGCCAAGTTCGCCGTCAGCCCCGCAATGATCGAGTGCTTGCAGTGGGCGCCCTCCCCCTGGCGGACGATCTGCCCCAAGATCACGTGCCCCACGCTCCTCGTGACCGCCGAGGCGGGCGATCGGGCGGACAACCTGGGCGGTATCGTGACCGAGGCCGTGGCCGCCCAGGCGCTCGCCCTCATGCCCAACGCACAATTGGCGCGTATCAGCGGCGCTGGACACAACATCCGCCGTGAAGCGTTCGATGATTTCCTGGCGGCGGTACGCGCGTTCCTACGGTGTGTATAACCATCCAAGGCCGTCGGTGCCGTGGCTTCCAGCCAGACACGGGACCAAACGCTAACCAGCAGAGCGAGGGAGGTCGGGAATGGCATGGACATCCGGCGACGTCGTCGCCAACGGACTCAGGTTACACTATGTACGCACGGGGGGCGACAAGCCGCCCCTGGTCTTGGCGCACGGGCATTCGGATAACGGCCTCTGCTGGACGCGGGTAGCGCGCGTCCTCGAATCCGACTATGACCTCATCATGTACGACGCCAGGCGCCATGGACTGTCGGACGACGGCCCAGAGGTGATGGCGCGCAACGACCTGGCCGAGGATGCCGCCGCCCTCATCCGCGCGCTGGGCCTCGAAAAGCCGGGGATGTTTGGTCACTCGATGGGTGCCGCCACTGCCGCGGGCGTCGCCGCCCTCTACCCCGACCTCTTGTCCTACGTCATCCTGGAGGACGTCCCCTGGTTTGACGAGGAGGCGCGGGCGCGATGGCAGAACCGCCCACCGAGCCAGGAGGAGCCACCTACGACGCGCGAAGGATGGATCGCCCGCTGCCAGCGACAGAACCCGAACTGGCACCCGGACGAGGTGGGGCCATGGGCCGACTCCAAGATGCAGTTCATGGGTCGCGAGTGGAAGTCCCGCCGCGAGGGTCCTCCCTGGCAGGAGGTGGCGGAGCGAATCACCGTGCCGGCGCTACTGCTCACCGGCGACCTCGAGCTGGGCGCCATCGTCTCGCCCGCCGTGGCCGATGAGGCCCTCCGCCTCATGCCCAACGCCCAGGTCGCCCATATGCCGGGAGCCGGGCACTGCATCCATCGCGACAAGTTTGAGGAGACGATGGCGGCGGTTCAGGCGTTCCTGGCCAGAGTGAAGGCGTCCTGACGGACGTCTCCTGACGGACGTCTCCTGACGGACGCGTCCTGACGGGCGTGTCCTCAGGGACGCCTGATGAGGAACGCCTCCTAACGCACAAGCCCGCAGCGCTTTGCCGGCCGGACATGGTAGCGACTCAAAACGCCGGGGGCCGGACGACGCCCGGCCCCCGGCGCACGCAGCGCGCTCACCCGGCCTTCCACCCAGGGCGGATAAGCGCTTCAGAAGCCAACCTCGACGCGCGCCCCCTCCTCCACCGAGCGGGCGACAGCGAGGAGCGTCATGAGGTCCCCCAGGGCATCTTCCTTCGTATAGCTGGGTTCGCGCCCCTGCTGCGCGCAGTCGACGAGCTCGTCCCACATGCGCACATAGGTGTCGGTATCGTCGAGGTCCACGGCGCGCACCTCACGCCCCTCACGGTCGGCCAGCACCGCCCGTCGGCGCTCAATCGAGGCGACGCCCTCCCTGCCACGCACGTAAAAGTAGTTGCGCCCGCCACCAAGATAGTCCGAGTGGCTGAACACGCCGCGTAGGCCCGAGGCGTACTCGAACAGCATCAACACCTGATCAAAGTCGCCATACTCGGGGCGCAGGCGCACACCCGACGCCGTCACGGCATGGGGTACGCCAAAGAGGCGCGACAACTGGGCAATGGAGTGGTGGCCGCCGTCAAAGAGGGTGCCAAGGGGAAAGTCGGGGTGGATGCGCCACTCGGTGGCGCCGTAGCCGCGCACCGAGTGCCTACCCCCGTCGTACATCGCGTGCTGCACGCGATCGTACATGACGAGTTCGCCAAGCTCGTCAGAGGCTAGCAGGGCTCGCAACGCGTCCGCCGAGGGGCGATAGCCCACCTGCTCGAGGACGAGGAGCTGGCGGTCGCCAGCGCTCGCCGCCTCCACCAGGGCTCGCGCTTCCTCCAGGGTGCGGGCCATCGGCTTTTCCAGCATCACGTGCTTGCCTGCCTGTAGCGCCGCCAAGGCCACGGGCGCGTTCAGCGCGATGGGGGTGAGCACGACCACGGCATCCACATCGGGCTGGCGCACAAGCTCGTGGTAATCGGTGAAAAAGGCAGCATCCGGGTAGTCGCGAGCCACCTTTTGGCGGCTGGCCTCGCTTCTGGCGCTAAAGGCCACGAGCGAGACGCGATCCTTCATCCTGTCCAACACCGGCCGATGGGCATTCTCCCAGATCAGACCGGGCCCAACGATGCCAAGACGTAGGGCATTCATGGCCACTCCTTGTGTTACGAACGCTCTGCAATGGTGTCCATCGCAGACAGACGGATACGGCCGAACCGGCTGCCAGTCATCGGCCGCACTATAGCCAGGCGCGCGGCACGCCGTCAAGCGTCGAGTACTCGTCGCGCCGCGCCGCAGCTTGTCGCGCCGCGTCCGCCATGCTATCGTGCACCGGTACCTGATCCCACGCCTGATGCCATCGATGAGGAGAGGGCCATGCAGATCCTGCCCGGCATCTATCTCGCCAACGGCTTTGCCTACCAGCAGCACCAGAACGGTTACCTCGTCGTCGGTGACGATGCGGCGGTGCTCATCGATTCGGGTGATCTCGGGGAACGCGAAACCTTTGGCGATATCGCGGCGCACCTCGCCATCTGGGGGCTCCGCCCCGAGGACGTCACCCACCTCTTGGTCACCCACTCCCACTTTGATCACGCGAGCCACGCCGCCGCCTGGCAACGCCTCGGCGCTCAGATCGTAGCAAGCGCGCCGGCAGCCGAGGCCATGGCCGCGGGCGACGACCGCTGCATCGGTTACGCCGTGCAACGCGCGTTTGAGCCCTGCCGCGTCGATCGTGTGCTCGCCGACGGAGAGACGCTCGCAGCGGGTAACCTGTCGTTCCGGGCCATCGCCGCGCCGGGCCACGCCGATAGTTGCCTCATCTACGAGGTGACGCTGGATGGCCGACGCATCTGGTTCTGTGGGGACGTCATCCTCACGGACGTGGAGGGCCGGGAGGTCACCTTGGGCTGGAATGGCGGCCCCGACTTTTGCCGTCCCACCTATCTGGAGTCGCTGCGTCGGCTGGCGCACCTGCCATGCGATGTGCTCCTTCCTGGTCACGGTGCGCCGCGTGTCGGCGAGGCGTGGCGCCAGGTGCAGATGGCCTACACCAAGGCGCTCATGGAGTGGCGCTCGTAGCGTTCGGAACAAGGTCACAGCGTCGTTCCGAGCGCCGGGAGAAACCCTTCGATGTGCCTAATGCCCCGTGCTGACGCTCGGTGGCGCGCCGCTCTCCTAGCACTCTGGACACACCCGGGCATCATGTCCCTCTTGGTGTTCCGAGGCTAACCGATTATCATAACGGTGCCAACCGTCGTGTGCCACGCCACGATGAAAGGAGCCTCGCGTGCCCTGGTCGCGTCGGGTTCTCGTACGCATAGTGCTGCTCGCCATGCTCGTCATCGTCCCCGCTGCCTCGTGTCAGCGCCCAGCCGACCTAGGCGCCGAGCTGAACACCATCGTGGGTCCTTACCGCTTTAGCGTCGTGGCCTGGGAAGCGTGCGCCCTCCTGGGCGTCGGCTGTAGCGACGCCCCGCCCCTTGACGGCATCGCCGGCCTCGATGATGCCACCGCCCTGGAGACCTTTTTTACTCTCGCCGAGGCGCAGCGAGCCGTCGAGGAGCAGATGTGGATCGCCTCTGAAGAGGGCCTCGCCGAGCTGTGGGAGCACCTTGACGCCATCCAGGCGCAGCGGGCCGCCCTGCGGTCGCAAGTGGAGACCACGATTGCGCGCCAGGTACACGACGCGCTGGATCGCGAGGGGATATGGCACCCCTTTCAGCGCTATCTGGCGTTGCCCCTGCGCTTCCCGCCGGTGGGCCTCCGGCTGGACAATCCACCGACGCTGCTCGTCATCTCGCCCCGGGAGCGCATCGAAAGCGTGCGCGAGGTGCTCCTCGTCCAGGGCATGGCGGCGCCCACGCGCAACGAGATCGAGACGGCGGTGGCCGCATTGGGCTACTCGGCCCTCGTCGTCGACCTCGGAGGCCTGGCCGTCCTCTATCCGCCACTCATCGACGCGCGCGCACCCCTCGAATGGACCATCGAAACCGCCATCCACGAGTGGCTGCACCAGTACCTGGCCTTTACTCCGCTCGGCTTTCGCTACGTGCTCGATCTCGCCGGTGTGCGGCCCGGCTATGAGATCGCCACGATGAACGAGACGGTGGTCAGCATGGTGGCGCAGGAGCTGTGCCAAACCGTTCTGGAGGTCTACCACAGCGGGCCGCCTCCGGCGGCGGCCGCCGCGGACCCGGCGCCTGAAGCAGCACCCAAGGCTCCCCCGGATCGCGCGCTCTTTAACCGCATCATGCGGGAGACGCGTCTCCAGGTCGACGCGCTCTTGGCGGACGGGTACGTGGACGAGGCAGAGGCATACATGGAGTACCAGCGCCTCTATCTGGCCTCCCAGGGGTTCTACATCCGCAAGCTGAACCAAGCCTACTTTGCGTTCTATGGCAGCTACGCCGATGCACCCACCTCGGTGGACCCCATCGGCGAGGAAATGCGCGCCCTGCGGCGACAGGTGGCGTCGCCGCGCGAGTTCCTCGATGCCGCCTCGACGCTTACCGATCGTACAGCCCTACAGAAGTGGCTGGAAGCCGACTAGGCCGTGTTTCGAAAATGCATCCGACGTAGAAGCGCTGGCGCCCCGAGCGGCAGCGAGGGGCCTTGACGCAATACCTTTCAAATAACGAGGTGACATGGGGCGCTTCCTGTGGCACACTTGGTTTGCCGACCATTCGTGTGTCAGGAGGCGCCCCATGGGATTCACCTTACGCGCCATCGAGACGGAATGCAAG
>DUUT01000068.1 GCA_012841405.1 Chloroflexota bacterium
CACGGCGACCACCGACGAGCCCTTGGAACTGACCCTCCACTGGCAGTTCGAGGACGAGTTTCGCGAAGGAGTCGCGTTGGTGGTACACTGGGCGGACGAAGGCGGAGCCGTGCGGCACAGCGCCGTACAGCCGCTGCCCGAGCTGCCCGCCGGCGAGGCGTGGCGCAGCGGCGAACCGCTCACCGTGCGCCTGCGCCTCGTTCCGCCACCAGAGGTCCCACCGGGCGCGTACCGCCTCCACCTGCTGGTGCACCAGCCCGAGGCGGGGCGCTACGTAGGGTTGCGCAGAGGGCTCCCGATCCCCATGCAGCGCAGCCTCCGCCTGGGCGCCGTGCGCCTGGCCTGCGCGGCGGACGGCGATGCCCGGGCACACTGTCACTAGGCACCTGCGGGAGAATACACCATGGATGTCCAAACGTGTCTCGTCACCGGAGCGGCGGGGTTCATCGGCTCCCACCTCGCGGAACGCCTGCTGGATGACGGCTATGCCGTCATTGGCGTGGATTGCTTTACCGACTATTACCCGCGCGCCTTCAAGGAGAGCAACCTCGAGGGGTTGCGAGGGCGGCCGGGGTTCCGCTTCATCGAGGGGGACCTGGGGCGCATGGACCTCGACGCGCTGCTCGACGGCGTGGCGTTCGTCTTTCACCAGGCAGCCCAGGCCGGCGTGCGGGCCAGCTGGGGGCAGAGCTTTGCCGTCTACACGGACCTGAACATCCTGACGACGCAAAAGCTCCTGGAGGCGGCGCGCCGCGCGTCGCATCTGCACAAGTTTGTCTGCGCCTCCTCCTCGTCGGTCTATGGCGACAGCCCCGAGCTACCGCTCCGCGAGTCCGGGCCCGTGGCGCCGGTGTCGCCCTATGGCGTCACCAAGCTCGCCGCCGAGCACCTGGCGCGGCTCTACGCGGCGAATTTCGGCCTGCCCACCGTCTCGCTGCGCTACTTTACCGTGTACGGCCCGCGCCAGCGCCCCGACATGGCCTTTCACAAGTTCCTGCGAGCCATCTATGCCGGCGAGCCTATCCCCGTGTACGGCGACGGCGAGCAGACGCGCGATTTCACCTTTGTGGCCGATGCCGTCGCGGCCAACGTGGCCTGCATGCACCATGGCGCCCCGGGGAGCTACTTTAACATCGGTGGCGGTTCGCGCGTGACGCTCAACCACTGCCTTGAGGTGCTGCGCGAGGTCACCGGCCGCCCGGTGTGCATCGCGCGCCACGATCCGCAGCACGGCGACGTGCGCCACACCTGGGCCGACACCACTGCCGCCCAGACGGTGCTCGGCTTTCAGCCCCAGGTCTCCCTGCAGGAGGGCCTGGCGGCGGAGGCCGCCTGGTACCGTGACGTCGTCCTGGCCCGTGGCCTGGACCGAGCGTAGCACCGAGCGAACACCCCATCGCCCCGCACGGGGTGCCGGGCGATGGCGAGATCCGTTGGGGAGGACCCATGTCCATCACACTCGTTCCCGCCCCAGAGACCGATACGACCGCTGCAGCGGTCGACCTCAGCATCGTCATCCCCGTCTATAACGAGGAGGAGAGCCTGCCCAAGCTCTACGACGCGCTCCGCGAGGTCCTCGATGGGATGGACGAGAGCTGGGAGATCATCCTGGTGGATGACGGCAGCCAGGATGGCAGCTATGCCATCGCCCAGGCGCTCCACGCCAGGGATGACCGCGTGCGCGTCATCCGCTTCCGGCGCAATTTCGGCCAGACGGCGGGGTTTGCCGCCGGCTTTGATCACGCCCGGGGCGAGGTGATCATCACCATGGACGCCGACCTGCAGAACGACCCCGCCGACATCCCCATGCTCCTGTGCACCATGCGCGAGGGGGATTACGACGTCGTCAGTGGGTGGCGCGTGAACCGCCAGGACGGGTTCATCATGCGCAAGATCCCGTCGCGCATCGCCAACTGGCTCATCTCGCGCGTGACCAAGGTGTACCTCCACGACTATGGCTGCTCGCTCAAGGCCTACCGTCGCGAGGTGGTCAAGAACATCAACCTGTACGGCGAGCTGCAC
Source organism: Chloroflexota bacterium (assembly GCA_012841405.1). GTDB lineage: Bacteria > Chloroflexota > Anaerolineae > UBA1429 > UBA1429 > DUUT01. Next base: position 2,023 of record DUUT01000068.1, read on the forward strand.
CGCTTTGTGCCGGCGCTGGCGAGCTGGATGGGGGTGCGCATCAAGGAGGTGCCCGTCAACCACCACGCGCGCCGGTACGGCCAGAGCAAGTACGGCATCTCGCGCACCACGCGGGTGCTGCTCGACCTGACGACCGTCAGCTTTTTGCTCAACTATGCCGCCAAGCCCATGCAGATTTTCGGCAAGTGGGGGCTGATCACGGCGTTCATCGGCGTCGCCATGGGGGTGTACCTCACGGCCCTCAAGCTGTTCACCGGTGCCTCCCTCTCGCAACGCCCCCTGCTGTGGCTGGCCGTGCTCCTGATCATCGTGGGGGTCCAGTTCATCAGCCTCGGGTTGCTGGGAGAGCTGGTGGTACGCACGTACTATGAGACGCAGAACAAGCCCATCTATGTGATTCGCGAGGTGCTCGGGGAGTAGGCGCCCCGGGACCTGGAGAGGCGCTCGCCCGGTGAAGAACAGACGCAGCAACCTCATCAAGATTGCCGTGACCCTCGGGCTGTTGCTCGTGATGGTGTTCACCCTGGACCTATCCCAGGTGTGGGGCGCCCTGGCGTCGGCCCGCTGGGCGGATCTCGCCATCGCGCTGCTGCTCTATCAGGTGGGCATCATCGTGCGCGCCTATCGCTGGCAGGCGCTCCTGCGCGCCTTTGGCATCACCGCCTCACTGCCCCGGCTCACGCGCCTCTACTACGTGGGCATGTTCTTCAACAGCTTTTTGCCGTCGGGGTTTGGGGGCGACGTGGTGCGCATGGTCGAGCTGTCGCAGGACGGCGCCGACACGTCCTTGGCCATCTCTACGGTGCTCGTCGACCGCATCATGGGGCTCCTCGTCCTCTTTGTGATGGCGCTGATCGCCCTCCCCTTCAGTTGGCAGCTCGTACCAGCGACGGTGACCCTCGCGCTCCTCGCGCTCATTGCCGGGGTGGCGCTGGGCATCTACCTCCTCCTGAACCGGCCCCTGGTGGAGGCCCTGGCCCGGCGCCTGCCGCCCGTCGGCAAGCTCCTGGCGCGTCCCACGATCGCGGCGCTCTACGCCTCGTTCCACCGCTACGATCGGCCCGCCCTCGTGCGGGCGGCGGCGGCGTCGCTCGTCTTTAACCTCAGCCTCATCGTCACCCAGGCGTACCTGGGACGCGCCGTAGGGGTGCACCTCAGCCTGGGGTACTTTTTCCTGTTCGTCCCCATCCTCTCCTCGCTGCTGACCCTGCCGATCTCGATCAGCGGGTTCGGCGTCCGCGAGGGGGGGTACGTGGTCCTCTTTGGACAGGCGGGCGTCGCCGCGCCCCAGGCCGTGGCCATGTCGCTCCTCTTTTACGCCGTCAATGCCCTCACCGGCCTCGTGGGTGGCGTCCTCTACCTCGTGCAGAGCGCAAGGGGCTTGCGACGGCGTGCCGCGGGCTCGTCATGAGCGCTCCCGGGTCCCACCGCCGCGCGCCGTACCAGCGGTGCACCGCGCTCCTCGTCGTGCTGCTCCTCGGTGCCATCATCGCCACCCGCGCCCTAGACGCCACCGCCTTTGTCACCTGGGACGAGCCCGCCTGGACCTATCGTTCCGCGCGGTTCCTCGTGACGCTCACCCGTGGTGACCTGCGGGGCACTGCCCTTACGGGCCACCCCGGCGTCACCACCACCTGGCTCGGCGCCCTCGGCCTCGCCTGGCACGCCGGCGTGGCGCGCACCATCGACTGGTCCCAGATCCTGGCGGTGGACGCCCTGGCGACGCTCGACGTGCACGACGCGGCGACGATGCGCCTCCTGGGGGCGCTGCTGCCGGCGGCCAAGTCCGCCCTCCCCCTGGCCCACGCGGCCATCGCTCTGGGCATCTATGGGCTGCTGCGGCGTCTGGCGGGGAGGGGTCCAGCCATCGCCGCTGTGGCCGTGCTCGCTGCTGATCCGTACTACCTGGCCTTGTCGCGCGTGTTGCACATCGATGCCCTCACCGCCGGGCTGATGCTCGTCGCGCTGCTGGCGGCGCTCGTGTACGTGGGCGTGGGGCAAAGCGGTGCGCGGCAGCGGCGCTACCTCCTCCTCTCTGGCGCCGCCGCCGGCCTGGCGGTGCTCACCAAGACGTACGGCGCCGCGGTGGCGCCGTGTGCCCTCGCCGCGCTGGTGACCGGCACCCTGTGGCCTCGCCG
>DUUT01000069.1 GCA_012841405.1 Chloroflexota bacterium
AGCTGCGGCAAAAAGTATCCCACGTTCTGGATGGCCGGAATGAGGCCAATGAGCAGAGCGGAAGTGGTCAGGTGGCTCGTATAGAGTGAGAGCACCGTGGAGCCATAGATAAAGCTCACGGCCAGGTGAAAGAAGGAGAGATCCGCGAGATTCACGACGAAATTCCACGTCTGGTTTCTGCGGATAGCGGCCTGGTACTCGTCGGGCGAGAGCGCGGTAGACGTCATGCGGCTCCTCAAGGTGCGGGATCGCTCCCAACAATAAACTCCGCTGGAGAGGTCCCCAGCGGAGCGTGTTGCCTTGCCGTGCGAGGCGCTAGAGCTTGACGACGTTGCTGGCCTGCGGGCCCTTGGGCGACTGCTCGATGGTGAACTCGACCTGCTCGCCCTCCTCGAGGCTGCGATAGCCATCGCCCTGGATGGCTGAAAAATGCACAAAGACATCCGGCCCTTCCTGAGGCTGGATGAAGCCATATCCCTTGGCGTTGTTGAACCACTTGACCGTGCCGAGTACTCGATCGCTCACGTTCTACTGACCTTCCTTCTGTGGTGTTCCGTGTGGGAGGGTCGATGCGGGGATGGTGTCTGGTATCCCGACCTCGCTAGCGCGCGCCGTAAGGCGCCCACACCCAGCCCTACGCGCGACGGCGATATTACCACGACGGGCAGAGGGTGTCAAAGCAGGCACGGGCTGCCCTCGAGCCGCCGGTTGGTTGACGCTGTGGCTCCCGTGCGGTAGCCTGTCGCCATACTGCCCATCGCTACGCTGTGAAGGAGGCCAGCCGCATGCTCGAGTTCCGCCCCAGCCCACGCTTGCCATTAAAGTACGCCCTTTGGGTGGGCACCATCGTGGCCCTGTCCCTACCCCTGGCCCTTCTGGCGGTGATCCCCGAGCTTGGACTGGGGTATCTGGCCGCTTTCATGGGCTTTACGCTGCTCTGGGTGCTCCCGACTCTCGCCCTGCTGGTGCCCTATTGCGGCACCATCCGCTATGCCCTCGACGAGCGCGAGCTCACCGTGCGTATGGGCCTGCTGACCAAAACGGAAAAGTCGGTGCCCTATGACAAGGTGACCAACGTCGAACTGAAACGGGGGATCTGGGATCGCCTGCTGGGCCTGGGGACGTTGCAGGTGCACACGGCCGGCTACAGCCAGCAGGTCAACGCCGAGGCGACGCTCTCCGGCCTGGACGAATGGGAGGCGGTGCGGCAGCAGGTGTTGGACAGGGTGCGAGCACGCCAGGTCGAGGGTCCGCAGCCGCCCCGCGCGGAGGGCGCCATCCCCGCCGATACGGCCCTCGTGCTCCAGGACCTCCTGGCGGAGGTGCGCGCCATTCGCGAGGAGGTTGAGGGCCTGCGGGCGGGGCGGTAGAAGCGTTGACGCAAAGCTTGACACCCGCCTACGAATGATGTAGAATGGCACACGCCTTCGGGTGAATTGCCGAGGTAACTCAGTTGGTAGAGTACTTGACTGAAAATCAAGGTGTCCCCAGTTCAAGTCTGGGCCTCGGCACCTGAGCGAACGAACGGTTCGCTCCTCGAGCGGAAGTGGCTCAGCGGTAGAGCATCTCCTTGCCAAGGAGAGGGTCGCGGGTTCAAATCCCGTCTTCCGCTCCTTCGCGGTTCCCACAGGCACGCGATGGGAACCGCGTTCCATGTCCGGCGACGTAGCCAAGGGGCTAAGGCAGGGGTCTGCAAAACCCCGATCGTCGGTTCAAGTCCGACCGTCGCCTCAGAAAGGGCCGCTCAGCGCATGCGCTGAGCGGCTTTGCTGTGTGCTCAAGTCACTTGGACGCCTTGACGTCTGCCCTAACTCAGTGTCCGCTCATACCGTGTGATTGCATCGCGCGCGGCGAGACCAATGGTCGCTCCTGGAGTCCTGTGTGACCTCAAGCTTCCGAGCACACTACTGCCCCGTGGTCATCGCGCCACTAGACACTACCAGGCAATAGCCCGCTCAAGACCAACAGGATCAGCACAATCGAGAGAACCAGCAGCGTAATTTGCGCCAACTCTCGTCGCCTCGATTCATTCGCGACACGCTGCACTTGGTCCTCGAGATGAGCGAGGCGTGTCTCGAGGGTCGTGGTGCCCGTCGTGATATGCTTGTCACTCTCGCCAACAAGATCTACGAGGTGACCTATGCCGCTATGCAGATCCTTCAGATTCTGGGTGATATCGGTGGCGGCGAGTCTCGTAACTAGGGCGCCGGAAGCGTTGGTGTACGCCTCTACCCCCTGGACGACGCGCTCGGCAGCCGTTATCATGGCTGTTGCCTGCACCTGAGCGTCCTCAAGAAGGCTCGCCGCGTCACGCATCCGACCCAGCTCGGCCGCGATCCCGGCGATGCTCTGTTCAGCGTCTCGCACATAGTCAGTGTCAACCACGGTTTAGCTCCTGTCGCATGGAGGTATAGAACCTGCACCCGTTGACCAGCCGCAGCGCATTCGCCGCGAGTAGTATTACAGCGTGATGATACACAGTGGCATTGGCCGCGAGTTTCGTACATAACAGAGCCCTCGCCAAGGCGGCCGTGCCTGCCCGACGCAAGATTGCGTCGCCAACATTGCCAAGGACCTCCGGCCGGTGTTCCCCCACAAAACACAGTGCACGCAACAGCACCTCTTCAGGATTGCGCAACCGCTCCCGCCGGTCATCAACCTGTGCCGCGAGCGTACTTGCCTCCTGAACCACGCTAGAGCTACTTTCAGCTGCGCTTTGTGCACGGGCGCACATCGAGAGGTAACGCAAAGCAATGTTCTGCGGATCCTCATCAAGCATGCGTCGCGTGGTGCCGACCAGACGCTTCACCTGCTCCAGCGTTGTCACCTGCTCTAGCACCTTCTCAATGCGCAGTAGGCCTACCTCGTCGAATTCATGGCCGATCCAGTCGCGGAGCTCAGGCGAGAACTCGGATTCCTGAAGGTAGGCAAGAAGAGAATCGCGGAAATCCCGGTCTGAGCGAAATTCCCTGCAGAGCTCCGCCATGGTGCGGAGTGCCTGCTTACGCTTGGAGACGATCTCATCATAGACAAAGTCGACGAGAACATCGATTCCTGCTTCCAGAGCTCCTTCCAGCGAATCCTCCGGGATGTGGCGCGTTACCGCTTCCGCGTAGCCCTCGAACTTGTACTGCAGGAGATACCTCCGCAAGTACGCCTTGACCTCTACTGGATTAATGCGTTTGACAATGGCACTCACCCGATGGAGAGACCAGTCAATCGTATAGTCGCGAACAACACCGAGCAGACTGAGGCGGTAGAGAGCTTTTTCTTCTCTATCTCGTGTATTGAGATCGAGGCGCAAGTCAATCGTCTTGGTCATTCCCTCACTCAGGCTGTCAACATCCCGCTTGACATGCTTAGCCCAGAACGCGAGCGTCTGTGACTTTTCCTGTTCTCTCCCCGCGTAAGAACTGAACAGGAGCCACAGCTGGACCATAAGGTCACCGCGATCGCTCCAGCCAACGGTGTTGAGTCGGTTCAGCGCTATCTCGTGATCAGGCTCGTTCAAGATCTGCAGGGCGGTATCCCAGTTGTCATCGCTATAGATGACAGCACAGAGCGCGCGCTTGGACGAATCCGACGACCGCCAGCGCCCGGCTCTACCTGCCTCCTGATAGAAAGCCTCAACAGACTGGGGGACACCGTAGTGGCACGTGTACCGGATGTTGGACTTGTCGATACCCATGCCGAACGACTTGGTGGCAACGATCTCCTGGATGTGATTGCGCTTGAAGGACTCCTGCAGGCGCTGTTTGTGCTCGTTCCACTCCACCACGGTTCCCCGAAACGCTTTGGGCTTCGTCCCAGCGAAATAGTTGTCATGACCATAATGACCTGAAACGCCAGTCACTCCGAGGGAGCCATTGACGTGAGGGCAGAAGATGATGCCAGCGTTCGTCAGGTCTCCCCGAAGGTCATAGAAGCCCTGGGGGTTGGCACGCAGCATGCGAGGGATTTCGTTCTTGAGTGCATCTAGGGCATTCGCCTTTGACCGCATAGGTACAGTCTTGACGTAAAACTGCAGCTCTGGCCGGTCAAACGATCGCGGCACGATAATCGCCTCCTCGCCAGTGATGCCGAGTTCCATCTGTATGTCCGTCAACACGGCAAAGGAGGCAGTTCCTGTAAGCCCAACGAGCGTAGGGCTCTTACCCGCGTGAGAGCAGTGTTTTCTTAGCGTCGAACCCATGTGGAGGTAGGATGGCCGGAAATCGTGTCCCCATTCGGAAACACAGTGCGCCTCATCGATAACTGCAAGAGAGACGTGGAACAGCTCCACAGCAGTGGAAAGCTCATCCCGGAAGGCTTGGATCTGAAGACGCTCGGGCGAGATGAACACAAATGCCAGATTTCCTGTTGCCAACCGCCTCATCACGGCATCCTTGTCGGCTTGCTCCATCTGGCTTGAGATCGCCCCCACGAGATCGATACCCGCTGCCCGCAGGTTGTATACTTGATCGTTCATCAGCGAGACGAGGGGATCAATGACAAGGGTGATCCCAGGGAGGAGGAGCCCAGAGAACTGATACGTCAGTGACTTGCCCCCGCCAGTGGGTAGCAGCACAATCGTTGGCTTTCCCTGAAGGAGGCGAGCGATCACCCGGAGCTGACCATCGAGGAACGTCCGCTTGCGGAATAGCAGATGCAACAGAAAATGGAGCGCCTCATTTGCTGGCTCTGGTGCCTGAGTGGTGCCATCGCTGTCCTGGCTGGCGACCGCGCGCTCTACGTCTTCCAGCGCATATTGTATCGGTCTGCAGGGTCTGAGTTCCCGCGCGGAGTGTAGCCCTATGGCACAGCGCAGGGATACACGCTCCCTGACGGAATAGGCGACTGAAACCTCTTTCAGAGCCTCTTCCTTCTGCCCTACCGTGCCGGCGTTGAGAAAGCAACTGCTCGACAGACTGACATCATAGGTCCCATCCGGCGCTGGCACGTAGCGAGTCGTGATATGAGGCTCAGTTGGTACGCCAAGAGCAGGTCTGCCGGCAACCACGTCGAGTTGCACCCGCGGTGGAGGCGATACCTCCGGCGCCAAGACGTGGACCCGCCGCCAGAGCGAGAAGAGCATGCGGAATGCCTCGGCCGTCACCGGAAGATCCTCTTCGACGACGAGAATTCGCTGCTCCCTGGAGGCGTCTAGGATCCCACATGCATACAAGTGCAGCACGCCCCGCATGCAGCGATGGGCTACATGTGGCAGAACGATGCAGTTCAGTGCCGCCGCATGTAACTCTGATGCTGCCACAGCAGCAGTCACTGACCCCCGCCCTGCTGCGCATAGCGCTCTCCGCTCGCGGCATGACGCTTGAGCGGAGAGCTGGAGGAGTTGCGCGTGAACGCCGCTCCGAACCTGCTCCGCGGTGAAACGATGGACTGACCACCCTTGTCTTCGGAGCAAGGAATCACGCTCGGCATCCTTGGCCTCTTGCGCAAGTTCCCTGTGTTGCTCTCCATCAATCTCAAACACCCACTTGACGGCGCCAACTTGGAAAGCGAAATCAACACGGTTCTGAGCGAGAGGGTCTTGCTGATCACAGTCAACCAGTTCACGAAACAGGACCTGTCTGTGTAGTCTAGGAAGAAGAGCCGGGCCAAATACAGCTTTAAACTGCTCAACAAAGATGTCCTCTTCCCTACTAGAAAGGTTCCGAGCGTCGTAGGGTACAGCGGGATCTATTACTGCTGCTGACATGCCAGTGAACGGCAGACAGAACAGCTCCTCTGCAGCGGCAACCAGATCGAGAAGGGTGCCTGGGAACTGGGTGCTCAGTAGACGAGGGCCAATGGTTGGGTCGTTCGGGTCGTGGGTGATTCTCAGGTACCTGTGAGCAGGCCCATTCACGAGGGCGTGTTCAAAGTCGAGATCCACTAGCGTTGGGTTGCCTCGCGTAGCGATCTTGTCACAGATGGCAATCGCCGCCAGTGCGGCGTCGTCATCAATGTACCGTATTGTACTTGCCTCAATGACCGCGTGAGCGTTCTCCTGAAGAGTACAGTCCAACGCCGCGACGAACTCCTCACACTCACTAGGCAGAGTACTCCATAGCCCAAGCCGTGCTGATGCGGTGTACCTGAACGAGTCCATACGCCGAGACACTCTCCCCCATTGCAGTTGGCAGATTCGACGCGTGTGTAATGCTACATGGCTATATCGATGCGGAGGTTCATGCCCAGAACAGAAGAGCGAGACCGTTAGCAGCCGGTAACCAGCCTAGAGAAGGCTGCGAGCGCGAGACGGGGCAGTGGGATCGCTTCTTAGCGAGCCTCATCCTGTTCGAGCGCATGGTAGGCACTCTCAAGAAGCCTGTCAAGCACATCGAACACCCATCGTCTACGGACCAGAACGACTAGTGCATACCAGGACAGGGAGTGACGAGGGACTGACAGGCTAGAATCCCTATGATACTCTGGGGGCATAGGGAGGTAAGCCTCTCTTGTTCCCCAGGTTGGTAGCCCCCCACCTTGACACCCTCCCCCTCCTGTGCTATCATCGCCCGCAATCGAATAGCTCGTGACGCTCTTATCCAGAGAGGCGGAGGGACCGGCCCTGTGAAGCCTCGGCAACCACGGATAGCGGCAAGGGTCACGAGACGCGGCGTACGCCCCGTTGCGCTGCATCTCGCCTCATCCGGGTAGATACCCGGCGATCCGATACCGCACCGATGGTGCCAAGTCCGGCAGAGCCCCTGTGGGGGGATCTCTGAAAGATGAGAGGGTAATCGCGTGGACGCATGAACCCTCTTCATCTGGCCTGGAGCCGATGAAGAGTTTTTGTTTCAGGGTGCATGCCCCCCTCGGCCTTACCTCTGATAGGAGCGTAAGGCCGTTTTTGTTTCTGTATGTCCGGTGACCATAAGGAGGTGGCTCGATGTTTACCCAGCCCGACGCGGACAAGCAGGCGACGCGTTTCGGCACCCAGGCCGTGCACGCGGGAGAGACCAAGCATAAGCCCTACGGGGCACTGGTCATGCCCATCGTGCAGACCTCGACCTATTGCTTCGAGGACACGGCCGCCCTGGTGGCGCACATGCGTCGCAAGGAGGACGGGCTGGAGCCGGTGCGCGGCGAGTATGGCCGCTACGGCAACCCCACCCAGGAGGTGGTGGAGCACAAGATCGCCGCGTTGGACGGCGGCGAGGCCGCCCTCGTCTTTTCCAGCGGCATGGCCGCGCTCACCGCCACGTTGCTCACCTTTCTCTCGGCGGGCGACCACTATATCCTCACCGAGGATTGCTATCGCAAGACGCGCCAATTCTCCCTCGAGTTCATGCGGCGCATCGGCGTCTCCTGCTCCGTCGTCTGCCTGGGCGACTATGAGGCGCTGGAGGCGGCCATCACGCCGCAGACGCGCCTGATCCTGGCCGAGAGCCCCACGAATCCCTACCTGCGGGTGGCCGACCTGAGCCGCATCGCCGCCATCGCCCGCCAACACGACATCCTCACGCTCATCGATGCCACCTTTGCCACCCCCTACAACCTGCGCCCGCTGGAGTATGGCATCGACCTAGTGGCCCACAGCGCCACAAAGTACTTGGGAGGTCACAACGACCTGCTGGCGGGCGTCCTGGTGGGCGACAAGGAGCGCATCCACGCCGTCCGCGAGTTGAACAACATGATGGGCGCCATCGCTGACCCCCACGCCCTCTACCTGCTCCTGCGGGGGCTCAAGACACTCAGCCTGCGCATGGCGCGCCACAACGAGAACGGCCAACGCGTGGCCGAGTTCCTCGAGACGCACCCCGCCGTGGGCCGCGTCTGGTACCCCGGCCTCGCCTCACATCCCGACCATGCCATCGCCGTGCAGCAGATGAAGGGGTTCGGCGGTGTGGTGAGCTTTGAGATCGCCGCCGACATGGGGGGCACCTCCCGGTTCATCGACGCCCTGACCCTGCCCTACATGGGCCCCAGCCTGGGCGGCGTGGAGAGCATCGTCGAGCAGCCGGCCCTCATGTCTCACTTTACCCTGGACGAGGCGGAGCGCGCCGCCATCGGCATCACGAGTCAGCTGGTGCGCTACTCCGTGGGGATCGAGGATGCCGACGACATCATCGCCGATCTGGCCCAGGCATTGGAGCGGGTCCCATGCGCCCGCCAGGCGACCACCGCCAGGCGGCCGTGCGACAGCGCGTCGGCCTCCACAGGGGAGTGATCATCCGCTGTCCGTCCACGCTCGGCGGCACCTCGGTGGGCTGGGGAGCGCTCTGCCCCCTCCTCGTGTGCGGGGAGAGAGCCAAGATACGAGCACCAGCCCTGCGCGTGTTCCCCCTCTCCCTGCATGCGGCGGGGAGAGGGGGAGGGGTGACGGGCCAGCGGCGGGCGCCACCTGCACCTGCCTCTCGCCGCGTTCGGGGTGGCGGCGTCACGCGGTGTCGTCAGGCCTTTGTTCCCCCGCCTGCGCCATCTTGCTCTCCGACACGTTCTTCTTGCAGGATGGGCAGCGGTAGTAGGGACCGTAGCGGCCGACGCGGTGCTCCATCGGGCTGTGGCCGCAATGCGGGCAGACCACGTCCACCAGCTCGACGTCTGGCGTGGCGCCGCCCGACCCGGGCGTGGATTCGCTGCCCGTGCCCTCGGTGCGCCCCCCCGTCAGGCCGAGCTTGCGCAGGGAATAGTTCACCTCGCAGCGATCGCAGCGCAAGTACTCACCATAGCGCCCCTTTTTGGGCGTCAGGGGGCGCTGCCCACACGTCGGGCAGGCGGTCTCGGCGGCGAGCCGCTTGATGTTATCGCTCAGGATGGAGCGCGTGTTCTTGCAGGTCGGATAGTTCTCACACCCCAGGAAGCGGTTGCGTCCGCGGGAGATGATCTTCATCCGCCCGCCGCACAATTCGCACATCTCCCCCGGCGCATACTCCTCGGCCGGAGCTTGGGGTTCCCCCGGCTTGCTCAGGTCGAGGATGCCGCGGCACTCGGGATAGCGCGTGCACCCGAGGAAACGGCCGGCGCTGCTGAGACGCACCTCCATGGGGCTGCCGCACTCGGGGCAGCGGTGCTCACGCACCTCCGGCGGCAGGTCGGCCCACAGCGCCCTGGCGACCGCCTGGGGCATGGCGCCGCGGGCGCTCTCGAGCTGCGACGCAAAGCCCTCGTAAAAGTCGCCCAGCATCGCCCCGTAGCTCAGATCGCCCGCCGCGATCCGGTCGAGCCGCTCCTCCATGCCGGCGGTATAGTGCACGTCCATGATGCTCTCAAAGGTCGCGACGAGGGCGTCGCACACCACCATGCCCAGGGGGGTGGGCATGAGGCGCCCCCGCTCCTTCAGCACATAGTCCCGATCCTGGATGACGGTGACGATGGTGGCATAGGTCGACGGGCGCCCGACGCCGTTCCGCTCGAGCGCCTGGATGAGCGTCGGCTCGCTGTAGCGCGGAGGCGGCTGCGTAAAGTGCTGCTCGGGCAGCAGCCGCAGCAGGTCCACCACCTCCCCTTCGGTGAGGGGCGGCAACGCCTGGGAGCGCTCCTCCTCCTCGTCCTCGTCTCGCCCCTCGGTGTAGACGGCCAGATAGCCGGCAAAGAGGAGGGTGGAGCCGGTCGCGCGAAAGACATAGTCCCTCTGCGCGGTGACATCCACCGTCATGGTGGCATAGCGCGCCGGTACCATCTGGCTGGCGAGAAAGCGCTGCCAGATCAACTCGTACAGCCGGAGCTGCTGTGCGCTGAGGTACGGTCGCACGGCCTCGGGCGTCCGCAGCACCGATGTGGGGCGGATCGCCTCGTGGGCCTCCTGGGCGTTCACCGCCCTGGAGCGGTAGGTAGGCGCCTTCGCTGGCAGGTACTCCTGTCCCCAGCGCCCGGCGATGAACTCGCGCGCCTCCGCCTGCGCCTCGGGCGCGACGTGGGTCGAATCGGTGCGCATGTAGGTGATCAGCCCCACCGTTTCGTCCTCCAGCTCAACCCCCTCGTACAGCTGCTGGGCGAGGCGCATCGTCTGTCGCGGCGAGAAGCGCAGCTTGCGCCCAGCATCGGCCTGCAGCGTGCTGGTGATAAAGGGTGGCTGCGGGTTGCGCCGGCGCTCCCCCCGCTGCACGCGCGTCACCGTATAGGTAGCCCCCTTGAGGGCAGCGAGCACCCGGTCGACGCTCTCGCGGTTGGGCAGCGCGGGATCCTTCCCCTTGATCTTGAACAGCCGGGCGGTAAAGCGCTCCTGCTCGGGCGTGCGGCGTCGGAACAGGGCGTCGAGCGTCCAGTACTCCTCAGGCACAAAGGCCAGGATCTCGCGCTCGCGCTCCACCACCAGCCGCAGCGCCACCGATTGGACGCGCCCCGCTGACAGGCGCCGACGCAGCGTCTTGCTCAGCAGCGGGCTGATCTGGTAGCCCACCAACCGATCGAGCACACGCCGCGCCTGCTGGGCGTCGATGAGCTTCCGATCCAACGCTCGCGGGCGCGTGAGCGCTTCCTGCACCGCCGCCTTGGTGACCTGATCAAAGCTGATGCGGCGCGTCTTGGCAGCGTCGAGCTTGGCGGCCTCGGCCACGTGCCAGGCGATGGCCTCCCCCTCCCTATCGGGGTCGGTCGCCAAGTAGACGAGATCACTGCGGCGCGAGGCGTCGCGGATTTCGTCGATGATGGGCCCCTTGCCACGCACCAGGTGGTACGTGGGGCGAAAGCCATCCTCGATATCGACGCCCAACTCCTTGGGAGGGAGATCGCGCACGTGCCCCACCGAGGCCTTGACCTGATAGTCCTTGCCGAGATAGCGGCCGATCGTCTTGGCCTTGGAGGGGGATTCCACGACTACGAGGTATTTAGCCATCTTGCTCCCCTTGGGCATCCTCTTCGGGCGCCGCCGGCCCTCCAGTAGCCGATGGCTCCGATGAGAGCTCATAGTCAAACGGATAGGCGGGCACGCCGACGGTAGGGCCATTGATCTGCGTGACCGTCGGGTGGGCCAGGGACGTCGGATACGTCCCGAACCACCCCGTCGCGTGATCGCGATGCTGCCGCAGATCGATGGCACTCGCTTCGCGCCACGGCCACCCGGCCACCAGGATGGGAGTGACGAACACCAGGGGCACGGTGGCCAGGGTGATGACGTCCATACTCACCACATCGCGCAGGCGGATCCCGAGGTAGGTATAGGTCGCCACCGACAGCAGACCGGTAAGGCTGAACACCCCCACCCGCCGGATATCGCTACGCCCCGGGATGAGCGCCGCCAGCGGCACTAGCCAGGTGATGTACCAGTAGCCAAACGCCATGGTGCCGATCACCAGCCACACGTACAGGATGTCGTGCAAAACAACGGCGAGCGATCGCGGACGCACGAGCGACCACGCCACCACCACGCCATAGGCCGCGGCAAAGAGCAAGCGCGTCGTCCACTCGGCCACCCGAAAGGCCATGGCGCTCGGGGCGACGCGTCGCAGCAAGAGGATGAGCCACGTACCGGTAGAAAAGTGGGCGCGCCGCATCTGCCCCAGCACGGCCCAGTCGTCCAGGCCCGGCCACAGCGGGCCGAACACGATCAGCGTCAGCCCCAGCGCGATCAGCACGGTCGCCACCAGCGTGCGCAGCCACTCGGCGCGCGACAGGCGGTTGCCCAGCAAGAGTGCCGCCATTGGCACGAGGATCAGCGGCACGTACTTGACCAGAGCGCCCAGCACCAGAGCGGGGATGACCCACACATAGCGCTTGGATTCCCACAACCACACGGCCAGGAGCACACAGAGGACCATGACAAGATCGTTGTGGCCGTTGGCGTGGGCCTCGATGAGCACCAGGGGGTTCCAGGCAAAGGCCACCAACCCCCACACGAGACGGCTCGGGTCACGCCGGCGCAGGATGGCCGCCACAAGGGCGATACAGCCCAGATAGGCCGCCAGCATGGCCCCCTTGAATGCCACCAACGACCGCAGCAGGGAGCCATCCCCCAGGCGCGCCAGCAACGCCGCCAACCACTCCCACAACGGCCCGTACGGAGAGGCCATCGCCGACCACTGGCTGGGAAAGGGCACGTAGGCGTCGATGGGAAAGGCGTCCGGGGGCACGACGAAGGGGTTGTAGCCGTGCACCCCCAGCACGCGCCCGCGCGCCACGTAAAGGAACACGTCCGAGGCGGAAAAGGGGTAGGTGGCGACGAGCACCATCGCGGCCGCCACCCCCAGGGCTACCACCCCCCAGGCGATGGGGCGCGCAGCACCCACCCGACGCGCGAGGCGCAGCGCCAGGCCATAGAGGGCAAAGACGGTGATGATAGTCGCACCATAGGCGATGGCCGCTCCCCAGTGGTAATCGCTGAGAATACCGATATCGGGTACACCGCCCTTACGCGCCAGGTCAACGAGAGGGTAACGCTGCGCAAAAGCAACGGCATAGGCGATAACGGATACCAGCCCGATGCCGAGCAAGGAATACGAATCGCGGCGTAACATCCGTTCTATTTCCGTACATACGCATAAGCTACAGTTTTCTATTCTACCCGCCCCATGCCCGCCGTCAAGTAGGGAGAGAAGGCGACGGGCCTCACACCGCTCGACAGGTTGCAGCGATCCTCGTATCATGAGGCACCGAGCACCGGGAAACAAGGGAGGACACCACCATGGCGATGACGCCTCGCGAACGGGTGCGACGGACGCTGCGCTTTGAGGGGGTGGATCGGCCCGCGCGGGACGTATGGACGCTGCCGGCGGCCTTTTTCGGACGGGAGGAGGAGCTGCAGGCTCTCCTCGCCCAATATCCTCCCGACTTTGGCCCCAGCGGCTACCGCGATCCCGCGGGCGAGTCGCCCCTCTTTACTCCCGGCGAGTGGACCGATCACTGGGGCAGCCGCTGGGTCAACATCCAGGCGGGGATGATCGGTGAGGTCAAGTACCCCGCCATCGACACCTGGCGCAAGCTGGACCACTGGAAGCCGCCCTATCACCTGCTGGGCGTCGGGTTCGAGGACGTGAACCGCACCTGCGCCGCCTCGGATCGCTTCGTACACCTGGGCAATCCGCGGCCCTGGGAGCGCTACCAGTTCCTGCGGGGGTCAGAGAACGCCTACATGGACCTGGCCTGGGGTGTGCCAGAGGCGTTCCGACTCCTGGAGATGATCCACGGCTATTACCTGCAGCATCTGCAGCATGTGGTGCGCACCGACGTGGACGCCGTGTCGTTCATGGACGACTGGGGTTCCAAGCACGCCCTGCTTATCTCACCAGCCATGTGGGTCGAGTACTTTAAGCCGCTCTACAAGGACTACTGCGAGCTCGCCCACGCCCATGACAAGTTTGTCTTTATGCACTCGGACGGCTATATCCTGGATATCTATGAGCACCTCATCGAGATCGGCGTGGACGCCATCAACTCGCAGTTGTTCACCATGCCCATCGAAGAGATTGGGCGCCGCATCAAGGGGCGTATCACCTTCTGGGGTGAGATGGACCGGCAGCACATCCTCCCCTTCGGCACGCCGGAGGATGTCCGCGCCGGCGTGGAGCGCGTCAAGCGCGCCCTCTGGGATGATCGCGGCGGCGTCATCGGCCAGGCCGAGTTCAACAAGGGCTACCCACTGGACAACATCCGCGCCTTTTTCGAGGCGTGGTGGGGCGAGCCGGAGGTGTAAGCGGATAGAGACGCGGACTCGGCGTGTTTCGAAAACGGACCCGACGTCGTAACGACGTCGCCCCGAGTGTATACGAGGGGCCTTGACGCCTATTGACAAGGTTTCTCCCCACGCTCAGAACGACGCTGTGGCCCTTTTTCCAGACACTATCTAGGCAGATTGCCGCGGATCCGGCGTGGGAGCACACCAACAAACCGCAGAGACCAGCGAGGAGCCCGTGCCCCTTCGCGGTGATCTCTGCGGTTTCTGGTGGAGGCCCACATTCTACTCAGACAAACCGCTGGTAATGCTTCTCCCACCCCACGCGCACCCGCGGCTCGATGTTGCCATCAAAGCGCAGCCCGAGCACCGCCCCGAGGCGGCGGAGCGTCGCCTGGGCATCCGTCACGTCGTTGCCTAGGGCGGCGGCCGCTATGATGCGGTCGGCGAACGCCTCCAGGGCTCCGAGGGCGCCACGGGTGTCGAGGTTTGCGTCCATCGCCGCCTCGAACGCCACCACGCTCTCCGTGGCGTCCAGCACCGCCCCGCTGCCCCCCACGACGGTGACGGCCTCGAGCAGACGGGCTGCCAGCCGATCGGCGGGCTCGAGCTCTGCGTCCGTGTAATCCCACGTCTCGTCATAGTTGTGCGCGTGCACCAGCAGGCGGACGGCGTCAGCGCTGTGTTCGGCCAACAGATCGCGCGCCCAGATGAGATTGCCCAACGACTTGGACATCTTTTCCCCCTGGTAGCACACCATGGCCGTGTGCATCCACAGGGCGGCAAAGAAGTCGCATCCGGTGACCCCGCAGGCCTGCGCCGTCTCGCACTCGTGGTGGGGGAACTCGAGGTCCCGGCCGCCGCCGTGCACGTCGATGACGTCTCCCAGGTACTCCTGCACCATCGTGGAACACTCGATGTGCCACCCCGGTCGCCCCTTGCCCCAGGGGCTATCCCAGGCGGGCTCACCCGGCTTTTGCGCCTGCCAGAGGACGAAATCGAGGGGATCCCGCTTGTTGGCGTCATCCGGCCAGTTGCCCCGCTCGTTCGCGGTGGGCAGCCACTCCGCCTCGGGGAGGCGACTCACCTCGCCGAAGCGCGGGTCCGCCGCCACGTGAAAGTACACGCTCCCCTGCGCCTCGTAGGCCAACCCCTTATCCAGCAGGATCTGGATGGCGCGGTGCATCTGGGGGATGACGTCCGTCGCGCGGGGATAGACGTCCGGCGGGCGCACGTTGAGGGCGATCATGTCCTCGATGAAATGGCGCGTCCACCGGTTGCCCAGCTCTTGCCAGTCATCCCCCGTCTCCCGCGCCTTGCGCAGGACGTCATCATCAATATCGGTGACATTCTGCACATAGCGCACGGGGTATCCGAGGTACTCCCAGTAGCGGATCAGCACGTCAAAGCTCAGGTAGGTGAAGGCATGCCCGAGGTGCGTCGTGTCATACGGTGTGATGCCGCACACATAGATAGTGACCGCCTCGCCCAACGGCCGAAAGGCCTCCAACTGCCCCGTTCGTTCGTTGTGCAATCGCAGCAAGGTGAACGCTCCTATCAAAGGGTTGCGCTGGCGAGCGCCCTCTGGGGCCCGCGCACGGGTATTCTACCCAGAGGAGGACACATGAGTCAATCGTCGGTGGGAGCAGGCGGCCTGCTCGGGGAGGACTGGCGCGCCTCCCTCACCCCTCCCCCTCCTCGGGTTACCGCGGCAAGGGCGTGGGCAACCTGCCTCTCTGGCCCGAAATCCAGAGCCCACACCGCACGCCCCCTCCTACACCACCTCGATGGCCGGGTCACCGGGGAGCACCTCGCCGATAACCCAGGCGTCCTGCCCCACGGCGCGGTAGCGCTCCAGCAGCGCCTCGATGCGTTCGGGCGGCATGAGGATGAGGAGCCCCCCCGAGGTCTCGGGGCAGAAGGTCAGGAGCTGCATCTCGTACGCGAGGCGGGGGGCAAAGGTGACGTGGGCGCCGTAATCGCCGAGGTTGTTCCCCGCACCGCCGGGGAAGAGGAGCTCATCGGCGTAGCGCATGGCGCCGCGGACGAAGGGAAGATCGTCAAAGCGAAACCGCAGGCGGACCCCGCTCTTTTCCGCCACCTCCCAGGCATGGCCCAACAGCCCAAAACCGGTTATGTCCGTGACGGCGTGCGGCTCGATCACGCGCAGCGGGAGGGCGGCGTCGCGGTTCAGGCGCTTCATCGAGGTGACGGCCGCGGCCACATCGTCGGGGTCGGCCTCGTCTGCCTTGAAGGCGGTGGCGATGAGGCCCACACCCAGCGGTTTGGTGAGCACGATGGCGTCCCCGGGGCGCGCCCCCGCCTTGGTGCGCACCTTCCGCGGATCCACGGTGCCCAGCACCGCGAGGCCGAACTTGGGCTCGTCATCATCGATGGTGTGCCCCCCGGCCACGATGGCCCCCGCCTCCTTGACCTTCTCCGCACTCCCGCGCAGGATGGCGACGACCATGTCCTCGGGCAGGTCCGCCGGGAGTGCGGCCAGATGCAGCGCCAAGAAAGGATCGCCCCCCATGGCATAGACGTCGCTCAGCGCGTTGGCAGCGGCAATCGCCCCATAGTCGTAGGCGTCATCGACGATGGGCGTGAAAAAGTCGGCGGTGAACACCAGCGCGCGCTCCTCGCTCTGCTTCCAGACCGCGGCGTCATCGGCCACCGACAGGCCGACGAGCAACTCGGGATAGTCGGCCTCGTGGAATATGGAGCTCAGGTGGCGCGTCACGCGCGCCAGCGCGGTGGAGGCGCGTTTGCCGCCTCAACCGGCGGCCTTGGCCAGCGCCGTCAGGCGCATCGTGCCGTCCGCCCCCGCCGGGTTGCGTGGCGCACAAGGCTCTGAAGGCATCCCCATTCTCCTCAATACACCCCACGGGGCAATGTGCCCCGCGTAGAGTGATTATACCGTCGCCCAGAGGGCCGTCAAACGCTTCGCAAGGCAAAGGCCTCCACGTGCCCGTCACCGCTGCGGTGCCGCGCTGACCGCCGCCGGGCCCCACTTTGACAAAGCCGCCCTGACGCGTATGCTACTGCCTCCGGTGGGCCCCTCATAGAGGCGTCTCCCCACCTCGCCTCGGCCGACGTGCGCTATAGGAATCGGTGACTGGGTCCACCCACCCTCACTCGGAGGTCCGACATGCGCACGCACCATCATCGCACCTGGAACACGTTCCTGCTCGCCCTCTGCCTGCTGTCCATCGTCGTTGCCGCCCCCGCCGCCGTGGCCCAACGGCCCACAGGAGCGCGCCTGTGGCTCCCGCTCACCATCGGCGGTCGTGGCCTGGCCTATCCCCCGGCGTCGCCCACGCCACCGGTCACCCCGCCGAGTCCGCCCGACACGCCCGTCGTGCCGCCCTCCGATGCGCGCGGCTATCCGCGTGTCCACTCGCCCCACTGGGAGAGCGCTGTGACCTGGGAGGAGGCGAGCGTCTTTTGGTTCGGCCGCATCACTCCCAGTGAGAACGGCGTCGACGTCCGTCTGGGTTCGACCGACGACGCCCTCCTGGTGCGCCTGTCGATCTATGATCGGCTCCTCTGGTACGCCGCCGACGCGCCGTCGGCGGATGCCCTCACGCAGTGGGACGCCGCTACCCTGTACCTCGACATGAACGCCGACCCGGCCGCTGGAATCGGGGAGGGCACTTACCGCCTCACAGCGCAGTTGCGCTGGTGGGAGGACCCCGCCCCCTACCAGGCGACCTACCGGGGTGCGAACGGCGCCTGGCAGGCCGCCGACCTCGGCGCCGTGGCCGAGGCTGGCTACCGCGGCGAGGGCGCCCCCAACAGCGGCGCCGAGGCGCGGGGCTGGGCGCTCACCTGGCGCATCTCCTTTGCCGGGCTCGGGCTGTCGTCGCGCCCCGCCGACGGGGTGCGCTGGGGGCTGGCCGTGGCCGTCCATGACCGCGACACCGCTTCGGCGCCGCCCAACCCCGACGTCGTCTGGCCACGCGGCATGGTGCCCGACGCCCCCCAGACCTGGGGCACGCTCTCCTTCGGCTTGCCCGCCGCGCCCCGCGCAGAGGTCGCGGCCAGTGGCACCGTCACGGTGCGCCATGGCCTGAACGGCGCCGTCGTGCCCGATGGCCACGTCGGCGGTGGGGCCGTCTGCGGTGACGGGCTCGACTTTTGGACGGCCTGGGGCGAGGCGAACTATGCCGGGGCCATGCCAGTGAACGTCCAGAACCAGGACGACATCGCCGACTGGCCCTGCTTCTCGCGCTACTACATCACCTTCCCGTTGGACGCCGTGCCCGCGGGCACGCGCATCGTCTCGGCGACGCTCACCCTGCGCCAGATGGGCTCCTCGATGCCCGGCGAGGCCGTGCCCTCCCTCATCCAGGCGTTCTCCGTCTCGGACGACTGGGACGAGGCCACCCTGACGTGGAACAACGCCCCGCCGATGCGCGAGAATCTCGACCGCACCTGGGTGGATCCCATCCCCTTCCCCGGGGACTGGTCCGCCCTGCCCGCCTACAGCTGGGACGTCACGCGCGCGGCAGCGGAGGCCCTCGCAGCGGGACAGCCCCTCCGCCTGGCGCTCTACTCCGCCGACGGCGCCTACCACAGCGGCCGGCATTTCGTTCCCTCGGACACGGAGGACTGGAACGCCACCAACCGCCCGACGCTGACGGTGGTGTGGGGCGAGTAGGACGCCGGGGTCCATCGGAATGCGGCGCCCGTGCATACGAGGCGTTGAGGGGAAAAGGATCGTAGAGCGCGGCGGCGCGTCAGGTTCCCGTGCCCCGCTCGGGGCGGGGGGGTGCTGCACCGAGGCGCCGCCGGACGACGTCTACGACGAGCCCCAGCTCCTCCATGCGCAGGAGGTGCGCCGCCGGAGCATAGGCAAGCACGGCGAGACCCGCGCCGACGAGCAGCCCGACGGCATCGGTGATTATGCCGCGCCCGGGGATGCGCTGCGCCGCCACGGCATAGCCGCCGTAGGCCAACGCCCCGGCCACGGCGGAGGCCAACGCCGCCTTGGCCGTCGTGGTGAGGACGCCATAGCCGCGCAAGCCCTCAAAGCGCCACCGGAAGGCCCACAGCATGATCACGGCGTGGCTCGTCAGCTGCACCGAGTTCGCCGCCACCAGCCCCAGGTACCCCCACCCCATGAGGAACGCCAGCATGGGCCCCACCACCAGGTAGATGGCCACCGCCGCCACCCCCACCACCACCGGCGTGATAGTGTCCTTCTGCGCGTAAAAGGCGAAAATGAGCGGCAGGTCGATGGCGGCAAAGGGGAGGCCCGGCAGGTAGTAGCAGAGCGCCAGCCACGTCTCGTGTGTGTCCGCGGGGGTAAAGGCGCCGCGCTCCATGATGACGCGGATCAAGGGCAGGCCGAGGGCGGCCAACCCCGCCCCGGCGGGGAGGATGATCACCAGCACCAAGCGGAGCCCCTGGCAAAAGGTGCGCTTGAAGCGCTCCAAGTCGACGCGCGCGTCGATCTGTGACAGCGTGGGGAGCACTGCCAAAGAGATGGCCATGGACACCAACCCGAGGGGCAACTGGATGAGAAAGGTGGCCTTTTGCATCCAGGTGATCGCCTCGGCCACGGTGCGTGAGGCGAGGTTGCGGTCGATGATGATGCCCACGTTCTGGATGACGATGCTCAGCACCACCGGCGCATAGAGCTGCAGGATGCGGCGTACCACGGGGTGCCGCCAATTCCACTGCAGGGTGAGGTGCGTGCCGCGCAGGCCGGGAAGCTGCACGAGGAGCTGGACCGTTGCCGCCGCCACGATGCCCACACTCAGGCTGGCCAGATCCAGCTTGCCCGCCAGAAGCACCACCGCCACGATGACGCCCAGGTTGTGGGCCGGGGCGCCCAGCGAGGGGTAGACAAAGCGCTTGCGGGCATAGTGGTAGGCCTGCAGGATCCCTGAGATGCCATAGATGATGATGGCCGGCACGATGAGGCGCACGAGCATTGTGGCGGTGCGCAGCAGCTCGACGTCAAAGCCGCCCAGCAGGAGGGGGGCGACCCACGGGGCGCCCAGCTCGAGCACCACCACCACGGCGATGAGGACGACGCTGGCCAGGCTGAGGAGCGTCGACAGGATGCCGTCGAGCTCCTCGCGTCGCTCCTCCGTGGCGTACTCGCTGAGCACCGGCACGAGGGCCGCGCTCAGCATGCCGCCGATGAGCAGCTCGTAGACCATCTTGGGGACGCTGCTCACGGCATCGAACGCCGCCGTCCCTCCGCTTACCCCAAAGGTACCGGCGATGACGCTCTCACGCAGCAGCCCCAACAGGCGGCTGCCCACGTTGCCCAGGGCGTTGATCCCCGCCGCACGGGCGATCCCCGCTTGGGTGTCCGCTGGCTGCGTCGTGGCAGCGCGCGGCGGCACGGCAGTCGATTCAGCCAACGTCGGCTCCTATACGCCCCTAGAGCGCGAGGATCTCACGCAGGGCGGCAAACACCTCATCGAGATCCGCCTCGCGCACATAGCCCATGTGACCGATACGGATGATCTCCAGGCCGGGCACCTTGCTACTCGCGCAGATGATGCCATAGCGCGAGCGCAGCTCCGCCAGCACCTCGGCGGCGGTGCTCCCCTCCGGGAGGTTGGCGGCAGTGACGGTGTTGGAGTAGTGGGCGGGGTCGGCCAAGAGGGTCAGCCCCATGGCCAGCAGTCCCTGGCGGCAGTAGTCGCCGATGCGCCGATGGCGCTCGGCGATGGCCTCCGGCCCCTCGGCTACCATCTCCTTCAGGCTGCGGTGCAGACCGTAGAGCGCCGCCACGTTCGGCGTGGCCGGGGTCTGGTTGCGCCGCGCGTACTTGCGGGCGTCGCCCAGGTCAAAGTAGAACTTGGGCATCCGTGAACGCTCGTAGGCGCGCCAGGCCCGCGGGCTAAAGCTCACCATGGCGAGCCCCGGCGGCGCCATCCACGCCTTCTGCGAGCCGGTGATCACGGCGTCGATGTCCCAGGCATCGGCCTGCAGGCGGATAGCGCCGAGCCCGCTGATCGCGTCCACCAGGATGACGACCTCGTCGCCGCCCGCCTCGCGGATGGCGGCGGCCAGGGCCTCCACGTCGTTGGTGACGGCGGTGGAGGTCTCGTTCTGCGTCAGCAGCACCGCCGCAAAGGGCCCCTGCTTGCGGATAGCGGCAGCCACCTGCTCCGGGTCGGCCGCCTTGCCCATGGGCACCATCAGCCGCGTCACGGCGGCGCCGTACGCCTCGGCGATCGCCGCAAAGCGCTCGCCAAAGCTCCCCATGGTCACGGCCAGCACCCTATCGCCGGGCGAGAGGCTGTTGACGATGGCCGCCTCCATGCCCCCCGTCCCCGATGAGGTGAGCACGTAGACGTCGTTCTCGGTCTCAAAGAACACCTTGAGCCAGGCCGAGACCTCGCCAAACATGGCCTCGAACTCGGGGCCGCGGTGGTTGATCATCTGCTGGCCCACCGCTGCGAGCACCTCCGGTGGCAGCGGCGTCGGGCCCGGAACACGAAGGTTCATGCCCATCACTCCTCTAGATCGCACAGCGCCCGATAGCCCTGCGCGTCTTCCCATGATGCGGTCAACACGGCATAGTGCACCAGCTCCTGGGCCTCATCGGCCGCCAGGCGCAGGGGCTGGAGTGCATCCACCACACGCCCGTGGTGGCCCGAATCCCAGAGCAACAGGTCGTTCGTGCGACTGGCGACGAGCAGCGTCCGGCCCGAGGCATCGTTGCGCAGCGCCGCCCAGCGGCGCTTGCCGCTGAACATCACGTTGCCCGACGGCCGCCGGTACATCCCCTCGCCGAGGATGGTCAGCGCCGTGGGCTCGGCGCCCAACGCGGCCGTCGTGCGCAACGCTACGCGTACCTCTTGCTCACACCCCCGGAGGTTGCGCAGGCGCACCACGTGGCGCAGCACATTCGAGCCGCCCAGGGTGGTGATGTCGAGGGCGATGCCCAGGCCCTGGAGCCTTTCCTGCGTGGGCTGCACCGTCAGGCGCACGCCCCGCCAGGTCAGTCCAGCGGCAACCGTCTCGATGGGCTCGACCGTCACGGCGCCCTCGCGGTGCAGCGCCCCCTCCCAGGCACTCCAGCCTTCGGGCAGCACCTCCGCCTGGATACCGCCATACCATGGGTAGAGCCAGCTGAATCCCTGCGGCTCGGGGAAGTGGCTCCACAGCTCGTTGCCGCCCTCCCCAAGATACCAGCCGATCACGCTGGCGGCAAAGGCGGGGGCGATCTCGAAGCGACTGAGCCCGTTGTCGATGGTCCACACGGTCATGCCGGAGCGCACCTCCGACCACACCGCCACGGCGCCCCCCGTGCCCAGGCGCAGCACGCTGAAGGGGCACGAGCGCTCGACCGTCGGCATGCGGAGCTGCGCCACGCCGCCATATACGCCCAACGCCCGCGGAGGCACGGCGAGCCGCAGGCGCTCCTGATGCGCCGCCTCCTTGGACAGCCCGCGCAGCGCCACGACCTGGGGGTCCGCCGTCAGACCACGCCCCTCGATGACCACCGTGCCGTCTTCGGCGCGCGCATGGGTGGTGTCAACGACGAGGTCTGCCGCCACTTCGTCATCCACGGTGGCCAAGATGCGGGGGACGAGGCGCGCCTGAACCGTGGACCGGGCCGCGGGTGGGGGCACCTCCCACGCCCGCCCCGCCCAGAGCAGCGCCACGCGCCGCAGGTCGCGCCAATCGCCGCGCCCGGCCCACAGGGCCAGGCGCGCCTCCGATGAGCGCTCGCCGGGCGCCACCTCCGTCACGTCGGTGGTGATGGTCGTGCCCCAAGCGATGTTCAGCGTGGTGTAGCCCTCACCCCAGGCAAAGCCGGCAACGGCGCCATCGAGCTCCCAGGCATACCAGGGCTCGGCATAGGCAGCGGTAGCGCGCGGCAGGTCGGCCCACGAGCCGGGCAGATCCTGGGCGGCGGTATGGACGATGCCCTGGGGCAGCGCCACGGCGGCCAACTCCTCGTCGCGATCGACGCTACGCACCTGGTGCTGGATGGCCACGGGGCGCGCCGCCGTGCCGCGATTCTCCACGCGGCTGCGCAGCGTGCCAAGCCCGGTGGGCGACAGCACGAGCTCTTGCCAGAGGAAGAGCCCCTTGGTGTAGTGCGCCGCGCCGACCATACGCACAGCGATCCGCGGGCCCCGCTGCTCCACGTCGAGGTCAAATTCCACCGTGTCGAACTCGCTGGGGTGGTAGGGCGGCCCAATACGCGGGGCGACCGACGCCATCGTGCGCCGGCTCGCCTTGTCCTCCACCTTGATGACGCCGCCGCGCGCCTCCACCGTCACCCGCAGGGCATCCGTCTCTAGGCGCACGGTGCCATCGGAGCGCTGGGCAAGCAGGCCACCGGCGCCCAGGCCAAAGATGGTGAGCGCCGCGCTCTGCGGCTCGGGCGCACCCTCGCCGGAGAAGGCGATGGAGGCCGGCAGCTCGTAGACGGCCTCCTCGGCGGCCGTCACCTCCAGGGGCACCGTAACGTGCCCCTTGGCGGGCACCTCCACGTGGCGTTCACGCCACGAGATGTCCAGCCCTTCGGGGGGCAGGAGGCGCACGGTGGCCGCGACGGGCTGCGGGCGCTCGCTGTGCAGCTGCACGTTGAGCACCGTGGCCACGCCGGGGGCGATGGTGACGCTCCCCGGAGCCGTGTCGAGGCGAAAGGCGGGCTTGGGGCGCAGGCCCGAGAATAGCTCGACTTCGCGCTCATCGAGCTGGAGGAGCGAGCGCACCGCCGGCGCCGTACCGTCATCCTTGCGGCTGGGGGCAGCGTCAGCCACCGTGACCAGCGCGCTGCGCTCCACGGTTTCGCCCGCGGGCACGGTAAAGGAGACGCGATGGTCGATCTCGAGCCCCTTGTCGCCGGTGGCATGCACGTACACCCGCAGGGGCTGGGCGCCCTTGTTGCTCACGCGCCAGCGTAGGGACACCTTGCTACCGGTGAGCGGCTCAATCTCGTCGGCGATCGCCGCCACCTGCACCTCGTCCGTCGCGATCGCCACCGGCGCGCGCGCCTCGCGATCGATCCAGATGGTCAGTGCCTCCCCGCCGGCCTCCCAGCGCTGCGTATAGACCTTGAGCCCCTCCCAGCGCTCGTCGTCCCACGTCTGGGTCAGCTCGCGCACGTAGCAGGCGTACCAATCGTGCTTCTCAAAGAAGGGACGCGCCAGGGGCATCTGCAGGGCGCCGGGGATGAAGTTCTGCATCCACACCGAGGACTCGGGCGTCCAAAAGTGCCCCGTCTTTTTGTACGTGGGCACCGCTTTGAAATTCGCCGACCAGGTGCCGAGGGTTTGGCGCGTGTACCGTTCCTGGACGGAGCGCTCGATGGTGGCCTGGATGAGGCGGCGGCCGATGCTGCGCTTCTGGTACGCGGGATGCACGTTCAGCAGGGCCAGGTATCCCTCACCGGGGCGGCCACGCCCGCCGTCCCAATAGCTGCAGTAGCCGACGATTTTGTTGTCCACCTCGGCCACAAAGGTGACCAGCGCGCGCTGCTCGCGCTCGTGGCGTTGCACCCACTCGACGGTGATGGGCACGCCATCGTTCCAGCCCCCCGGCCATTGCTGGTCGCTCTCGTTCCACATGGCCGCAAGGCTCTCGGCATCCCGATCAAGGTCGATGGGACGAATGGTGACGTCCGACATGTGAGGCTCCTGTCCTGCTGCCTAGGCAGTGGTGTTGCTCCAAGCGGAGGCGCACACGTGCGTGGAGAGTACTTGAGGCTCACGAGCGCGCCAGTATACACCCGGCCACGCGTTCTGTCCAATCCCCTCGCCACGGGTGCGTCCAGGATGCGAGGCCTTTCGCCCACAAAGGCGGGCTTGGCAGCGCGAGCGCCGGGTGGCTACCCGCGGCGGACGCTCGGTGACGCGCCGTGCCAAGCCCGCCATCCCAGCCCCCTTCGCCGTCCATTTGGCGATCGGCGCCATCGGTGCTACGATAAACGCCCTTAAGTGATCACTAAATCAAAGCGCATGCCATGTCCACCCTGTGTGATCTCGCTCGCTTCTACCGCGCCCTTGGCGACGAGACGCGCCTCCAGCTCGTGGCGCTCCTCGCCCGCCAGCGGCCCGGCCACGCCCTGTGCGTCGGGCGTCTGGCGCACGACCTGGGCGTCACCCCCTCGGCGGTGTCGCAGCACCTGCGCGTGCTGAAGGACCTCGACCTCGTCGAGGCGGACCGCCAGGGCTACCGTATCCACTACTATCTCGATGCGGCGCGCCTCGCCGCCTACCAGTCCCTGGCCCGCGACCGCCTGGGGCTAGCGTTCGCGCCCGTCGATAGGGAAGACTGCGCACACCTCGCGGAGGATGGCGATAGGTGTTGCTGCCAGCAGAACGCGGGGTGTCACCACCCCGAGCAGAGACCGGCCGAGGGCGCGTGCACACCCGAACAGCTCTGCGCGTGCCACGGCGATGCAGCCGAGCACCCGTGTGAGCGACAGGAGGCGGAGTAGGTCGGCGCCGCTACCCCGGCCGGAGACTGTGCGGGGCCGGCGGCCCAGCGCTCCCTGTCGCCCCTAGTCCCCATGGAAAGGCATTCCCGTGCAACGCGACCCACGACACTACCGCGATTTCGAGTTCAACCTGCGCGAGCTGGCCGGGTCGATGGGCGACTTTGGCACCCTCTTTCCGCTGGCGGTGGGCCTTATCGTCGTCTGCGGCATGGATCCGGCGGCCCTGTTCGTGATGATCGGCCTGACGAACATTGCCACCGGCCTCATCTACCGTCTGCCCATGCCGGTGGAGCCCAAGAAGGTGGTCTCGGTGGCCGCCATCGCCCAGGGGTGGACGGCGCCGATGGTGGCCGCCTCCGGCCTCGGCCTCGGCGTTGTCTGGTTCATCCTCACCCTTACCGGCCTCATGCGGCGCTTGGTGGCGATCACGCCCGTGTACGTCATCCGCGGCATCCAGCTCGCCCTGGGGATCACCCTGGGCTGGCAGGCACTGCAGATGATGGCCCCCGAACCGTGGTGGGGCGTCGCTGCCTTGGCCATCATCCTGCTCCTGCGGGAGAACCGCTACGCGCCCGCCGCGCTGGTGCTCATGGGCCTGGGGATCGCCCTCATGGCGGTGCGCGGCGACCTGGCGGGCACCGTTACCTTTGGCCTCCGCCTGCCTCGCTTTGCCGTGCCCACCTGGGACAACGTCTGGCGCACCATGGTGCTGGCCGGATTCGCTCAGATCCCCCTGACGATCACCAACGCCGTGCTGGCCACCGCCACCATGATCCGCGACCTCTTTCCCGAAAAGCCGGTGAGCGAGGAGCGGCTCATGCTCAACATGGGCGCCATGAACGTGGCCTCGTCGTTCTTTGGCGGTATGCCCATGTGCCATGGGTCCGGAGGGTTGGCGGGGCAGTACTACTTTGGCGCCCGCACCGGCGGCACGAACATCCTCGAGGGCCTCATCGAAGTCGCCCTGGGCGTCTTTCTCGGGCAGTCACTCGCCGACCTGCTGAACGCCTTTCCCATGGCCCTCATCGGCGGGATGATGTTCATGGTCGGCCTCCAGTTCGTGCGCCCCGTTCTCAAGCTGCGCGCGTGGCCGCTCTACCTCGCGCTCCTCACCACCGCCGTCTCGGTGGCCACGAACATGGCCGTCGGCTTTCTCGTCGGCCTGGCCGCCACCTTTATGCTGCGCCGGCTGCGTCGCCGCAGCGGAGAGCCCCATACCACGTGAGGTGAACCGTTGGCTGCTATTGAAACCCACGCCCTAACGCGCCGCTACGGCGACCTCGTCGCCGTCGACCATCTCGACTTGACCGTCGCCTCGGGTGAGATCCTCGCCTTCCTCGGGCCCAACGGGGCGGGCAAGACGACCACCATCCGCATGCTCACCGGCCTCATCCGCCCCACGGAGGGCACGGCCACCATCGATGGGCTCGATATCACCCGCAATCCGCTGGAGGTCAAGGCGCGGGTGGGGGTCGTCCCGCAGCGCTCGAACCTGTACGCCGAGCTGAGCGCCCGCGACAACCTCATCTTTGTTGCCGGGCTTTACGGCGTGCCGCGGCGTCGCCGCCGGGCGCGCGCCGATGCCCTGCTCGAGCAGTTCCACCTGACGGAGCGCGCCGACGCGCCCTTTGGCGCCCTCTCGGGCGGCATGAAGCGTCGGCTCACCATCGCCGCGGCGCTGGTCCACGAGCCCTCCATCGTGTTCCTCGACGAGCCCACGACCGGCCTCGACGTCCAGAGTGCCCGCTCCCTGCGCGAGACGATCCTCGACCTGCACCGCCAGGGCGTGACGCTCTTCCTCACCACCCACCAGGTCGCCGAGGCGGAGCGCCTCGCCGACCGCGTGGCGATCCTGGTCAAGGG
>DUUT01000070.1 GCA_012841405.1 Chloroflexota bacterium
CCCGCCTCTTTGCCCTGCACATCCAGGACAATGACGGCCAGGGCGAGGATCAGCACCTGCTCCCTGGACGCGGCACCACTGACTGGGAGGCGTTCCTCGACGCGCTCGACGACATCCGCTTTGCCGGGCTGCGCACCTTTGAGGTGGGGCCCCACGTCGCCTCGCCGGAGGACGTCGCCGCCCTGAGTGCCCTGCGCGAGGCGTGGTTGGCGCGGGGCCGCTGACGCCGTCCGGGCACGCATCCTGCCCGCACCGGACGGAGGCGCGTGCCATCGATCAAGGGAGATAGGAGACCTCCATGAGCGCTTCTTGGATCGACTATGCCGGCTATCGGGGCTGCGTCACGCTGGAGAACACCGACACCCGCGTCGTCCTCGGGCCCCACGTCGGCGGGCGCGTACTCGAGTACGCCTGGCGCGGGGAGAATGCTCTGTGGCTCGACGCCGCGCACAACGGCATCACCGTCACGCCCGGGCAGCGGACGCCGCTCCTCTTCCCCTCGGGCAGCCGCTTTGATATCGGCCCAGAGCTCACCCTCCCCCCGCGCCCCGAGCTGTGGGTCGGCCCCTGGGAAGCCGAGCTCACCGGCCCCCTGGCGGCACGGATGACGAGCTCCCCGAGCCCAAGCGTGGGGGTGCAGCTCACTCGCGAGTTCACCCTAGCGCCCGAGGGCTCGCACCTCGCCTGCACCCAGATCATGCGCAACGTCGCGGACCGCCCGACGCGCTGCAACCACTGGGCGCGCACCTTTGGCCGCGGTCACGGCATCGCCATCGTGCCCCTCACCCCCGAGCTGAGCCGCTTCCCGCATCAGTACGTCATGTACGTACCCAACGGGGGGATCGACGTGCGGCCGGAGGATCCCGCCATCCGCATACGCGACGGCTTTCTCGAGGTGTTTGATACGCCGGCCTACCCCAAGCTGGGCATCGACGCGTACGCCGGATGGTTCGCCTACCTCATGCCCAACGATCTGCTGTTCATCAAGCGTTTTCCCACCTACCCCGACCGCGTCTACTTTGAGGCGGCGGGGCTGACCATCTCGCTCTGGTACTACCAGGACGTCGTCTGCGAGCTGGAGCCGATCGGCCCCGGCGAAACGCTGGCCCCCGGCGCTTCGGCGTCCTTTACCGAGGAGTGGTGGCTCGTGCCGTTCCCCTTCCCCGAACAGCGCGACGCCCTGGACTTGGACAGCGTCGTCGCGGCCGCCGAGGCGGCGATGGGCGGCCGCTAGAGCACCGACGCAACCCCCGGCCCGTACGACAGACAACGCGGGTGGCTCCGACGGAGCCCCCCACGTTGCCGTCCGGCGTCGCTCGCTGGCCACTGAAGAGTCTCCCCTGTGGCCGAGCGGGTCGTTACCGCACGACGATGGTGCCGGTCATGCCCAGTGCCACGTGGGGGACGCAGTACAGGTAGTACTCACCGGGCTCCTCAAAGGTATACGTCTCCATGACCGGCGGCCGACCGGGGAACACCTGGAGGTCGATGAGGCGCTCCTCGGCCTCCTCGCTCTCCTTGACGGTAAAGGTGTGATAGATGTCGGGGCTCGTGACGACGAAACGTACGGGCGTGCCCGCCTCCACCTCGATAGTGCTGGGCTCAAACTCGTACGCGCGCGCCACCACCTCGATCTCGACGACATCCCCCTCCTCGGGGGTCTCGCCGGCGGTCGGGGTACCCGTCAAGGCCGCCTCGGGGGTCTCCTCGGCCATGGGGGTGCCCGTTGGGCTCGGTTGCGTGGTGGGCGTCACTTCCATCGTGGGCGTGACGCGCTGGGTCGGCGTGACCTGCGGGGTTGCTGTTACCCCGGGCATGGGTGTGCGGGTGCCCTCGCCCGTCTCGGGCAGCTCTCCGGGCACCGCCCCCGTCGCCCCCAACCGCAGGGCGATGAGCAGCGGATTGTCGCCAACACCCGCAGGGATGAGGATGGTGTCACCGGCGACGGCGGGCCAGCCATTGATGCCGGCGGGCGCCTCATAGGTCCAGACGATAGCCCCATCCTCACGGGAGATGGCATAGACAGTCCCGTCAAAGGTCGAGGTGAACACGAGGTCGTTCACCACCGTCGCGCCGCCGAAACTGACCGATTCGAGGGGTGTCGTCCAGAGGATCGCGCCAGTATCAACGTCGATGGCCGCCATCTCGGCGGTCCCCGTGCTCAGATCCGTCATGCCCTCAGCGTTCTGCACGGCTTGCGTACCATCCTCGGCATCAAAGGCGGTAGCGGTGTAGGGCGTCGGCAGGTTCAGGACGTTCACATAGAGGATGCCGTCGGCCAGGGCCATTGGCGTCTCGACGCCGCCGTAGACGCCGGGTAGCACCTCGATGACCGTGTCCAGCGGGAGGCGCTCGAGCTCGTCGTTCTTGTGCTCACCCACCGACACGTTCCAGACCACCTCGCCGGTCTCGCGATCAAAGGCGATCACGCGCCCCAGCTTGCCGGCGCCGATCACGATCTCGCGTGCTTCGCCGCCGATCTCGGCCGTCGCCAACACCCGGGGAGCCTGAAAGTCGTGGTCAAAGAGGTCATGCGGTTTGACTTGCTGATCCCACACCAGCTCGCCGGTCTCGTGATCGATGGCCAGGATAGAGTTGGTGTAGAGGTTGGGGCCGGGCCGGCTCGTCCCGTTGGGAAAATCAACGATGCCAGGAAAGGGCGCGGGATTACCTGTGCCCCAGAAGGTGAGGCCGGTCTCGGTGTCGATGGCCGGCGGGAACCAGACACCGGCACCGCTGTTGATCTCGGGGTTCCCCCAGAAGGTGCCGCGCACCGTCTTGAACTGCCACACCACCTCGCCCGTCTCTTGGTCGATGCCATAGATATAACCGCTGGCGCCACCGGCGTAGCCGCGAATGGCCACTTGGTCCGCGCCGACGCCCTCGATCACCGCCCCGGCCGCCGTACCGGTGTGCACATGCCCACCGTAGGCGTACGGCTGGTGCGCACCGGACGGGCCGGTGAGCTCGGCGGCCCACAGCTCCTCACCCGTGGCCATGTCCAGGGCATGGAGTGTGTTCACCCCACCGTGGGCGAACACCTTGCCCCAGCCCACGGCCGGGCCGTTGGGGCCCACGGCCAGCTGGTCGATCATCTGCTCCCAGATGACCTCACCACTCTCCAGATCCAGGGCGAACACGTTGCTCCCCAGGTCCTGGAAAAAGACGGTGTCACTGATGATCAGCGGGTTCGAGGCGGCGGACCCGTATGGCCCGGCACCGGGGATCTCGAACACCCAGGCCACGCCCAGGTCCTGCACGTTCGCGGCGTTGATCTGCGACCCCATGGCGGCTCGCGTGTTGGCATAGTCCTTGTTCGCCACCGGCCACTGGTCCTCTGCCCCCGCAACCTCGGGCGGGATGTCTGGCACCTCATCCGTCGGTGTGGGGCTGGGGGTGACCTGCTGCTGCGCCATGGCGACGGCCGGTACCACCTCCGCCGTCCTGGCCTGGTCGCCGTAGGCCACGCCTCCCACGCCGAGCACGAATGCCAACGTACACACCACAATCAACCGTAGAACCCTTGCCTGCATCACGCACACTCCCTTAACGACTACGCTCAACAGGCGCACTCGGACACACCAGCGTCACTGCAAAAACGCGTTCGGCGAGTGTATGGCGATGCGCTGTGTATCGACCACGGTCAGTGATGGTGCGACGTGATGCGCGCAGAGAGGGTGCACTGTGGCGTGTCGCAGGATCCGCAGTCAGGCGGTTAAGACAGGGAACATGCGGGGTTGGCGCATGCGTTACGCGACGAGTATGGGGGAGGACCGTTCACCGGGGTTGTCGCCGGGATGGGGACCGAGGCGCCTAGGACCATTTCCGTTGGGCCACGTCAGAGCAAAGACGCGCTGCACACCTCCTTCGCCACAGAACCTGAGGCCGATGGAGCGCATGGATTCTGCTGACAGGGTGTCGGTGGAGAGCCTGGACGGTATAATCTCAGCATACCACCGCCACCGGCGCCTGTCAACGGACGTTCTGAACGCGTTGACCGGTGGAGGGGGGCCATGCCCCGCGCGCAGGGCGTAGGGCCAGCTCCCGACAGCCCGCGCCGGCGGGCTTGGCCGTCTCAGCGCCAGGCTTTTGCCTGCGGCGTCATGCCGCCATGCGCTACGCCGCGGACTCGGTCCGGCGCTAGCGGCTCAGGCGTGCGACGCCTGAGCTTGGCCACGTCGGCCTCCACCGGCTTGCGGACCGCGCTCCAGGAGGACACGTCCGCCCGGCTACGCTCCAGCGGCCTGTCGCCAGCATGAGTCGCCAGCATGATTCGTCAGAAACCAAAGCCGCCTGCTACATGGGCGGACGGTTGAGACGAATGCATGCGGCACGGCATAGACGTGGCCGCAGGCCCATGCTATAGTGTACGCGTCGTACCCGGATCCAGGATGGTGCAGCCATGAACCCACGCGAACGTGTGCGCCTGGCCCTCACCTGCCGTCGGCCCGACCGCATCCCCAAGGCGTTGGGCTTTTTCCCCGTTTCGCGCGCCGAGACGGCCCCCGTCCCCACCGAGGATTACCTGCAGATCGACGTGCGCTTTGCCCGCTTTGTCCCGCTCCCCGAGCAGGATGACTTTCGCCGCTACCTGGCCACCCTGCCCGAGGACGTCCACCTGGGCGATATGGATCAGCTGCGCACCTACCACGAGTGGGATTACCATCCCGAATCCGAGCCGGACGACCTGCCCCGCTCGCGGGAGCGCGTCGAGGCGACCCTCGAGCGCCTCGTGCCCACCCTCACCGATCCGAGTCGCTCACTCAGCCTGCCAGCACAGGTGCGCGCCTGGCACGATGTGGGGTGGGCCGTCGCCGGAGCCCCGCCCCACCTCGGGGGCAAGCTGTTCGAGGCCGCCTATCGCCTGCGCGGCTTTCAGCGCTTTCTCCTCGACCTGGCCACCAGCGAGCCGTGGGTGCACTATCTCCTCGACCAGCTCACCGAGCTCCTGGTGCACAACGTGCGCCTCCTGGCCCACGCTGGCGTCGACGTCCTGCTACTGGATGATGACGTGGCCATGCCCACCGGGCTGGTGATCAGCCCGGCCATGTGGCGCCACTTTCTCAAGCCACGCTATACCCGCGCCATCCGTGCCGCGCGCGAGGTAGCACCGGATATCGTCGTGTTCTACCACAGCGATGGCGATTTCAGCGCCCTGCTGCCGGACCTCATCGACGTCGGCGTGCAGGTCATCAACCCGGTGCAGCCCGACTGCATGGATGCCCTGGCCATCAAGCGCGCCTTTGGTGACCGGTTGGCGCTGTGGGGCACCGTGCGCACGGCCAACCTCTGGGTGCGCGGCACGCCGGACCAGATCCGCCGCGAGGTCAAGCATCGCGTCGAGACGCTGGGGCCGGAGGGCCTCCTGCTGGCCCCCGCCTATGACCTCGACGATGTCCCCTTTGCCAATATCGCCGCCTTTTGCGAGGCAGCGGACACCTACGGCCGCCTGTAGGGCCCACGTTGGCCCCAGTCACCGCCCGGGCCCGAACCGGCGATGCCGCTGCCGCCGCTCATCTCGCGTCGCGAGATCGGCGGCGCGCGGTCAGCGGCCGGCGACGTCCGGCCCGCCATCCCTCTCGACCTCGGGTTGGCGTTCCGCCTCCGGCGCGGGATAGACCCTGATCGCGGATCGCGCCGGCTCTGGCACAGGGCGCTCTGCTGCCGGCGGCTCCGCCATCTGCGGCCCTGCCAGCGGCGGCGCCACCCCGGCGAGCGCCTCCTCACGCTCGATTTCGCGCTCGACCCGCTCAGCCGGACGCCGGCCCAGTGCGCCCACGATGGCCACGAGGCCCCCCAAGATGGCAACGGCGGCCATCACACCGGTGAGTACCGACGTGGTGATCACCGGCGTGCTCAGCAGGGCCACCCCCAGCAGCGACAGCGTCAGGCCCAGCACGCCGAGCGCCCAGCCGGCCCCGTCCATCACGGTTCGGGCCAGGTACGTCGCCCCGGCGATGATGCCATAGAGCCCCAGGATCCACGTGAGGGTGACCGGCACGAGAGCGGCGGCCCACAGGGGGTGATCGATCACCAGCGCCGCCGCGATGACACCCAGGACCGCCGACACGAGCTTGGCCGCCCACAGCCGCCGATCGACAAAGATGCTCACCGCCGCCGCGGTGGCTACCACCATCCAGAACCAACCGAGTGCCTGGGCGAGCAGCTCGACCGTCACTCCCAGCGCACTGAGCAGCACGAGTCCCAGAAGGACCGCGCCAACACCCTGCAACAGCACCAACCACCACGGGTAGACCGGTCGCGATTCCGCAGGCGATCGTGTGATCGCGTTCATCGTCACGCCTCCCATCACGGCAAACGGTACGAGTTGGCTTCGAGTGGGAGTGCGGTAACGTGGCGCGATGCGGCGCACCGGCATAGGACGGCGTGTCGTAGGTACGATGCGTGTCGTGGTGGGTAGGGGCCGGCTGGTACCGCGGGCAGGTGGGCCCGCGGCGCCGTGGAGGGGATGGCGGATCGTTGCCACTCGTCTATACGTATTCTAGCGTGTTTTGTGGCCCCCGCCAAGGCCTGCATCGGAGGCACGCCGTCATCCGCCACGACGCACGCTCTGTATCGTGAGAGCCATATCCATGCAGGTTTCGCTGACGCCTCTACCAGCGAGATCGTGTACTACTCTCTACTGGAGTAGAGAAGGAACAGATCAGCCGGGGGTCTCCGTGTTCGATGAAATGCATCCCTTCGCTAGTTGACAAGGCAGAGATCGGGTTGTATTCTGCCCCTTGGTAAGGATACTGGCTTGTTTATCCCTTTCTTCATACAGCAACCATCGCGGCCGAGGGAGATCCATTCGCGCTGGGGGTATCAAGTGGCGGTCGAGCATCACCATCGCATCGTTATCGCCGCGTCGGCGCACCTCGACGCTCGCATCCAGGAGGCCTGGGGGAACAGCGACGGCGCCTCCCTGTACAGCCTCCCCCTCCGGCCCTGACGTCTCCTTTCACCGCCCACTGGGACCTCGCCATCGTCGAGTATGCCCTCGGTGACGCCCTCCGCCCCTCGTCACCCTTCTGCACCCTCCATGGCGCCCGGCCCGAGGTGCCGATCATCGCCGTTTCGGACGCCCCTCTCGAGGAGGCCATCGTCGAGGCGCTGC
This sequence comes from Chloroflexota bacterium, assembly GCA_012841405.1. Taxonomy (GTDB): domain Bacteria; phylum Chloroflexota; class Anaerolineae; order UBA1429; family UBA1429; genus DUUT01. The sequence goes on from DUUT01000070.1 coordinate 7,118, forward strand.
GCGCCGGCGCAGTGGACTGTGTCTCGACCTCGCGCCTGCGGGCCATTCGCACCATCGCCAAGCGTCTCCTCCATGGAGAGGGCCGCTGCCTTCAGGCACCCCGGATCTCGCAGCAGGCAGTGCTATCCAGCATCAACCGCATCCTGGAGCAGTCCCTGGCATGCGAGACGGAGGAGCAGGTGGGGGAAACCTGTCTGCGGGTGGCCCTCGATCTCTTGGCCAGTCGTGCTGGGTTCGTGGGCGAGATCGGTAGTGGGGGACCGTTGTGCGGCCTCGGCTGGATCCAGTGCGCCAGGGACGACGCGCCGGTCGTGCACCACCGCCCGCTGGCGGGTCTCGCACCCCACTCCCCCTGGTTCCATGCTCTGGTGGACGGAGATGGCATCGTCAGCCACGACCCGCTGGCCGATGGCATCGACCTCCCCAGCCACCATCCGCCGCTCACCGCGTTCCTGGCCGTGCCGCTCCGCCGGGCGGGTGAGACGATCGGCGTCCTGGCGGTGGCCAATCGCCCCGGGGGCTACACACGCGATCACCTGGAGGCCCTGCGCGCGCTATCGCCTACGGTCATTGAAGTCCTGATGCGCCAGCGCGCCGAGGTAGCCATGCAGGCGTCCGAGCGTCGCCTCGCCCGCGACCTGGACGGCATGACACGGCTCCAAGCGCTCAGCACGCGGCTGGCACAACCGGATGATCTCTTGCCGCTGCTGCGCGAGATCCTCACCGCAGCCGCGGAGATCACGGGCACCCGCATGGGCAGCATCCAGGTCGTCGACGCGTCGAGTGGCGCGCTGCACCTGGTGGCGCATCAGGGCTTGAGCCCTTCGTACGTCGAGCGCTTTGCCACCAACAGCTGCCCGGCGATCTGCGGCGCCGCCCAGCGGCGCCGGTGCCGTGTCATCGTCGAGGACGTGTGCGCGCTACCGGAGCTCCAGGGCAGCGCGGACCTCGCCGTGCTCGCAGCGAACGCCATCCGCTGCGTGGTGTCCACCCCGCTCATCTGTCATAGCGGTCGCCTCGTGGGCATGCTCAACAACCACTACACCGCGCCCCACCCTCCGAGCGACCACGAGCTGCGGTTCATCGATCTGTTGGCACGCATGGCCGCCGATGTCATCGAGCGCTCGCGCGCCGAGGAAGCGCTGCGCGCCAGCGAGGCGATGTGCCGCGAGGTGCTCGAGAACTCGCGCGACGCCCTCTACCGCCGCAATCTCATCTCCGGCACGTACGACTATTTCAGCCCGACCATCGAGCAGTTGTACGGCTATACCGCCCACGAGTTTGCTGCCCTCTGCGCCGAGGAGCGAGAGCAGCTGCTGCATCCCGACGATCGTCAGGCCTACCGAGCTCACAATGCCGCTCTGGAGGCGTCCACCGAACCCCTGGCTACGGATACCGTCGAGTACCGCCTCAAGACCAAGCGCCACGGCTACCGCTGGTTCTGCGCGCGCCGACGGCTCATGCGCGACACCGAGGGCAACCCGATTGCCCTCATCGGCACCGTCCGCGACATTGAGGAAGAAAAGCGCGCGCAGCAGGCCATCGCGCAGCGCCTCGAGGATCTCGCGGCGTTGGCAGACGCCTCGCAGGTCCTCTCCCGAGAGAGCGACGAGGACAATATCCTGCAGCGCGCCTGTGCGTTGGCGGTGGAGCGTTTTGGCCTGCAGCTCGCGTGGATCGGTCTGGTACCCGAGGACGGCTCGGGCATCGTCGTGCCCATGTATGCCGCCGGCCTCGATGAGGCGTACCGGACGCGTATCAAGCTCTCGCTGGACAGCTCGGGGGAGCGGCAACCCGCAACCCGGGTGCTGCGCACGGGGCAGGCCGTCGTCGTCGATGATATCACCAACGCCTCCTTCTTTTCGCCCCCCTGGCGCGACGATGGGCTGGCGCGGGGGTTCCGCTCCATGGCGGCCTTGCCCCTGGTACACGATAGCCGAGTGACCGGGGTCATGGCCGTCTATGCTGGCAAAGCGGGCGCATTTGACCACGAACGCCTGCAGGCGCTTCAATCCCTGGCCAACCTGGCCGCGGCTGGCCGCGAGAAGGCTCGCCTGCACGCGCAAGTACGGCGCTACGCGGAGGACCTCGAGGGGCAGGTCGCGGCGCGCACGGCAGCACTCGCCGAAAGCGAGGCGCGCTTTCGCGCCGTCTTTGAGGATGCGGCAATGGGCATCGCCGTGATCGATCTACGCGGGCGGCTCCTGGCCGTCAACCCGGCACTGGAACAACTGCTCGGCCGTCCGGGGGCAGAGATGGTGGGGCGCCCCATCACGCAGTATTTCCTACACGGCCGTGACCGCGAGGCGCTGCGGAAGAGCTGCCGGGCAGTGTTCGAGGATGGAGCCTCTACCACCAAGGGGGAGGCGCACTGGGTACACCCCAATGGGCAGCTGCGCTTGGGCCAGGTGACAATGTCGGCGGTACGCGGGGCGGGGGGTGCGCCACGGTTCGCCATCTGCATGATCGAGGACATCACCGAGGAGCGGCAGGCCCGCGCCGCCCTGATACAGGCCGAGCGGTTGCGCGTCACCGGGCAGCTCACCACCGCCTTTGCCCACGAGATCAAGAACCCCCTCCAGGCCGTCATCGGCTGCCTCGGCCTGCTGGCCGAGACACTCACCGAGGAACGCATCGCTTCGGCGAACGCCCAGCGCTACCTGGAGGCTGCCCGCAACGAGTTGCACCGTGCCGATCGCGTGGTGAACCGCCTGCGCGACTTTCACCGCCGGGGGAACAGGGCGCCCGCCCCAACGCACGTGGACGGCATCCTCGAACAAGTGCTCCTCGTCACGCAGAAACAGTGCGAGGAGCAGCTCGTCGTCTCACGCCTCGACATCTCTGGTGAGCTTCCCCCAGTGATCGCCCAGCAGGATGAGCTTCGCCAGCTGTTCCTCAACCTCGTGTTCAACGCCATCGACGCCATGCCCACCGGCGGCCTCCTGCAGGTCAACCTCGCGGCGACGGAGGACCCTCCGGGGGTGCGCGTAACCATCGCGGACAGCGGAGAGGGCATCCCGCCAGCATCGCTCCCACACCTGTTCGAGTTCCTCTACACCACGAAGGAGCGGGGAACGGGGCTGGGCCTCTTTGTCTGCCAAGAGATCGTCCATAACCACGGCGGCGACATCACCGTGCAGTCCACCGAGGGCGCAGGCACCACCTTTACGGTGTGGCTCCCGGCGTAGGCTAGCGCCGGCCCCCCGGCTAGACGGCTTCCGTCACCGGCACGTGCCCCGTCTCGAGCTCGGCCAGGTACTCGTGCGCATTGCGAATGGCCACCGAGCCCTCTCCCACCGCCGAGGCGATGCGTTTCGGCGCGCCATGCCGCGCGTCGCCGGCGGCGAACACGCCGGGGACGCTCGTCTCGAGCAGGAGGGGCGCCCGGGCCAACGACCACGCGTCGGGGCTCCCCCCGCCCATCGCCAGGTCACGGCCGGTCAGGATATAGCCCTGCCGATCGCGCTGGATCACTGGGGGCAGCCACGCCGTGTACGGCTCGCCGCCGATGAGGATGAACAGCGCCCCGGCCTCGACCTCCTCGAGGGCGCCGGTGAGCGTGTTCTGGAGCACGAGGCCCTCCAGGATGTGCTCCCCCCGGCCGTCGATCACTGCGGTGTTCACGCGTACCTGGATCCGGCGCATCGCCGCGACCTCTTGGATGAGGTAGGAGGACATGGATCGCGCCATCGATGGGCCGCGCACCAGCATCGTCACCTGCGCGGCGTACCGCGCCAGGTGCAGCGCCGCTTGCCCGGCCGAGTTGCCCGCGCCCACGATGTACACATGCTTGCCGCGCATCGCCTGTGCCTCGCTGACGGCGGTGCCATAGAACACGCCCATGCCCACCAGCCGATCGATGGCGTCAATGCCCAGCCGACGATAGGCGATCCCCGGACAGAGCAGCACCGTCTTGGCCCGGATAATCTCCCCGTTCGAGAGCACCACCTCGCGCTCTGTGCCGTTGGCGCGCAAGCCCACGGCGTCTCGCGCAAAGACAAACTTGGCCTGGAACAGCCACGCCTGGCGGTAGGCTTGCATCATCAAGTCGCTGCCACTGATGCCCCGCGGGAAGCCGAGGTAGTTGCGGACGAGCGAGCTCGTACCCGCCTGCCCGCCGGGCGTGTCGCGCTCAACGACGACCGTGTCGAGCCCCTCCGACGCCCCATAGACCGCCGCCGACAGCCCCGCGGGGCCCGCGCCCACGATGGCCAGGTCGTACAGCTTGTCCTCGGGGTGGGTGCTCACGCCAATCGCCTCGTCAAACTCGACAAAGCTGGGGTCGATGAGCACCTCGGCGTTGTAGAGGACGCACACGGGGAGCTTGCTCGGCGGCAGCTGATCCACCGCCTTGAGCAGGTCGCGCCCCTCGTCCGAGTTCACGTCATAGAACGCACCGGGAATGCCGCTGCGCGTGAGCGCGTCGCGCAGCTCGTAGGAGCGGGGCGACCACTGCTCACCGACGATGCGCACCAGCTCGAACTGCTGCCGGTGGATGCGGGCCCACTCTTCCAGCAGCTCGCTGATCGCGCGGTGGAACTGCTCATCGGGCGTCTCGAACGGTTTGGTGATATAGTTGTCCGCCTGGCCAAAGGTGAGCGCCTGCAGCAGCGTACCGGCGCACGAGATGTTGCCCAGATCAACGAGGAGCGCCCGCTTGGCCTCGGTCATCAGGTCGTGAATGCGCATCAAAAAGTCGGTGCCATGCATCCCGGGCAACTCGAGATCGGCAAAGACAACCACCACCTCGCGCCCATCCATCGCCAGCGCCTCCAGACGCTGCAGCGCCACAGGTGCCGACGTCTCGGTGAGCACGTCATAGTCGGCGCCGTAGCGGCGCACGAGCTCGCGTTCGACCTTGCGGAGGCTATCGAGCTCATCATCCACCACGAAGAGAATCGGATTCGGCATGGTGCCCTCCGATCGTATGGATATGGAACACGGCGACCTCGACGGTCGGCGCCACGTGGGCTCTGCGGAGAGGGATGAGCAAAGGGCGATAGATGGGAACGCCGTGTGGCGGCACTCCAGGGGATGGGGTGGCCCGGCCGGAGGCACGATGATTCTCTAGTTAATTACTCTGCTATCTCCATGATAGCGCATTCGGCCTCAGATTCCAACTCTACGCAGCGCCGCGCGAAGGCAAGGCCGCGCCGTGTGGGAGGGGTACGGCGCCACCACCGGGGGCGGGTCCGCGAGGGACCCGCCTATGCGGGCAGGTCGCGAGACGCCACGGCATCGGCGAGAAAGGCGCCCATCTCCTGGCGAAAGCGCGCCTCGCTAAACCGCTCGGCGTGGCGCCGCAGCACGTCAGGGTCAAAGCGGTACGTGTCCAGGCGCCGCACCGCCTCAGCGAGGGCGGAGGGATCGGGGGTATCAAAGAGGGCGCCCGTAACCCCCTCCTCCACATAGTCCAGCGCCCCACCGGCCCGGTAGGCGATGACGGGACGCCCCGCCGCCATGGCCTCGAGCGGGGTGAGGCCGAAATCCTCCTCCCCCGGAAAGATAAGGGCACGGCAGTGCGCCATCTGCCGGCGCACCTCTTCATCGGACACATACCCCAGGAACGCGACGTTGTCACCCGCCATGGCCTCCAGCGCGGCGCGGTCGCGCCCGGTGCCGATGACGCGCAGCGGCAGCCCCAGCGCGGTAAACGCCGCCACCGCCAGGTCGATGCGCTTGTAGGGCACGAGCCGTGAGACAACCAAGAAGTACCCCTCGGGGTCCTCCGTCGGCGGCGCACCGACGAACGCCCCCTCAGTACGCACGGGCGGGTAGATAATCGGCGCCTCGCGACGATAGTACTTGGCGATGCGGCGCTGCACGGTGCGCGAGATGGCCACAAAGCGATCGACGCGGTCGGCAGCGTGGCGGTCCCACTGGCGCAGCCCGCTGAGAAAGGGAGGCAACACCAGCCGCGCCACCCGGCCCAGCCCCTCGCGCTCGATATAGCTGTGATAGCTCCACAAAAAGCGCGTCGGCGTCAGGCAGTAGCAGACGTGGCACGTCTCGGCCGGGGTGATGACGCCGTGGCCAAAGGCGCTCGTCACGCTGAGCACCACGTCATAGTCGCGCAGGTCCATGCTCTCGAATCCGAGGGGGAAGAGGGGCAGGAATCCCTGGGGCAGGCGCGATACGAGCGGCAACCGGTTGAGGAACGACGGCCGGATATCCCACGTCCGGTAGGCCTCGGGAAGCGCCTCGGGCCGGTAGATGGATGTATAGAGCGGCGCCTCGGGATACATGGCGTGCAGCACCTCGAGCACGCGTTCGGCGCCACCATACTGGTTGAGCCACGAACAGACGATGGCGAGCTTCACAACGACCTCCCGCCCATGGTGCCGGCAAGCGCCGCGGCCCTGTGCCGCGGGCGCTACTTGCCGATGCAATAGGCGCTGAATATGGTATCGAGCAGATCCTCGGTGGCGGTCTCACCGGTCACCTGGCCCAACGCCATCACCGCCTCCGAGACGTCGATGGCCACGAGATCGGCCCCCACGCCCTCCGCCAGCGCCGTCGCGGCGGCCGAGACGTGGTCCAGGGTCCGGCCAAAGAGCTCGCGATGGCGTGGGTTGCTGGCCAGCGGCTCCGCACCCGGCGTCACCGGGCTGGCCAGGATCGTCTCCAACAGGCACTCCTCGAGCGCGGCGATGCCGTCGCCGGTGCGCGCCGATACGCGCACCCGCGGAGCCTCCGTCAAGAGCGCCTCGTGGCCGTCGGCCGGCGGCAGATCCACCTTGTTGATGACCACGACGGCGGCCCGGCCGTCCATCGCCGCGGCTACATCGGCGGCGATGCGGCGATCCGCCGTGCCCGGCGGGCAGCTGCCGTCCACCACCAGGAGCACCACGTCCGCGCGCATCATCGAGGCCCGGCTCCGCTCCATGCCGATGCGCTCGATGGCATCGTCGCTGTCCGTCAGGCCGGCGGTATCGGTGAGCACCACCGGGATGCCGCGCAGGTTGATGGCTTCCTCCACCGTGTCGCGCGTCGTCCCCGGGATGGGCGTGACGATGGCGCGCTCCCGCCGCAGGAGAGCATTCAGGAGGCTGCTCTTGCCCACGTTGGGCCGCCCCACGATGGCCACGCGCACCCCTTGGCGGTAGAGGGCGCCGCACTCGGCCTCTTGCACCAGCGCGCGTAGCGCGTCGGCTGCCGTTGCCAGGTCGGCGCCGACATCGCGCGGGGGGATCTCGTCCTCGAAATCGATGGACGCCTCCAAGTAGGCCAGCGCCTCCACCAACCGCCGCCGGACCTCGCCGACGTGGCGCGACAGCCGCCCCCCCAGCTGCTCCACCGCCACACGCAACGAGGCGCTCGTCTCCGCGCGGATGACGTCGAGCACGGCCTCGGCCTGGGCGAGGTCGATACGCCCGTTGAGGAACGCCCGCAGGGTGAACTCGCCAGGGTGCGCTGGACGGGCGCCGGCAGCCAGGCACAGCCTCAGTACCTCCCGCAGGGCCGCCATCCCCCCGTGGCAGTTGATCTCGACGACGTCCTGCCGTGTATAGGTGCGCGGCGCACGCATGTAGGCGACGAGCACCTCATCGGCGCGCCGCCCGCTGGCTGGATCCACGATGTGGCCATGGTACAGGCGGTGGGATGCTAACCGGCGGGACCCGCGCCCGCTGCCAACGAACAATCCCCGCAGAATCGCCAGGGATTCGGGCCCGCTGAGGCGCACAATGCCGATGCCGCCTTGACCGATGGGGGTCGAGATGGCCACGATGGTATCGTCCGGGCTCTCCATCACGGTGACGCTGCTTCTAGGCCGAGGCCGCCAGGCAGCGGCTCACGGCATCGAGGAGGGTACGAATCTCGAACGGCTTGTGGAGCACCTCGTGCACGTTGTACTGCCCCAGGCGCTCCCCGTCGACATCCAGCTCCCAGCCGCTCATCAGCAGCACGCGCGTATCGGGGCACTGGCGCCGCAGGGTGTCCGCGAGCTCCCACCCCGACATGTCGGGCATGCCGAGCTCGGTGATGACGAGGTCAAAGCCCTCGGCAGCGCACAGCGCCAGGGCCGTCTGGCCATCGAGCGCTACGGCGACGCGATAGCCCTCTCCCTCGAGGAGCCGGGTCAGCATCTGACAGATCTCGCCCTCGTCATCCACCACGAGAATGCGCTGCCCCCCACCGGCGACGGGCCGCTCAGGCAGCGCCGGATGCGGTGCTCCACCGGTGGGCAGCCGCACGGTAAAGGTCGCTCCCCGCCCGGGGATCGACTCGATCTCGATATCGCCTCCGTGGCGCGCCACGATGCCGTAGGCGGTGCTCAGCCCCAGGCCGGCGCTCTGAGGGCCTTTGGTGGTAAAGAGGGGATCAAAGGCCCGGCGCCGCACCTCCTCCGTCATCCCTTCGCCGGTATCGCTGACGCGCAGCAGGAGCCAATGCCCCTGCTGGCGCGTCGAGAGCGTGATGGTGCCCCCGGCGGGCATGGCGTCGCGCGCGTTATCGAGCATGTGCTGCAGCACCTGCCTCAACGCGTCCGCCAGGCCCTTGGGCTGGGCGACGTCGGCCAGGTCCTCATGGATGCGGATCTCCGGGGCGGATGCCTGCGGCGGTACGCGCCACGCCGTCCGCGCGCGCTCCGCCTCTTCGCGCACTAGGGTGTTGATGTCGACGCACGGCAACCCACGGCGATCCTCCCAACAGGCCGTCGAGCTCTGCAGACGCTGCACGAGGTCGGCGCTCTGGCGCGCCGCCCGCGCGATGGCCTCCAGGTCCGCCTGCAGATCCTCATCGCGCGCCGTCCTGGCCGCCAATTGCGCCCTCCCGAGGATCACCGTCAGGCGATTGTTAAAGTTGTGCGAGATACCACTGGCCAGCTCGTTCAACGCCCGCAGCCGTTCGACGCGCACGATCTGCTCGCGGCGCCGCTGCGCCTCGCGCAGATCCAGCGCCAGGAGGACGCCTCCCACCACCCGACCGCCCGCCGTGATGGGGCTCACCGTCCCCTCGAGGGCCAGGCGCCGCCCCTGCCGCGTGACGAGGTCGAGACGCAGCACCCCGGGGGTAGCGCCCCGTGGGGGCGCGACTCCGGAGCGGGTGCCAACGGCCAGCAGGGCGCTGGCGGCCTCGGGGAGGAGCTCTGACAGCGTGCGGGCACCGAGCTCATCCCGAGTCAAGCCCGCGGCCACCTCCAGCGCATCGTTCCAGGCGAGGAGGGCCCCCTGTACATCGTAGGCGAGGCACAGCCCGGGCAGGCTGGCCACGACCCGCTCATAGATGGCCGCGGTCCCGGCGCCGTTGACCGCCGGAGCGCTAGCGTCGCTCATGGCGCTGCAGGCTCCCCGGGCGCGCCAGCCCGCGAGAGAAAGGTCTTGACGCTCTTGTTGAACTCGCGTCGCGTCAGCATCACGCGCCGGCCGCACTTGGCGCACCGCAGGCCGATGTCGGCGCCGATACGCAGCACCCGCCACTCGTTGCCGCCACAGGGGTGCCCCTTGCGGAGGGTCACCACGTCACCTACCTGTACTTCAACCATCGCCTTCGGCCCTCGCTACTCGGCCTCTTCCCCGTCGGCGGGGGTGGCCTGCGCCGCCGTGTCACTGTCGCGCGCCGCCGCATCCGCGACGGGCTCGTAGAACAGCAGGAGGGTGCTCCCGTAGCGCCGCTCCTTGGTGAGCCGCAGCCGCCGCAGCGGCACCGCGTGGTACTCTTTGGGATGGATCTGCACGATCACCATCCCGTCCGCAGCGACGAGGTCCGCGCCGTCGAGCGCCAGCAACGCCCGCGCCCAGATGTCACGGTACTGAGGCGGCGCCACATAGACATAGTGAAACGGCTCACCGCCCGCCTCGCGCTCCAGGAAGCGAAAGGCATCGCCGTGCACCACCTCCGCGCGCTCCGCCAGCCCGGTGGTTCGCAGGTTCCGCCGCACCGTATCGATCGCCTTGCGGGCACTGTCCACGAACACGGCCCGCTCGGCGCCGCGGCTCAGCGCCTCGATGCCCACGCTCCCCGTGCCCGCAAACAGGTCCAGAAAGCGGGCATCCTCGACACCACCGCTCAGGATGTCAAAGAGCGACTCCTTGACGCGGTCCGTGATTGGCCGAGTGCCCTCCCCCGGCACGGGCTGCAAGCGCCGCCCTCTGGCGACCCCGGCGATGACGCGCAAGCGCTACACTCCTTCCTGTGAGAACGGGAGGAGTGTAGCATGGGGGCCCGTGTTGGTCAATCAGCGATCGGGGGCGGTACGGGCTGCGGGTTGCACCACGCCACAGGCAGCCCCTCGCTTGACCCCCTGCCCGACCCACAGTATCATCGGCGCGTATCCTTAGAGAGGTCGAACGATGCTGGCATCGTGGAGCAGTACTCTCCGGCAGCGCGCGTTGCTGGGCGCGTTGGCCGGTCTTTTTATCATCGCTGGTGCCCTGGCAGCACGGGCGTTACGGACGCGGAAGGAGGGGGCAGCGCCCCTCGCCACCGAGGTAGCCCCCGTCGCTGCCCCTCCGGCGGTAACGGACACGCCGCCCGCAACGTCACCAACCCAACCGAGTACCTCCCCCACGGCCACAGAGGCCCCGTCGCCGACGCCGCCCGCGACGCCCACTGCGTTGCCCCCAACGGAGCCGGCGCCCACTGAGGCCCCCACGGCGACGCCGTTCCCCCTCCCAACGCCCGATGGCGCGTCGCGCCGCCTGCGCGTGCCCATCCTCATGTACCACTATCTCTCCGCCCCCCCGCCCGGTGCCGACTCCATCCGGCGGGAGCTGTCGGTAGCGCCGGAGCAGTTTGCGGAGCACCTGCACTACCTCCGCGAGGCGGGATACGAGACGATCACCCTCCACGACCTCTCCCTCGCCCTGCAGATCGGCCACCCCCTCCCCGAGCGCCCCATCATCATCACCTTTGATGACGGCTACCGGGACAACTATGAGCACGCATTTCCGCTGCTCAAGGCCTATGGCTTTACGGCGACGTTCTTCCTCATCACGGGCCACCTCGATGAGGGCCACGAAGCCTATATGACCTGGGATCAGGTGATCGAGATGCACGCCGCGGGGATGGACATGGAGGCGCACGGGCACACGCACGTGGTCCTCAGCGGGCGCGATGTGGACTATCTCGTGTGGCAGATGCTGGGGGCCAAAGAGGCCATCGAGGCCCGGACGGGCGAACCGGTGCGCTTTTTCTGCTACCCCTCGGGCAAATATGACGACCTCGCCATCCGTGTGCTACACTCTGCTCACTATTGGGGCGCAGTGACGGTGCACTTGGGCGTGGAGCACAGCTCGGATGCCATGTTCACGCTGGCGCGGCTCCGCGTTCCCGGGGGCTGCTCCGCCGCTCGTCTGGCGGCCATGCTCGACGCCCACATGAACGCCCCATAGGCGCGCGCCCTGCTTGTGCGCACCACTTTGTCGGAGCGACGTGAGTCGCCCTGCCCTGGGAGATAGGCTGTGTACCTCGATGCCCTGACCATCGCCGCCCTGCGCGACGAGCTCGCGGAACGCCTGCTGGGCCCCGACGCCTCCCGTGGTGGACGCGTGCAGCGTATCGTCCAGCCCTCCGCGCTCTCCGTCGGCCTCGAGATCTATGCGGGACAGCGCTACCAGCTGCTGGCCTCGGCAGAGGCCCGCTCGCCCCGCCTCCTGCTCGTCTCTGAGAGGCTGCGCCGGGGCGTGGAAAAGCCTTCGCCGATGCAGCTGCTACTGGCCAAGTACGTGCGGGGCGCCCGGCTCGAGGGCGTGCACCAGCCAGAGCTGGAGCGCGTGCTGCGCCTGACCTTTACCGGCGAGCACGGCACGGTGCACCTGATCTGCGAGCTGATGGGCCGCTACAGCAACATCATCCTGGTGAGCAGCGATGGGTTCGTCATGGATGCCGTCAAGCGGGTGCCGGCATCACTAAACCGCTACCGCGTCACCCTGCCCAACCACCCCTACGTGCCGCCCCCACCCCAGGAGAAGGTGCATCCCCGGCTCCTCACGTCGCAAGATCTGCTGGCCATGCCCGCTGAGGCCCCCGTGTGGCGGCGCCTGGTGCACGGCGTGCTGGGCATCAGCCCCCTGCTGGCGCGCGAGATCGTGCATCGCGCCACGGGCAACGCCGAGCGTGAGGGAGCGCTGGACCCCTCAACGGCCGGCGCTGTGGTACAGGCCACCGTCGACCTGCTGCGCCTCACCGAAACCCATGCCTGGACCCCTTGCGTGGGTCTGACGCACGAGGGCGGCGTGGCCGTGCCGGTGGCCTACGCCGCCTATGACCTGACCCATTGGCCCGCACGCGAGCCCGCTGACGGGATGAGCGCCGCCCTGGCGCGCGTCCTCGACGCCGCGCGGCCCTTCGATGCCTACCAGCAGGTACGCGAGCGGCTCTATGCCCTCATCGACGATCAGACGCGGCAAGCGGAGGCACGCTTGGCGTCGCTGCGCCGCTCGTTGGTCCCCGAGAAAGAGATCGAGGCGGTGCAGGCCAAGGGCCAGGCCATCCTGGGGATGGCCTGGTCGATCCAGCCCGGGCAGGAGGCCCTCGAGATCGATCCCACAGAGTGGGGCTTGCCAGCGCCGGCCGATGGGGGGCCGCTGCACATCCCCCTCGATCCGAACCGCTCGCCGTCCGAGAACGCGCAAGAGCTCTTCCGCACCTACCGCAAGCTGCGCGCCGCCGCCGAAGGGGTGCCCGAGCGCATCGCGCGTGCCGAGGCCGACCTCGCCTTTCTCCAGCAGGTGCGCAGCGAGGTGGCCCTCGCCGAGGATCGGCCGCAACTCGACGCCATCGAGGGGACGCTGGAGGAGGCCGGCCTGGCACCGCGGCGCACCAAGCCACGCCGGGCCGCGACCCCTGGTGCGCCACTCAGCGTCCACGCCGCCGACGGGACGCTTATCCTCGTGGGGCGCAACAGCCGTCAGAACGACGAGGTCACCTTTCGTCGCGGCAGCCCCGATGACCTGTGGCTCCACGCCCACGGGGTGCCCGGATCCCACGTCATCATCAAGACCGGGGGGGGCGCCGTCGCGGAGGAGACGCTCCTCCAGGCGGCACAGTTGGCGGCCTACTACTCCGCCGCGCGTCATGAGGCCCAGGTCCTGGTGGACGTCACCGAGCGGCGCCACGTACGCCACATCAAGGGGGGGCGGCCGGGGATGGTCACCTACTCCCACGAGCGCACCGTCACGGTGAACCCGACAGTGAAAGGCGATTGGGAGGAATGAGACGGGGTACGCGCCTGCCCGCCGACGCCTTTGAGGCGCTGGTGGCGCGGGCGCTGGACGAGTTGCCGCCATGGGTCCAGGAGCACATGGACAACGTGGCGGTGATGGTCGTCGCCTGGCCATCCCGCGAGCAGATGCGCTCGGCCGACGTGCGGCACGGTCGGCTGCTCCTGGGGCTCTACGAGGGCGTTCCCATGACACGACGCGGTCGGGGGTACAACCTGGTATCCCCCGACCGCATCACGCTCTTTCAGGGGCCGCTAGAGCTCGTCGCCCGCGGCCCCGCGGAGTTGGTCCGCCTCGTGCAGGACACGGTCATCCACGAGATCGCCCACCACTTTGGCTTCTCGGATGACGACATCGCCGCCCTCCAGCGGCGCTAGCGCCGCTCCGCCCAGTGGGTCCCTGCGGCTGCCGGCAGTCCGCGGCAAACGATCCCTCGCCGCTGGTGGTCACGACTTGGATCCGATGTGCACCGTGACCGGCTCACTGGTCGTGGTGTTGCCCGCCGAGTCGTAGGCCACCACATGGATGCGATGCGTGCCCCACGGCTCCACCGGGAAGGCCCCCTCGCCCTCGGCGCGCCGGAGCATCCAGCGCACGGTATAGGGCGACACCGTGCTGTAGCCAAAGAGCTGGTCGTCGATGTAGAACTCGACCTTGTCCATGGCCACGTTATCGCGGGCATCCACCTGGATGCTGATCCACTCGTCGGTGCCCGGGTAAAAGAACTTGTCCGGGGTGGGCGCCTGGATCTGTACGCTGGGAGGGGTATTATCCACGAGTACCTGCACCGTCGCCTGGTGCTCGCCGCCATCACCGACGGCAATCAGGCGCAAGGTGTAGAGCCCCTCGAGCCCATGCGTGTCCCAGTGCTCCAGGACGCCGTTATCGATGCTTTCGCCATGCTCGCCGCCAATGGGGATCCACTGGCCTGGGGCGCTCCCCTGCCCGTACTCGAGCCGATATCGCTGGAAGCCATCCGGGCGGGCATTGCCGGTCACGGCGACAACCCCCTTGATGGTGGCAAAATGCCCCGGCTGCAGGATGGCGACGGCCGCGCCTGACAGGTCGGGCCCGTGGATGGGGCAGTACTCCTTGGGCGGCTGCGGGATCCCCTGCTCGCGCACCCAATCATCGGCCTCGGGTGGATAGATCGAGAACACCTGCTGCTCCACCGCTTCCGCCGGGCAGTAGGTGGTCGCCAGCTTTTGCGATTCGCGGCAGATGCCAATGGGGCGATGCACATCATCGTGCTCCACCGGCACCGTGCCCTCCATGAACAACTCCTGCATGCGCCCCGGCGAGTACTCGGTGGGCAGCTTGCCCGACACGCTGTCCACGATGGCCGTCACGATCCCCTCCGGGCGCTCAAAGCTCTCCACCGGGAGGCCATCGTGCAGCCACTCCATCACGTCGTGCCAGATGGGCCCGGCGACGCGGACGCCGCTTGCGTTCTTCATCTTGGTGCGATCGGTGTTGCCCACCCACACCGCCGTGACGTACTGCGGCGTAAACCCCACCGTCCAACCATCGTAGTAGTCGTTGGTGGTGCCCGTCTTGACCGCCGCCGGGCGATCCTTCAGCACGAGCACGCTGTTGGCACCGAACGCCGGGGTGCGCGCCTGATTGTCCGACAGCACGTCGGCTACCAGGAAGGCCACCTCGGCCCGCAGCACCTCCTGCCGCTGGGGCTGCTCGTAAGCATAGAGCACGTTGCCGCGCGCATCCTTCACCTCCAGGATGGCCACGGGGTCCAGCCGCCGGCGCCCCTCGCGTGCCGGGCTCGAGGTCGCCTCGCCCACCAGGCTGCCGCCGTTGCCGAACACGCTAAAGGCGTAGGCCATCTCCAGCGGGCTCACTTCTTCCGAGCCGAGTGCCACCGCCAGGCCATAGTGGGGTTCGTTCAGTGAGGTTACGCCCATGGCGCGGGCCGTCTCGACGACGCGGTCGATGCCCACCCAATGGGCCGCCGCCACCGCGGGTATGTTGTAGGAGCAGGCCAGCCCCCGCCGCAGCGTCATCGGCCCATGGAACCGCCGATCATAGTTCTCGGGGACATAGGGCGCGGGGTTGCCGCCATCGGGAAAACTGGTGCGCACATCCATCACCATGGTGGCCGGCGTATAGCCCTGCGCAAAGGCCGTAGCGTATACGAACGGCTTAAAGCTGGAGCCCGGCTGCCGTGGAGAGATGGCCATGTTGACTTGGCCGTCAATCGCCTGGTCGTAGTAGTCCAGACTACCGACCATGGCAATGATCTCTGCCGTCTTGGTGCTCAGCACCACCACCGCGGCATTGTGGGCGTTGTGCGGCTCACGGAACGTGTCGATGTGCTCGCGCGCGATCCGCTCCGCCTCCGCCTGCGCCTCCAGGTCGATGGACGTGATGACCTGCAGGCCGCCGCCGTACACCGCCTCGGTACCAAAGCGCCGCTCGAGCTCATCGCGCACGTACATCACAAAGTGCGGTGCCTTGATATCAAAGCGCGGCGGCGCCAGGACGAGGGTCTCCTGCTTGGCCGCCATCGCCTCCTCGGCGGTGATATAGCCCTGCAGGAACATCGCATCCAGCACGATCTCCTGGCGCTTCTTCGCCTCCTCCGGCCGATCGATGGGGTTCAGGGCGGGGGACTGGCCCAACGGCACCAGCATGGCGCACTCAGCCAGGGAGAGCTCTTCCACGTGCTTGCCAAAGTACGTCTGGGCGGCCGCCTCCACGCCAAAGGCCATCCGGCCGTAGGAGATGTTGTTGAGGTACCACTCCAGGATCTGGTCGCGCCCCTCGATGCCGGGGTACCGACGCGTCAGCTCGAACGCCAAGATCATCTCCTTGATCTTGCGCTCATAGCTGCGCTCCATGCGCTCTTCGGGCGTCATGATGACGTTGCGGATGAGCTGCTGGGCGATAGAGCTGCCGCCGCCCAGGTTCTCCCCCGTCAACTCGCCCCACACGGCGCGCCCGACCCCCTCCACGTTGATGCCCAGAGGGTTCGTATAAAAGGTCTTGTCCTCCATGGCCACGGTGCCGTTCCGCAGGTGCGCGGGGATGCGCTCCAGGGGCACTTCGGTCCGCCGGCCATAGTCGGGGGGGATGAACTCGTACAGCAGGATCTTGCCGGTGCGGTCATAGATGCGCGTCGTCTCGAACGTCTCGGTGCTGCGACGCCCGATCTCTTCCGCCGAAGGAAGGTCCTGCACGTAAAAGGCATAAACGCCGAGGACCGCAGCGGCGCCAGAAAACACAACGAGGGCAAAAGAAAGCAATGTAATCGCCATTGCCGCAACAGCAAAGCGGAGGGCCCAGAGCCCTCCCCTTTGCTGTTTGGACCGCGCGATGACGAGTCGTCGACGACGACGTATCAGAGCGACGTCCATGAGTGGTTATTCCTCGTCCGAGTCGGATCCGTCCTGATCGAACTCATCCGAGTCCAAGTCGAGACCCTCCAAGTCGACCTCAGCCTCCAGATCGACCGACAGGTCCGTCGTCAGCCCGCCGGCAAACAACTCGTCGCCGAACTCTTCCAGGAGGGCGGTGTCGATCTCGGCGAGCTCCTCATGGCCCTCGCCCGCCGGCACCATCTCCTGCTGCGCTCTGCCGTCCTCATCAGTCCGAAAACCGGTACCGGCCGGAATCAGCTTGCCGATGATGACGCTCTCTTTCAGGCCGCGCAGCTCGTCCACCTTGCCCTCGATGGCCGCGCTGGCCAGCACGCTGATGGTGTGCTGGAAGGAGGCCGCCGACAAAAAGCTGTCGGTGTTCAGCGCCGCCTTGGTGATGCCCAACAGGATGGGCTCCGCCACAGCGGGCTCGCCGCCCTGAGCGATGATCTCTTGGTTCATCTCCTCGAGATCGATGCTATCGACCAACTGCCCGGGCAGCAGCTCGGTATCGCCGCTGGAGGTGATGCGCACGCGGCGCAGCATCTGGCGGACGATCACCTCGATGTGCTTGTCGTTGATCGACACCCCCTGCGAGCGGTACACGCGCTGGATCTCGATGACCAGGTACTCGCGGACCGCCTCGACGCCCAGGATCGACAGGATCTCGTGCGGGTTCTTGGGACCCTCGGTGATCATGTCACCGGCGTTGATCATCATACCATCGATCACCCGCAGGCGCGCCGTCACGGGAATCTCGTACTCCCGCTCCTCGCGCTCCTCGCGGATGACGTACAGAGCGTCCTCCTCGATGCTCACGCGCCCCGAGGTCGTCGCCACGATGTCGTCCTCACCCTTGCGGTGGGCGAGCACCGCCCCTTCGTCGACCTCATCGCCATCCACCACGTCGATGGCAAAGTTGCCGGGAACGTGGTGGGGGACGCGCCGCACATCGGTGGCCACGATGCGCACCCAGCGCTGGTCGCCTTCCGACCGCAGCTCGACGCGCCCGCTGATGTCGGCGATGATCGCCTGACCCCGCGGATTCCGCGCCTCGAACAGCTCCTGCACGCGGGGCAGACCCTGGGTGATGTCACTCGTACCCGCCACACCACCGGTGTGGAACGTCCGCAGGGTGAGCTGCGTGCCCGGCTCGCCGATCGACTGGGCGGCGATGATGCCCACCGCCTCACCGATCTTGACCTCCGTGCCGCGGCCCAGGTCGCGCCCGTAGCAGCGGACGCACAGCCCATGCCGCAGCGTGCAGGTGAGCGGCGAACGGATGTTGACCTTCTGAACCCCGGCCTCTTCGATCTGACGCGCGAGGTCGTCATCGATGGCCTCGTTCGCCTCGCACAGGATCTCCCCCGTCTGGGGGTGGACGACCGGTGCCGCAGCGTAGCGACCCGCGATGCGCTCGGTGAACGGCTCACTCGCCTCCTGCGCACCGCGTGCGGTCACCCAAATCCCCTGGGTGGTCCCACAGTCCTCCTCATGGATGATGACGTCCTGCGCCACATCCACCAGGCGCCGTGTGAGGTACCCGGCGTCGGCGGTCCGGAGCGCCGTGTCGGCCAGACCCTTGCGGGCGCCGTGCGTCGACAAAAAGTACTCCAGCGCACTCAGACCCTCACGAAAGTTCGACTGGATGGGCAGCGCGATGATGCGCCCCGAGGGGTCGGCGGCCATCAGACCGCGCATACCGGCCAGCTGCCGGATCGGCTGGATACCACCCTTGGTAGCGCCCGAGTTGGCCATGATGCCCAACGAGCTGTAGGGATCGAGCTGACGCGCCACCGCAGAAGTAACCTCCTCGGTGGCCTCCGTCCACAGCTCCACCGTCTTGACGTAGCGCTCGTTGTCGGTGATCAAGCCGCGGCGGTACTGCCGCTCGACCTCGGTCACCCGAGCGTTCACATCGTCCAGGATGCGTGCCTTCTCCTCCGGCACCTGGATGTCGTCGATGGCAATCGTCGTGCCCGAGAGCATGGCGAACTTGAAGCCGATGTCCTTGATGGCATCGACGAGTTCCGCCGTCCCCTCCAGGCCCAACCGACGATACCCCTCGGCGACCAGCCGCTTGAGGGCGCCCTTGTCGAGCACTTCGTTGACAAAGCGCAGCTCCTCGGGCAGCACGGTGTTGAACAGCACGCGGCCCACCGTCGTGTCAATGATCTCTGCCTTGCCACGCTTCGGCTGGTAGTACACCTTGATCTTGGCGTGAGGATGCACCTTGCCGAGCTGGTAGGCCAACTCGACCTCCTCGAAAGAGGAGAACGCCATCCCCTCGCCCTTCATCCCGTCGCGCTCCAAGCTCAGGTAGTAGCAACCCAGCACCATGTCCTTCGCCGGGCCGACCTCGGGCTCGCCATTGGCGGGGCGCAGCAGGTTGCGGCTCGAGAGCATCAGCTCCCGCGCCTCCCGTACGGCCGCGTCGGACAGTGGCACGTGCACGGCCATCTGGTCCCCGTCAAAGTCGGCGTTGAACGCCGAGCAGACCAAGGGGTGGATCTGGATCGCGCTCCCCTCGACGAGTACCGGTTCAAAGGCCTGGATGCCCAAGCGGTGCAGCGTGGGAGCGCGGTTCACGAGCACTGGACGCGTCTTGATGACCTCCTCCAGCACCTCCCACACCTCGGGCACCTCGCGCTCGATGAGCCGCTTGGCTCCCTTGACGTTGATGGCGTGGTTGTACTCCACCAGCTTTTGCATGACGAACGGGCGGAACAGCTCCAGCGCCATGCGCTTGGGCAGGCCACACTGGTGCAGCTTGAGCTTGGGGCCGACCACGATCACCGAGCGACCGGAGTAGTCGACGCGCTTGCCCAGCAGGTTGCGCCGGAAGCGCCCCTGCTTGCCCTTGAGCATGTCCGACAGCGACTTGAGCTGGCGACGGCCCCGCAGTGAGACCATCTTGCCGCGGCGGCTGTTGTCGATCAGCGCGTCGACGGCCTCCTGCAGCATGCGCTTCTCGTTGCGCACGATCACCTCGGGCGCCTGCAGCTTGATCAGGTGCTTGAGGCGGTTGTTGCGGTTCACCACGCGCCGATAGAGGTCGTTCAGGTCGCTGGTGGCAAAGCGCCCGCCGTCGAGCTGCACCATGGGGCGCAGCGCCGGCGGGATCACCGGCAGCGCCTGCAGGATCATCCACTCGGGTCGATTCCCCGACCGGCGCAGCGCTTCGACAATCTGCAACCGCTTGGTCGCCTTCTTGCGGCGCTGCTTGGAGCCCGTCGTGCGAATCTCGTGGCGCAGCTCCTCGGCCATCTTGTCCAGGTCGATCTGTGACACGATGTCATAGACCGCCTCAGCGCCCATGCCGGCGGAAAAGACGCGCCCCCACTTTTCGCGGAGCTCGCGGTAGCGCGTCTCATTGAGCAGCTGCCGCGGCCGCAACGACATCAGCTCTTCCATCTGCTGCTCGTAGCGGGTGCGGATCTCCTCCAGTTGCCGATCGAGGTCCTCCCGCAGGCTCTCCTGCTGCGCGTCCGCCTGGCGGCTCGCCTGCTCCTCCTGCGTGTCCAACGGCGCCAGGACGCGATCCCGCTCCAGCGAGAACTGCTCCTCGAGGCGCGAAAGCTCGTCCTGCACGATCTTGTTGAACGCGCTCAGGTGCTCGCGGCGGATGACGTCGCCCTGGGGCAGAATCAACGTCTCGCTCGGCTTGAGGACGATATCGTCCGGCGCCGGCTGATCGCGGTGGCTCTCCAGCAGCTCGCGCAGGCGGGTGGCCTCGCTCATCACGGCCTCGACCGCCTCATCGCGGCGCCTCTGGATGTCCTCGGTCAGCTCCTGCTCCTGGGTGGCGGCGGCCTCGGCGCGCTCGGCGAGCTCGGCGTCGATGGCGTCGAGCTCTTCCTGCTGCTCCTTGGTCAACCGCGAGACCTCGCGGTTCATCTCTTCCTCGAGACGCCGCATGGCGCGCTCGCGCGCGGCCTCATCCACCTCGGTGATGATGTACTGCGCGTAATAGAGCACACGGTCGAGGTTGCGCTGCGAGATGTTGAGCAGCAACCCCAGGTAGCTGGGCGACCGCCGCGTATACCAGATGTGCGCGATCGGCGTAGCGAGCTCGATGTGCCCCATACGCTCGCGGCGTACGCGAGAATGCGTTACCTCGACGCCGCACTTGTCACACTTGATGCCGCGGAACCGTACCTTCTTGTACTTTCCGCAGTAACACTGCCAGTCCTTGGTGGGCCCAAAGATCGCCTCACAGAACAGGCCGTCCTTCTCGGGTCGGAGTCGACGATAGTTAATGGTCTCCGGCTTGGTGACCTCGCCATAAGACCATTCGCGGATCTTTTCCGGTGAAGCCAGGCTGATCCGCAGGCTTTTGATATCGTTTATCTCCAAGTCGCCCTCCTCAGTACTCGAACCCTGCCACGGCCATGGGGCGCCACAGCCCCCTGACAACACGAAAAATCCCGGTCAATCTCTACTCCGCTTAGTAGCGTGCAGATCTACAAACCGAGACTCCTGTCATTGAGTATGTCGACCACGCTGCCACATGAATGCGCCGACGCTAATGAGTGGGGAAATGCATGCGTAGCCATGGAATGTGGGACGCGGCCTCTTACGACAGTCTACTATTATAGACACAATGTTTCCAATCGTCAAGTTCTGCTCTCGCCCGCAACAGCAAGGATGAAGCGTTGGCAGCGGATTCATCTCTCGTGGCAAGCCGATACATTCAGGGATTCTAGGCGCTCCGCCGGGTGCGTGCGATAATGCGCATCACGATGCGGCGCAGGGCGGCATGACGCCGCAGGCGAAAGCCTGGCGTTGAGACGACCAAGCCCGCCTGCGCGGGCAGGCGGGAGCAGGCACCACGCCGCCCGGGCGTCGGCCCCCGGGGGGACCGGTAGCGCGGGTGTGGACGCGAGGCATGGCACCCCTCCACCGGTACGCTCGGACGCCCCCGCGCCTTGACGTCCCCGCCCCCGCGGCACTAAGATACCGGCGCCCCCCGCTCCGGACCACACCAGGAGGGACGACGACGAGGCAATGAGGGTTCCACGCACGATCATCTGTCTGCTCCTCGTGGCGCTGGCCTGCCTGCATGCCCCACGCCCGCTCGTCGCCAGCTCTGGACCGGGCATCATGCTGGACGCCCCCCTGCTGCCGCTGACGGCACCCCTCGTCGCCGAGCTCGTGGCCTACACCTGCACGGCCACCGTTGCCTGTGCCGACGACGCGTGCACCGTCCACACCGCCCAGACCTACCATCTCGACCCCGCCGCGGGCATCGGCGCGGCCACCCTCCGCGTCGGGTGGCCCGTCCAGGCCGCCGACGGCGCCATCGCCCCCACAGCGCTCGCCCTGCTGGATGAGCGGGGTGAGCCTCTGCCCATCGCCGGGCACGACGCCGATCACCTAGCCATCTGGGAGATCCCCATAGAGC
Source organism: Chloroflexota bacterium (assembly GCA_012841405.1). Taxonomy (GTDB): domain Bacteria; phylum Chloroflexota; class Anaerolineae; order UBA1429; family UBA1429; genus DUUT01. Next base: position 29,062 of record DUUT01000070.1, read on the forward strand.
GCGGCGGGCGTCGCACGCTGACCCTCTCCTACGACTATCCCGCGACGGCGAGCCCCTTTATCATCTGGAGCTGGCAGGTGAGCGCCCTCTCGGCGTGGGGCACCGTGCCAGCGGTGCACGGCGCCTTCGTTCTGCCCATCCCGGCCCACGATGACGCCCTCGTACGCGTCGACCCGCACCGCGCCAACCTGCTGGGGGAGCGCCTCTGGTGGGATTACGCCATGGTCGAGCACTATCCGCCACACCACGTGGTAGCCATCGCCCCGCCCGTGTGGGAGCGGCTCCAAGCGCAGCGCGCCGAGGGTGCCCATGAAGCGGTCGCCGCCACCCTGAGCGCGTTGCAGGACGCCGCGCGGGCCGCCTCGATCCCCGGCGTCGACTATACCGGCGAGATCATCGCCGAGCTGCTGGCGGCCCTCGAGGCCGATGCCGGCCACACGGCCGCCCGCGTGGCCTTGGCGACCACCTACCGCACCCTCGCTGACGAGGATCCCCAGCGCCGTCTCGGGTACCTGCTGCTCGCCGCGCGGGAGCTGGCCACCATCGTCGAGGCCGCGGGAGGCGACACCGCCGCGGTGGAGGATCAGACGGCCGCCTTGGGCCGCATCTACCTCGCGGCCGCCGAGACGGCGAGCGCCGCGGGCGATGCCGCCGGCGCGCTGGAGTACCTCGGTCTCGCGCGAGCAGTGGCCGGTGCCCACTTTGCTGAGGAGCTCACCCACGCCGAAGAGCTCACGCTCCGTTGGGCGCTCGACCTCGCCGAGCAGGGCCGCGTGGACGAGGCGCTCGCCCAGCTCGACGGCCAGCTGGCCCCCGCGCTCTACAGCAATCTCGTGCATTTTGCCCCCCCCTTGGTCGCCGCGCGCACCGAGGTCTCCCTGCGCCCGTCGACACGGACGGTGCGCTACCACCTCGAGCCCTATCCCCTCACCGCCCAGCGGCTGCGAGACCAACTGGCTGATGCCGTGCAGCGGTTGCAGGGCGTGCCCTGCTGCGCCGTGACGCTGGAGGACGATGGCGCCACCCTGTTGCTCGCGCTGCGCACTCCCGCGGGCGCACCGCAGGCAGAAACGTGCCGCGACGCGGTGCGGGCCGCCCTCCACAGCGAGCAGGATCTCGTTGGCGCCATCCTGGCACAGCCCTGGCAGGAAGGATCCCTCGAGTACCGCCGCGCAGCGGGGCTTCTCCATGAGCGCCACCGCTACAGCGAGCAGGTCGATACGACGGCGCCCGACGCTGTGTGGCGCTCCGAAGCCGAGTATGCCGGGTGGCGGCTCGTAGAGCTGCACAACGCGCAACCCTCCGACACGCGTGCGCACCTCGAGCACCAGCTCGCCCTCGCTATCATGCGCGAGCAGCGCCACACCTGGGACCACCTGCCATCGGCGAGCCAGTGGGTCTATGACGTTGCCTTTGCCGATGTGGGGGCGCCCTCCGCATCCTGGCTGGTCGCCTGGGGCCAGCAACGCACACTGGTCGTCGATCGCACGGCGCCCCACTGGGACGACATCCGGGTGATCGCCCTCGTAGCGGCCGCGCTCCTCGCGCTGGCGCTCCTGGCGCGGCGCCTCTGGCAGCGCCAAAAGTTTACAGGAGCTTTACCCACCACGTCCTGAACATGGGCTATGATGGAGCCCAGATGCACTTTGCCTACTGGCCCCACCCCACCCGGACGAGAACGCCAGGGACGCCGGCCAGCATTCATTGGAGGAGGTCAAGAGATGATGCGCAATCGCCGACGAGTTCTGAGCATCGTCGTGGTCATGCTCATGCTGGCGATGCTGGTACTACCGATGGCGGCCTCGGCGGGCGGAGCGATCAAGCAGAGCGGCTTGATGATCGTGCCGCCGTTCGCCCAGCGCAGCTACACGCTGACTGTGGGACGCGTCGCCGTGACGGTACCCCCCGGGGCGATGCCATGGTACGGCGGGATCGTCTACCTGAGCGTACACGAGACGCCCAGCGGCCGGTTCAAGGCCGAGTTCCTGCCCGATCGCGAGTTCCCCGTGCCGGTGATCATGGACTATGACACGGCGCCATGGGTGGACTACCATTCGCCGCGCGGGCCGCAACGCATGTGGACGACGAACGGCAAGCTCAAGTCGTGGCATTTCTCGCGGTACAGCGGATGGTTCTAGGCTAGGGGATCGCACCACCACAGAAGAGGCGTGCGCCTCTTTCTTTTGCCTGCCGCAGCGCCCTCCCCTACTCCGCCGCCTCGCCAATGGAGGAGGGCACGGGGCCGGTCAATCGCTGGTGCACATCGAGTCGGCTCGCCAGAATGACCGCAATCAGGATCATGACGGTGGTGGCACCAAAGATGGCGGCATAGCCCACCGTATCGAGGAGTGCGCCCCCAAGGGCGGGGAGGAAGTAGAGGGGGCCGAGCACCGTATTGGTGAGGCCATAGTAGGTGGGGCGCTCAGCCTCGGGCGCCACATCGTAGAGGTACGCCATCTCACTGATGCCCAGCGCCGAAGCGGCCAACCCCTGGAGAAAGAATACCCCGCCAAACAGCGTGACGGCATAGCCTGGGGCGCCGTCCGCCCAGGCACGCGAGGCGAACACCACGAGCATCAGCACCGACAGCGGCGCCAACAGGCCCAAGCCGCACGCCAACCGCAAGACCCATACACTGCTGCGGCGCCGACACTGCTCACCCCAGTACATGTTCGATAGCACGCGGGAAAAGGTACGCACCGCGATATAGATGCCCGCCATGTGGGCCGGCGCGCCCAACACCTCCGTGGCATACAGGATGTAGAAGGGGCTGGCGAGTTCGAGTCCGGTGAGCGCTATGCGCACACCGATGTAGCGCAGGTACTGACGATCTGCCCGCAGCAGCGCCGGCGCACGGCGCAACTGCGCGCGCCAGTCCACACCCCGGGCCGGTATCGTGCTGTGCGGCTCGACGACCCCAATGAGCGACACGATCGCCAGCCCGAACCCGATCCCCGACATGCCCAGGAGCGTTGCATAGTTACCCGGAAAGCTCCCCACGCGGGGGTCGAGGACTACCCGTACCACGAGCCCGGCCAGAAACCCCGCCGCACCCCCCGCAAAGGCACGCACCGAAATGACGCTGGCGCGACGGCGCGGCGGCACCATGCGCGCCACAAGCTCTGCGCGCGCCACCGCCGAGCTTCCCGCCGCGATGCGCGTGATGAGGTAGAGAACAAAGAACACCCCCAAGACGAGTCCCGGGTTGCTTACGCCGAGCAGCAGCGTCATGAGGGCGATAATGAGGTAAAAGGAGCAGCGAATGATCTCCAGTCGCTGGATGGTCGGCACAAAGCGCCTGAGGCTCTGCATGCGCCCGGCGGCTACGAACTGGGGCGCCAACCACCCAAAGTAGCGCAGCGAGGGCAGCAACCCCACGAGAAAGCTCGACCCCCCGAGCATGCGCACGTACAGTGTCAAGACCTCACTGGCCTCCGTAAAAGTCATGGAGGCTTCGACGCACGACGAGTTCAGCGCGCTTAGTAGGATGTTGCGCCGTGTGACGCGCTCGGGCAGTTCAGAAACCGAGTTATCCAAGGAAGCACCGTCACCGAGGTGATGCGATGAGGCACCATTGTAGATCCCGTTCGGGGCGCGTCAAGCCGCTTGCGGCCCACCGCGCGGGCGGTGGCACACCGCGCCGCCAGGTGCCACGCCCCGGATCCCTCCAGGGGCTCCGGGGGCACCGCCAGGAGGTGCCCCCGGATCGTCCGTGTACGCTACCGGCTCAACCAGGCGCCATCGACGGCCAGGGTGGTGGCATGGCAATAGTCCGAGGCCGCCGAGGCCAGGAACACCGCCGCCCCCTGCAGGTCCTCCGGTGTGCCCCAGCGCCCCGCCGGGA
>DUUT01000071.1 GCA_012841405.1 Chloroflexota bacterium
CGGGCGCCCGCCTCGCGGGCATCGGCGGCGGCACTGTACCTGTTGGCGTTCGAGTGGCCGGCATCGAGGCACACGCCCACGTGGTCACCGAGGCCATCGATCATGGCCAACACCTGCCCCATGGTGGCGCCGGGGCGGGGCGTGTGCCGGGCGGGCAGGTTCTCGAGGGCCATACGCACGCCGGTGGCGGCGGCGTAACCGGCTATCTCGACCACCGCCTCACGCGACCGCGCCATCTCGTCGTCAAAGGTGTCTTCCGTGTGTGGATACGTCGAGGCGTTAGGGTGGCAGATGACGACCTCTGCACCCACCTCTGCCGCCAGATCAAAGGCCGCGCGCGCGGCGTCGAGGGCGGCCCGTCGCGCCGCGGGATCAGGGTTGGCCACGTCCCACGCGGCGGTGGGGATGTGCAGCGAGGCCGGCGTCAGGCCGAGCGCTGCCATCTCCCGCCGCATGGCGGCGGGATCCTTACCCCAGTCCTCCAGGTGGCCAGGGTCGCAGCCCAGCTCGACCAGCGTGAAGCCAGCCCGGGCGATGAGGGCCAGCCCCTCGGCGCGCGGCGCTTCTTGGACGATGTAGGTCGAGATGCTGTAGCGTTGCATGGCATATACCCCCGTCGAGTTGGCGCCCTACCAATCGGCCACGGCGCCGTCGGATTCGTAATAGTGCTCGCCACCGAGCTCCTCGGTGTAGGTGACGGTGTTCTTGAGGAACGCTTCGTCGATCTCGATCCCCAGACCGGGGCGGGTGGGCAGGTCGATGTAGCCGTCGCGCACGCGCCACGGCTCCACCAGCATGCCCTCGCCGAGGCCCTGGTCGACCTGCTCCTGGATGAAAAAGTTCGGCACGGCGGCATCGACCTGCAGGCACGCCGACAACGCCACCGGCCCGATGGCGCAATGGGGCATGGTGTGCACATAGTACACCTCTGCCATGTTGGCGATGCGCTTGAGCTCGCTGATGCCGCCGCAGTGGGAGCAGTCCGGCTGGATGTAGGCCGCGGCGCCCTTTTCGAGCACTTGGCGGAACTCCCAGCGGCTGAGCAGGCGCTCACCGGTGGCGATGGGGAAGGGGACGTGGTCGGAGACGAGCTTGAGGGCGTCGACGTTCTCCTGGGGCACCGGCTCTTCCACGAACATGGGCCGCATCCCCTTGATCTCGTTGCACACCTCGATGGCCAGCGCGGGCGTCAGCTTGCCGTGGAAATCAAAGCACAGCTCTACGTCGGGCCCCACCCACTCGCGCATGGTGTGGGCGCACTCGACGAACTGGTCGATACGCTCGGGCGGCTCGTGGGCGCGCCACTTGCCCGGGATCCCCCCCTTAAAGGCGGTGTAGCCGCCCTTGTCCCTGAGCATGTCGAGGCGCTCGCGCGCCGCCTGTAGCCCCTCCTCCGAGAGGTCGCGGATGCCCCAGTGGGCATAGACGCGGATGCGGTCGCGGACGGCGCCCCCCAGCAGAGCATACACCGGCACGCCGTAATACTTGCCGGCGATGTCCCACAGGGCCTGGTCGATGCCCGCGAGGGCCGTCATCAGAACGTTGCCGCCCCGGAAAAAGGCCGAACGGTAGATGTGCTGCCAGTGGTGCTCGATACGCAGCGGGTCCTTGCCGATGAGGTACTCGGCGAGCTCTTCGACCGCGGCCCAGGTGCTCCGCGGCTTGCCCTCCAGGGTGGTCTCACCCCAGCCCACCAAGCCGTTGTCGGTGGTGATCTTGACGAGGCGCATGCGCTTGGCTGGGTAGAACTGCTCGATGGATGCGATCTTCATGGTTCCCCCTACGGTGATTCGGATTGGATGATGGCTAACAGAACACGGCGCGGCCCCACGGTGGGCGTGGGCTATGCCTCCTCGGGCGCCCACGCGGCGGATAGGCGAGTCCACGATCGCCAGGTGGCGCCGGGCGCGAGCTCGATGATGCCCTCAGTGCGGCCCTGCTCCAAGGCGTTCAGCGCCCCCGGCGCGCAGGTGCTGACGACCGGCGAGAGGATGTGGCGCTCGGTCGGCGCATAGTTGCCCAGGTAGGCAAAGGCGTCGCCAGCGGTGATGGCGATGGTGAGGCCGGAGCGTATCTCCTGCACCGACCAGCGGATCCCGCACGCGGCGGGGCCGGCGTCATCGTCGGGCCGGGTGCTATAGAGGGACAGCAGCGGTCGCCCGTCGATGGTGGCGGCCGCCAGGTGGGCGTCGAGGCGCTGACCGGCGCGGATGTCCAGCGCGGGCGGGGCGGGCACGAACCCCGCATCGAACGCGCGCATCGAGCGAGTGTACGCGCCATTGGCCCGGATCACGAGATCCCCCAGGCTGCTCCCTGGCACGAGGGGCACGGGAAAGTAGGGGTGGATGCCCAGCCCAAAGGGGAGCGTCTCCGGGCCGATGTTCGTCACCTCGTACGCGGCGTTGAGGGCGGTGTCGCTGAGGGTATAGGTCACGCGAAAGCGGAAGGGGAAAGGATACTCGGCCAACAGATCATCCGAGAGGGGGTCACCACCGCCCACGGTGATCGACGCGCGCGCATGAGCGCCGTCGGCGTCGGTCCAGGTCTGCTCGAGCGTCCAGGGGTGGTCGCGCGTCAGCCCGTGGATGTAGTTGCCCTCGCGGTTGAGGCGCCGCGTGTAGCGCTTGCCCTTGTAGACAAAGGCGCCGTCGCGGATGCTGTAGGGATAGGGAAAGAGGAGGGGGTTGCCGAAAAAGGCGGGGCGCCCGCGGAAGAGCTCCCAGGATGGCGCCTCGGACAGAAGGCTGACCCAACGGTCGCCACGGCGAACGCGCCAGGCGGTACAACAGAACCCCTCCGATGGCGTGAGTGCCGCTCTGGCGCCGGGTTGTTCGAGCCAGAAGTCGACGGGAAGGCCCGCGTCGGCGTTCGGGGAGCGATGTGCGTTCCTGTCGGTGGTCACGTGGTCTCCTGAGTGTGAGGATCGATGGCGCTCGGCTGGCGATCGTGAGGCAGAGCATAGCCGCGCCGAGGGGCGGCGTCAACCGTGGGGAGCTCGGCGGCGCGCTGTATCGCTGCGAGAGGTGAGCCCACCGCGACGGGTGGGTGCGGCGGCACCTCACCACGGTGGTTGTCGACAGCAGAGGACGCCGCGTTGCCAAGTGCCCCGTTCCCCGCTATCCTATCCTCCAACCGAGCCGCCTCCCCACCGAACGGAGTGACCCATGCGCGTGCAGCTCCTCTCCCCCGAGCAGATCGACCGCATCCACGCCGCGTCGCTGGCCATCCTGGAGCGTACCGGCGTGCACGTACCGCATCCGGAGGTCCTCAGTCGCTTCGCCGACGCCGGCGCAGCCGTCGACCACGCCGCGCAGCGGGTGCGCATCCCGCCCGACCTCGTCACGCGCTCGCTAGAGACGGCGGGCAGGGCGTTCACCCTCTATGGCCGCGACCTGAGTCGGCGGGCAGAGTTCGGCCAGGGGCGGCGCAACTATAACAGCATTGCCGGCGAGGCGCTGTGGGTTGACGTGCCAGGGAGCGAGCGCCGCTACACCACCCTGGCCGACGCCGCCGTCGCCGCGCGGATGGGCGATGCCCTCGAGGAGCTCACCATGGTGGGCGCCATGAGCGACCCTCACGAGCTGCCCCCCTCCTGGCGGTGCGTGCGCGTGATGGCTACCCTCCTAGAGCACACCACCAAGCCGATCCACTTCTGGTACCACGATCGCGCCTCGGCGCGGTTCTGCAACGAGATCATGGTGGCCGTGCGCGGCGACCGGGAGCGTGCGGCGCGCTACCCCCTCTGCTACCCCTTCCTCGAGCCGATCAGCCCGCTGCGGTTCGCCTTTAACGGGATCGACCTGCTTTTTGCCACCGCCGAGCTCAACCTGCCGGTGCCCATCGGCCCCATGGCGCAGATGGGCCTCTCGGCGCCGGCCACCGTGGCGGGCACCCTGGCTCAGGAGAATGCCGAGATCCTGGCGGGGGTGTGTATCATTCAGCTCATCCGGCCGGGGATGCCCGTCTGCTACGGCGGCATCCCGCACGCCTTTGACATGCGCACCACGCAACTGATCTTTGCCGGGCCCGAGCAGGCGCTGTTTGGCGTGGCGATGACCGAGATCGGCAAGTACTATGGCCTGCCGGTGTACATCAACGTGGGCCTCACCGACGCCAAGCGCCCCGATGCCCAGGCGGGGCTGGAGGCGGCCGCCACGCTGCTGCTGGGCGCGGCGGCCGGTGCCGACATCTTTGGCCACCTGGGCATCAGCGGCGTCGACCAGGCCTCGTCGCTCGAGATGCTGGCCATGCAGCACGAGGTGGTGCGCTATGTGGAGAGCGTGCTGCGCGGGGTGGAGGTGAGCGACGAGACGCTGGGGCTCGACGAGATTGACGCCGTCGGCCCGGGCGGGTCGTTCATCGATCGCGAGCACACCGTGCGCCACTTTCGGCGGGAGCTGTGGTTTCCGCGGCTGATCGACCGGGCGTACTATGACGCCTGGCGCGAGGCGGGGGCGACGTCGATGGAGGAGCGCTGCTGCGCGCAGGTGCGCGAGATCCTGCGCACGCATCGCCCGGAGCCCCTCCCCGACGACCTGCGTCGCGAGATCGACGGGATCGTCACCGCCGCCGCGCGCGAGCTGGAGGGCTAACAGCCGTCGTGCCTTGGTGGTAGCACCGATCTCCGGTGGACGGGGTACAGGATGTGCGCTACTATGGGGCGACTAACGTGACTGAGGGGACCATGAACTCGCGCCAACGCCTACTGACCACCATCACCGGCGGTACTCCGGACCGCCTTCCCTGTGCACCCCATCTGGCGATCGCCATGGCCCAGGCCATGCCGCCGGCCGAGTGGGACGCCCTGCGCGCGGCCTGCGACGTCACGCCCATCGCCGGCATCCTGGGCGACGCCGAGATCGTGGGTGGGCAGTGGTACATCGATCACAAGCGCGTCACGCGCTCGGGCGCTGACACCATCATCGAGGTCGACACGCCCAAGGGGACGCTGCGCAGCGTGCACCACGCCACACCGGAGGCCACCTGGACCGCCGAGCACCTCTTCAAGGACGCGGCTGACGTGGAGCGTATGCTGTCGATCCCCTACGAGCCGCCGGCGGTGGACGCCTCCCAATTCCTCGCCTGGGAGGAGTGGCTGGGCGACGACGGGCTGCTGGCGCTTTCGGTGTGCTCGAGCTTTCGTTTTGTCTATGGCGTCTTTGGCTCTCAGGCGATCTATGAGCTGATCGCCGATGACGTCGATCTGGTGGAGCAGGTGATCGCCGAGACGAGCCGCCGTCTGATGATCTTCCTACAGCGCTGCCTCGATGCGGGGATCACCAGCTTTTGGATGGGGGGCGCGGAGCATTGTGGCCCCGGTGTGGTGCACCCGCGGTACTTTCGGCGGCTGGTGGTGCCCTACGACCAGCCGGCCGTGGCGCTGATCCACGCGCGCGGTGGGATCGTGAACTATCACCAGCACGGCAAGCTCAAGGATATCCTCGACGACATTGCGGCCATCGGCCCGGACGTGCTCAGCCCGGTGGAGACGGGTCTGCGCGGCGACGTGACTCTCGCCGAGGCCAAGGCGCGCCTCGCAGGAAAGGTGTGCATCAAGGGGAACCTGGACGACATGGCCTTCCTGGCGCAGGCCACCGAGGCGGAGGTGCGCCAAGCCGCCCGCGACTGCATCGCGCAGGCCGCCGAGGGCGGGGGGTATATCCTCAGCGGCACCGACGCCGACATCTACAGTCCAGAGTGGGTCAAGAGCATGCTCGTGATGGCCGAGGTGGCGGCCGAGTATACGTACTAGGTAGTGTTTGGAAAAAGGGCCACAGCGTTGTTCTGAGCGTGGTGAGAGACCTTGTCGATGGGCGTCAAGGCCCCTCGCTGACGCCCGGGGCGACATCGTTTCTACGTCGGGTGCGTTTTCAAAACACGGCCTAGGGGCAGCCGCTGCTGAGCACACGCGACGAGAAGCGATGGCGCTTTGTCGCAGCGCCGAATGATCGTTGACGAATTCCTCGGGCAACAGGCCGCTGGAGCATAGCAGGGCGGGCGAGCCCTCCTGGAGCGCGGTTCAAGAGTCGCAGTCCGACGCGGCCAAGCTCAGGCGTCGTACGCCGGAGCCGCTCGCGCCGAACGTGAGTCCGCGGCGTGGCGCAGGGCGGCCTGGCGGCGCCGCAGGCTAAGCCTGTCGCTAAGGCGACCAAGCCCGCCGGCGCGGGCTGCGGGAGCTGGCCCCCCTCCAGCGGTGCGCTCGGACGCCCCGGAGCATCACCTCTTCTTGGTGTTCTTAGCCCTCGTAGAAAAGGTCACATTGCGTTTGGCATGGAGCGCAAACGGACTAGGATCAGGGTCATAGAAAGCAAGCGGGGCGGACATGCCATAAGGGAGCGATGCCCCGCCACACAGGACACAGAGGGTCCACGCCATGGCAGAGAAGCCGATCATCACCAAGTTCGAGTTCACCGAGTTCGAGTACACGCTGCAGGACATGACCCGCGACTATAACGGGTTCAACCTCGTCTACGAGAAGGGCAGCACCCTCACCATGAAGCAGTCGGTGATGCAGGTGCACACCAGCATGGGCATCACGGGTGAACTCCTCAGCGCCATGCCGCATACCCTGCCCATCCTCGCCCCCTACCTCATCGGCAAGAATGCCCTGGAGCGCGAGCGCATCTATCAGGACACCAAGCGCGCCCTGCGCCAACAGGCGCGCATGGGCATCGCCCAGGTCGACATCGCCCTGTGGGACATCGCCGGCAAGTACTATAATGCGCCCATCTGGGAGCTCCTCGGCGGCCACATCCGCCCACTGCCCTGCTACGCCAGCACGCCCCATGGCGACCACAACGGTGGCCTCGACTGCCCCGAGGCGTACGCCGATTTCGCCGAGCAGTGCCTGGAAATGGGGTATCCTGCCTTTAAAATCCACGGGTGGGGGCAGTCCCTCGTCGACCTAGAGATCGCCAACATCCACGCCGTCGGCAAGCGCGTGGGCGGCAAGATGGACCTCATGCTCGACCCGGCCTGTGAGCTGGAGACCTTTGGCGATACCGTCAAGGTCGGCTGGGCGTGCGATGAGGAGCGCTTTTTCTGGCTGGAGGACCCCTACAAGGACGGCGGCATCTCGCAGTTTGCCCACCGCAAGCTGCGTCAGATCATCAAGACGCCGCTCCTGCAGACGGAGCACGTGCGCACCCTGGAGCCGCACGTCGATTTTGCCCTGGCCGACGCCACGGACTATTTGCGGGGTGACATCGGCTATGACGGCATCACCGGCGTGATGAAACTGGCCCACGCCGCCGAGGGGCTCGGCCTCGACATCGAGATGCACGGCCCCGGCCCCGCCCAGCGCCACGTGATGACGTCGCTGCGCAACACGAACTATTACGAGATGGGCCTGGTGCATCCCAAGTGCGAGGGCACGGTGAGCAACGTCGCCTACACGAACTATGAGGACGGCCTGCACGCGGTCGATGACAAGGGATGCGTCTATGCACCTACCGGCCCCGGCCTCGGCGTGGAGCTCAACTGGGACTATATCCGCGCCCACCAGACGGGGCATTTCGTCATCGCGTAGACCCGACGCACCTCCCGAAGGAGACGGTTGCTCCTTCGGGAGGTGCTGGAATGGCACAAGCGAGGGAACCATGCGCGTCGCGATGGGGATGATGGATATCACTGACGAGGGGCTGCAGTTCGCCCGACAGATCGGCGTCACCGACCTCGTCACGCGCCCGGAGTGCCGCCCGGAGGATGGCCACTATCGCCTGGAGGCGCTAGAGCGCCTGCGCGAGCGCGTCGAGGCGGCCGGGCTGCGGGTGGCGGCCATCCATGACGTCCACCCCGCCTGGAACGACAAGATACGCACCGGCATGCCGGGGCGCGATGCGCAGATCGACCACTACTGCCAGTCGCTGCTCAACATCGGGCGCGCGGGCATCCCCATCCTGGGCTATAGCTTTCACGCCGTGCGGGTGTGGCGCACGAGCCGCCATACGCGGGGGCGAGGCGGGGTGCTGTGCACCAGCTATGACCATGTGCTGATGCGCGACGCCCCGCTGATGGCGCCGCGCGTGATCGACGATGAGACGCAGTGGGCCAACTACTCCTACTTTGCAGAGCGCGTCATCCCGGTGGCGGAGGAGGCGGGCGTACGCATGGCGCTGCACCCCGACGACCCGCCCATCAGCCCGATCGCGGGGGCGGCGTGCATCATGCGCAGTGTCGATGCCTTTCAGCGCGTCCTCGACATGGTCCCCAGCCCCGCAAACGGGATCCTGTTCTGCCAGGGATGCTTCACCGAGATGCTCGGGCCGGCGGTGCTCGACGCCATCCGCCATTTCGGGCGCCAGGGCAAGGTGTTCTACGTGCACTTTCGCAACGTGGTGGGCACGGTGCCCCGCTTTCGCGAGGCCCTCATCGATGCCGGCGATATCGACATGCTGGCGGCGATGCGCGTGTGGAAAGAGGTCGGCTTTGACGGGCCGATGATGCCCGATCACCATCCCGTCGTGGTGGGGGACTCGGCCTATGGGCACCGCGCCCGGTCGTTCGCCATCGGCTACATGAAGGGGCTGATGGAGGCCGCGGGCTGCCTGAGCGGCGCCTGAGGCGACCGTGCGCCCGCCAAGGAGAGGAGTCGCGATGCAACTGGCCATCGGCATGCATCACATTACCGAGGAGAACCTGCAGTTCGCTCGACAGATCGGCGTCACCGACATCGTCGCCGCCAGCCCCGCGGGGCTGGCCGTCGAGGGCCCCTTTTACGACTATGAGCGCCTCGCGCAGCTCCGGATGCGCATCGAGGAGGCGGGCCTGCGCCTGGCGGCCATCCAGAATATCCCCACGACGTGGTACGACAAGATCCGCTACAACCTTCCCGGCCGCGAGGAGCAGCTCGACAACTACTGTCGGACGGTGGAGAACGTGGGCCGTGCGGGGATCCCCATCCTGCACTACAACTTTCATGCCGTCAAGGTGTGGCGCACGAGCCGCCACACGCCGGGGCGCGGTGGGGCGCTCTTTACGAGCTATGACCACGCCCTCATGGAGGATGCCCCCCTCGTGGGACCCAAGGCGATCGGTGAAGAGGAGCTGTGGGCGAACTTGGAGTGCCTCATCCGGCGCATCATGCCCGTCGCCGAGGCGTACGGCGTCAAGATGGCGCTCCACCCGGACGACCCGCCCGTCAGCCCGATTGCCGGGGCTGCCTGCCTGTTCCGCGATATCGCCTCGTTCCAGCGCGTCCTCGACATGGTGCCGAGTCCGTCGAACGGGCTGCTGTTCTGTCAGGGGTGCTTTGCCGAGATGTACGGGCAGGGCGTCTTTGACGCCATCCGGCACTTTGGCCGGCAGGGCAAGGTGTTCTACGTGCACTTTCGCAACATCAAGGGCCGGATGCCGGCCTTTCGCGAGGCCTTTATCGACGAGGGCGACATCGACATGCTCGAGGCGATGCGCGTGTGGAAGGAGGTCGGCTTTGACGGGCCGATGATCCCCGATCACTATCCGCACATCATCGGCGATTCGCCGGAGGCGCACCGGGCACAGGCCCACGCCATTGGCTACATGAAGGCGCTCATGCAAGCCGTCGGGGCGCTCGACTAGCCCTCGGAACGTGCCCCCCGCTGCCCGGCAGCGAACGAGCCGCGCTCGCGGTGGGGCGTGGTTGAGGCAAGGGCTAAGACGTCGCCCCGAGCGGTAGCGAGGCTCCTCGCCC
>DUUT01000072.1 GCA_012841405.1 Chloroflexota bacterium
ACTTCTTGTCCAGGGCGACGTTGCGCCCCTTGGGCCCCAGCGTCGCGCCCACGGCCTCCGCCAGGGTGTCCAACCCCTTCTTCAGCGACCTCCTGGCTTCATCGGAGAACTGCAACTGCTTGGCCATATCGTCTATCCTCTCCTTGCATTGGAAATATAGTCGGGTGCTACGACGCTACTCGACGATAGCGAGGATGTCGCTCTCACGCAGCACGAGCACATTACGACCGCCGTCCAGCTTGACTTCGGTCCCCGCATACTTGGCGTAGAGAACCACGTCGCCAACCTTGACATCCATCGGGACGACCTTGCCCTGCTCATCCTTTCTGCCGGGCCCTACGGCGATCAAGGTCCCCTTCTGCGGCTTTTCCTTGGCCGTCTCCGGGAGAATGATCCCGGTCGACGTAACCTCTTCCTCCTCCAGCGGCTCCACAATGACGCGGTCCGCGAGGGGCTTCAGGTTTACTTCTGCCATGGGCTGAACCTCCTTACCGAAGCGTAGTGTGGGATACACAGAAAGAGAAGGGTGATGGTCTCTCGACACGGGGCCCTTCTCGATCCGCCAAGTATGGTGCGCCCTGGATGGGCGCCTCTACCGAGAGCCATGCGACGATGACGCACTATGGGGTTGGTCAAGAACAGCGTTAGCACTCGAGCTTGACGAGTGCTAGAATACCATAGGGGCTAGGGTTTGTCAAGACAGGGTTTTGGGGCGACGGGGAACCGCACAACGAGGGGCGTGAGCGCCTGGCGCCCCGTGTGCCCTGGGATGCGGTGCAACGCCCGGAGGCGGGCGCCAGGCGCGCTCGTCGCGTCGTGCGCGATACGCCTCCCGTGCTACTCTGGGCCTTCGCACGGGAGGACACCACCTGCTGTGATGCCTTACGGCGTAGGCTCGGGTGGGCGCAGGACGTGCTTGGCCGGATCCCCCACGATGAACGGCAGCCGCCTGCTCTTGAGGTACTCATCGCCCAAGAGGCCGAGCTGCACACGCCACGTGCGCCAGGGCAGGCCGGACTCGGGCTGCGTCCCATCGACGTCAAACTCGGCATGGTGCTCGAACAGGGCCGCCTGGAAACGCTGCGTCCAGCGCGTCGCGCCGTCGGCCATCGTGCGCTGCGTCGGGGGCTCCATCGGATAGCCAAACGTCGCCTCACCACCGTACCGATCAAAGAACGTCTTGAAACCGATGTCGGTACCATCAGGCGCCGTATTGCTCACGGCATGGCCCAGCCCTTGCGCGCCATGGGGGTAGTACCGATAGTTCGGCCCGTCGGCAGCGACCGGCTCAGTGGGCGGCGCCGCCTCGTCCGTCATCGCACCGAGCAGTCGTCGCTGGATGCGGTGCTCGGGCGGGTTGTGCGGATGCCACTCGAGGACCATGCGCTGAAAGTACTGCACGCACTGCGGCTGTCCGCCAGGGCCCCGCTGTTCGGGATCCGCCACGACCGGCGAGCGCGGATACCCCAACACCTCGACGCCGCCGGCGGCGTCGAAAAAGTCAAGCCATGGCCCGGCAACCGTGTACCCCGTGGGCGCTACCCAGGCTCTATCCGGAGCAGCAAAGGCGCCATCGATCGCCTCTACAGCCGCGGAGGCGGCCATAGCAGGCTGCGCGCCAAGGCCCGCACTGGCGCGCCCCGCCTCGTCCGTACCACTCGCCGGACGTGCAGGCATCATCTGCTGGGCGTCGGTCGGAGGAGGCGCAGGGTATCCGCCATCAGCGACCTCCCCAGGGGCGGGATACGCCCCCACGGCGCTGGCAAGCGGCCTGGCGTCGGTGCCGGGCGCCTCGTGGCCGTCGTCCACCGCTGTGCTACCCGTCTGCGAAGCCCCGTCGTCGCTCGCCGCCTGCTGGGCGGCCGCGGGCCACACGAGGGCCCCGGGAACGCCCCAGCAGACATCGATGGGCCGTGGGTAGGGGTCAGGCAGGTTGGCGGCGCCCGGTTCCACCAGGATGACGGGATCCCCGCCCACCAAGATCAGGCTCGGATCACGGGCATCGGTATTGTTGGTCGCCGCGGCCAGCGTAATGCGAAAGGCGCCATCCGTGCCCCGTGTCAGCGGGAGGGGTTGCCCGTACTTGTCCATGAGGGTCGCCACCGGTGCAGAGGATGGCACGCCAACCTCGAGTGGCGCGGCACTGGCATTCCAGAGCACTGTCACCCGGTCGTTACCCCGGCGCATCCGCACGCCGTTCATCGCCCCCGGCCAGACGAACTGCGCTCGGTGGGCGGTGGAGGCCAGTAGTGCGGTGATCTCGTCCTCCGTAGGCGGTGTGGCCGCGTCGCTCCAAAAGTACACGGCGTCGCGCACACCGCTCATCTCGCGCACCGCCGTCTGGTAGGCATAGTAGGCGGGCCTGGGCGAGCCGTCGTTACGCACGAGGCCATAGTACTGGTCGTTCTCGGGCTCCTCGTCGCGCATCTTGTAGACAGAGTAGCGCTCCACTCCGGCAGCACGGGCGAGCGCGACGCTCTGAATCATATAGGCGGCCTGCTCTTCCATGGTGCCGCGCAGGCCACCGCGCATCAGGGTCTTGAGCGGGTCGTCATGGGGCACCATGTTCGACTCGGGGAACCAGAGCGGCACATCGATACCATACGACGTGAGGATTCGGCGATACAGCACCGGCACGGTATAGCTGTTCAGCGAGCTGCCATACTGGTGCACGGCAACGGCATCAAAATAGTACCACGGCGGCTCGGGCGCGCTCGCGTCCTCGTCCTCCGCGGCCTCCTCGTCGGTCCCCTCTTCTGGGGCACCCTCCACAGGCGGCTCCGGCCGCACAGGCATCACATCCTGCTCCTCGGCCGCCTCTTTTGCCACCGCGCCATCGGTGGCCGCGGCTGCCTCGCTCGCCTCGTCGTTTGGTGGGGCGCTCGCAGCGTCCAGAGCGCCATCACCTGGCGCCTCAGACGCCCGCTCTATGCCGGCTTGCTTGGCCAGCTCAGCCAACAGCCGCTCCAGCACCAGGGGCCGACCCTTCTCGTGGTCCATCCAGTAGGTGGTGCCGGTGAGCACCACGGTAGCGTTTGGGTTGCCCGCCTTGATCGCCTGATAGGCGACCTTTTGCAGCTGTGCGTACTCCTCTATCGTACCGGTCCAACAGAACTCGGGCTCGTTCCACACGATCCAGGTATCGATAGCGCCGGCGTACTCGCGGGCCAGGCGCATCATGAACTGCCCCCAGTAGTTCTGAGGATCATCGAACGGCAACTCGAGATTGTGCGGCGGCGACACCGCCGGATCACCATCGTTGCGGGCCGCCCAGGGAGGCGTATGGAGCACGACGCCCACGACCTCGATGCCCCGGGCCTGTTCGGCGGCCACGTCAGCCAGCGTCGGCCACACCCCCTCCTGCCACTCGTCGGGGCCGTTCGGCTGAAAGGCCGACCACCACACCACCAGCCGCTCCCAGGTCGAACCGGCGGCCAACGCACTCTCCGGGTCGTGGATCGACTGCACGATGCCAAAGAAGGGGTCGCGCACCGGCGCCGTGGTGGGCTGCTCGACGCCCTCAACCGTCGCCTCCTCCACCGCATCGACCTCGGCTGGCGGCGCGGTGCTATCCAAGGGGGGGGCCTGCGCTACAGCGGGGAGCTGCAGTACGTATGCGGGGATCAACAGAACAACCAACAACAGAATGCGCAGCAAGCGGTGATAGGTGGGGTTCGGCACGGGATGAGTCTCCTATGAACTGGTACGATGGTCACCGTGATGCGTGGCGCGTGCCCAGGGGGGGGACTCTTGGTATCCGGTGTCGATGCTGGCATAACAGCACAGAGGCCAGCGCGGATGCGCCGTGCACAGTATGTCCAATAGTGTTGGACGCGTCAAGCGGCGCGAACGGCGTGCACCGACGCTGCCGCGCCGAGCGCGGCGCCGGTTGACCGAAGCGCCGCATCGCAGCCGAGGTCATTTCTGGGGGGCTGATCCCTACAAACGAGAAGAGGGGATCCCCATCGATCCCCTCCCCCTTCACGCTATTCGATTCTGGGTTGCCCCAGGCGTTTCGTCTTCAGCAGCTCTACCGCGGCTCGACGATGAACTTGAGCGCCGTGCGCTCCTGGTCACCGATCTCGACCGTGGCAAAGGCCGGGATGCAGATGACGTCGATGCCGTCCAGTGCCAGGTACCCCCGGGCGATGGCCACGGCCT
>DUUT01000073.1 GCA_012841405.1 Chloroflexota bacterium
CCCGCCGATGGCGAAGGAGGTGTGTCGCGCCATCGGCTCATCAAACAGCAGCCGCCTGCCGTACCCCTGGACGGTCAGTTCCTCCACCAGCCGCCCGATCCCGTTTCCGTTCACATCGCTTCCCTCGCTAGCCGCGCCAGCACGTCCTCACCGATGCGATAACCATCGCCGGCACCCAGCGTCAGCAGGACATCGCCGCTCTCGAGGCGATCAAGCAGATAGGCAACCACCTGCTCCCGCCCACCGACATGGTGTACATTCGGGTGATCAATGGATGCTACAACCGTCTCCGGATGGATGATGGCCCGCTCGTGCGAGCGTGCAGCATACACGTCCGTCACGATCACTTGGTCCGCGTCGCCGAAACAGGCACCAAACTCATCGAGTAGGGCCGCAATCCGACTGTAGGTGTGGGGTTCCCACACCGCCCAGATGCGGCGACCGTCGTAGCGCCCCCTGGCGGCCGCCAGCGTGGCGCGTATCTCGGTGGGATGGTGGGCGTAATCGTCAACAATCGTGATCCCACCGCGCTCGCCCTTGACCTCAAAGTGCCGCAGCGCCCCTCGGAAGGTGGCCAGCGCCTCGCCCGCAACACGCCGCTCGACGCCCAGTCGCTCCGCCGCCACCAGCGCCGCTGTGGCGTTCAACACGTTGTGGATGCCAGGCAAAACGAGATGGAACGTGCCCCACGTCTCTGCCCCCCGTACCACCCGGAAGCGCATGCCGCCATCGGGCACCGGTTGGGCATCCACAGCGCGATAGTCGTTCCCGGCCTTCAGCCCATAGGTCACTGCGGGGGCACGGTTCGAGCGCTGCTGCGCGACGAGTTGGGCGAGCGCGACGCAGTCACTACAAGCGATGATGGCGCCGTCCGGCAGGACGCCATCGAGAAACCGGCCAAAGGCTACACACAGCGCGTTCAGGTCCTGGTAACAGTCGGGGTGGTCCATCTCGACGTTGGTGACGATCGCCACATGGGGGCGCAACCCGAGAAACATGCCATCGTACTCGTCGGCCTCGATGACAAAGTGCGGCCCCGTGCCCACGCTCGCATTCGTGCCGAGATCAGACAGCACGCCCCCGACGATATACGTCGGTGAGCACCCCGCGCGTTCCAGGATGTAGGCCAGCATGCCCGTCGTGGTCGTCTTGCCGTGGGTGCCGGCCACGGCCACCCCCTTGTGACCGGCCATCAACCGCGGCATAAGCTCTTGCCGTCGCAACACCGGTAGGCCCGCCGCTCGCGCCGCCACCACCTCGGGGTTATCCTCGGGCACAGCCGACGACACCACCACGAGCTCGGCGCCGTCCACGTGTTCGGCGGCGTGCCCCTCATACGTGGCGATCCCCAGCGCTCCCAACGCTTGCGTGATGGGCGACGAACGCAGATCCGATCCCGTCACGCGGTGGCCGCGCATCGCCAGCACCCGGGCGATAGCCGACAGCCCGGCTCCACCGATGCCAATGAGATGCACGTGCTGCGGGAGGGCTGGTGCCCCGGACGATGCCATGCCCCACTCCTTCTAGCGAGCGACCCGAGCGATGATGAGCAGCATGCTCAAGTACAACAATAGGCTCTGGCCAAACAGCACCGGCTGGCCCAGGAACGTCATCGGCAGATAGGCAATCAGGCCCTGGGCGAGCTCTGATAGCGCCGCCGTCGAGAACCCCAGTACCTCAATGGGATAGTCAAACTTGTGCATGTAGAACCAGATCGACCCGGCGATGAGATAGCCGTTCAGCAGGCCGGTCACCAGCCCCAGAACGACCCCTTGCGCGCCCTGCGGCGCCTGGCCACTGAACGACAGCGTCTCTCCCTGGTACGAGACGAACGCCACCGCCGCGACGACGAACACGAACAGCACACACTGCCAGAGGTCCCTCTCGGCCGCCGGAACCACGTTGGTGCTCATCAGCCTGGCCATGCCCTTGTCGAGCTGCGGCTCGAACTGGCTCAGGAAGAACAGCAGGAACATGAGCACCGTCGTGACGCCAAGCTCTCGCAGAAAACCCCGCGCGACCCCGATAAGCGCAAACATCAGCACGATCGCGCCAAAGAACACCTCGATGGGGGCCAAGGAATCCTCCTATGGAGTGCGATAAAGGGCTATTGTCGTCTCTCCGGCCCCGGCCCAGAGGCACTGTGCAAGCCGAAGGCGATCAGGATGGCGACGAGTGAGACCGCCACCAGGGCCGGCGTCTGGCCCCCGGTCAACACGTTGCGTATCCCTCCGCTCTGTACGGCGATGATGGCTCGCGGCGTAGGGAACACGAGCGGCACGAGGTAGTAGCACACCAGAAAGCCGTTAAGTGCCCCGGCCAACATGCCCAGGAGCCGCGGTAGGAAGGCATGGGGCGCCGCGACGCGACGCTGCCCCCACATAAAGGCCACCAGCACGATGAGACAAAAGACCACGACCGACGCGGACGATACGTTCTCAGTCGCCTGCACGAGATCGGGCGTGGCGCCGATGCGCCGCCAGGCGACGCCGGGATCCTCGCCCGACAGCCCCACCTCGAGCGCATAGCGGCCGAGGCGGTACAGCCGGTTGATCTGTGGCGCCAGGGTGCGCGCCAGCCAACCCGACAGCAGCGCGCCGATGCCGATCCCAACCATGGAGTGCAGCTCCCGGTGCACACCACGTTGCAGCCCAATAAAGCCAAAGGCCACCAGTGCCGTGCCCACGATGACGTACTGATCGATGGTCCAGGTGACTGCGCCATCCACGGTACTCCCTTGCAGTGTGTGCCTGGCAAGGCCAGCGCTAAAGTAGGTGGTCAGAGAGCATCACGCCGCGTCCCGTGCTCGCGAACCGGCCAGCTCTTCCAGGTGCTGCGCAATCGCCGCCGCCGCCCCCGGAACGGATGCCGCCTTGGCTGCCGCGGCCATGGCCCGCAGCCGCGGCGGATCGTCCAGCAATGCGCGCACCGTCGGTAACAGACGCACCTCGAGGTCGGCGTCCTCAACGACCACGGCTGCCCCTCGGCGGGCGAGATGGTCGGCGTTCACGTGCTGGTGCTGCCCCGCGTAGGGGTACGGCACGAGCACCGCCGGGAGACCCACCGCCGGGAACTCGCCCAGGGTCGCCGCCCCCGCACGCGCCACCACGAGATCACTCGCCACCAGCGCATCCGTCATGCGATCGTGCAAGTAGGCATAGGGGTGGTAGCGCTCCCGCAACGCCGGCGTCAGGGACTGGCGCACGGCCTCCGCTTCCGCATAATCCTGATGCCCCGTGACGTGCACCACGTAGACCCTCTCGAGGAGCGCCTGCAGCGCGCCGCGCGTCGCGCGGTTGATGGTGCGTGCGCCTCGGCTCCCGCCGAACACTAACAGGACCTCGCCCTCCAGCGGCAAGGCCAGCGCCCGACGGGCGGCCTCCCGCGTCGTCTCGAACAACGCGCGGCGCACGGGATAGCCCGTCACCACCACCTCGACCCCCGGCAGGTGCCTCCGCACCGCATCGAACGATACCGCCACACGGTCGGCCTGCCGAGATAGCCAGCGCACCGCCAAGCCCGGCTCCATGTCCGGGAGGTAGATGAGCACGCGGCACCCCCCGCGCCGTGCCGCCAGCACCAATGGCACAGACACATAGCCCCCCGTGGCGAACACAACCTCAGGCCGGAACGACGCCACGAGGCGTTGCGCCTGCCGGTACCCACGCATCAGCCGCAGTACGCTGTGGGCCGCCTTGAGCGGGTTCGCACCGCGCAGCGCCCCCGCATCGATGGCATGGAACGCCATGGGGCCGGCGCCCGCATCCCCGCGCGTCACGATGCGCTCCTCGATGCTGTCGCGCTGGCCCACCCAGGCGACCGCTTCGAGGGGTGCCGATGGGGCCGCGCCGTTCCGCAGCGCCTCGATCACCGCCAGCGCCGGGTACACGTGCCCCCCCGTGCCGCCGCCCGTCACCAAGAGCCTCATGAGCCCGCCCGCCCCTCAGAAGCGGCACCACGTTGCGAGATGTTGAGCAGAATGCCTGTGGAGGCCAACGTCGCCACGAGCGATGATCCCCCATAGCTCACGAACGGCAGCACCGTGCCCGTAAAGGGCACCGAGGCCGTGATCACCGAGATGTGCAGGATCGCCTGGAACACGACCCAGGAGACGATCCCCACGGCGAGCAGCATGCCGTAGCTATCCGGCGCGTACCACGCGATGCGCATCCCGCGCCACGTCCACAGGGCATAGAGCCCGATCACCAGGCAGGTGCCCAAAAAGCCCAGCTCTTCACCGATGACGGCAAAGATACCATCGGTGTGCGGCGCATAGATGGCAAACTTTTGCTGGCTCTGGCCCAGGCCGATCCCCACCAGGCCGCCCTTGTTCAGCGCCGCCAGCGACTGGATCACCTGGAATCCCTGGCCCAGCGCATCGCTAAAGGGGCTCTGCAGCCACACATCGACGCGTTCGGAGCGGTACGGTGCGGCGATGGCCACCACCCCCAGGGCCACCCCTCCCACCAAGAGCCCCAACAGCAGCTGCTTCATGTCGGCGCCCGCCGCAAAGAACATGGCCGTCGCCGTGGCCACCAGCAGCGCGGCAGTGGAAAAATCGGGTTGCAGCACGATGAGGCCCGCGATGGCGCCCAGCAGCAGGGCAAAGGGCACCAACCCCAGCTCCACCGCCCGCAGGTCCTCCCCGCGCGAGGCCAACCACACCGAGATGTACAATATCGCGCCCACCCGCGCCATCTCGGAGGGCTGCACCGAACCGTAAAAGATCCACCGCGTGGCCCCGCCCACCGTCTTGCCAACAAAGAACGTCAGGATGAGCAGCCCGACGGTCCCCAAGAGGATGCGCACCGCATGCGTGATAAAAAAGTGGTAATCGATGCGCGACAGCACGGCCATGGCCACCAGGCCCACACCGGCAAAGAGCGCCTGCCGCCGCACAAAGTGCGTCGGCCGCCCCTCATAGTCACCGCCCTCCATGAGGGCAAAGCCATACGACGCGCTGTAGACCATCACCAACCCGATGATGACCAGCGCCAGCGCGACGAGCACCAGGCCGAGGTCCGTCTTGACCACGCGCGTCGTGCGTGCCGCCCCTCCCACCGAGGGGGGTGCCGCCGTGGACGAACGCATGAAACCCATGGCCATTAGGCTCCCTCGCTCCACGAGGTGACGAGCTCGCGGAACCGCTCCCCGCGCGCCTCGAAATCGCGAAACGCGTCAAAGCTCGTGCCGCCGGGCGACAGCAGCACCACGTCCCCAGGGCACGCCAGCGCTGCAGCGCGCTCCACGGCGCGCTCCAAAGTCTCCTCGACGTGCAGTGCAATCGCCCCTTCGGCCCGGCGCTGCGCCATCGCCTCCCGCAGCACCCCCGCGATGAGCGGCGCGGCCTCACCGAATGCCACCACCGCTCGCGCCGTCTCGAGGGTCACCTCCGCCCAGGCCTCCCACGGGAGGTGCTTGTCCCGCCCACCAGCCAGCAGGATCACCGGCTCGCTGAAGGAGCGCAGCGCCGCCACGGCGCGCTCGGGCGAGGTGGCGATCGAGTCGTTCACATAGGTGACACCGCGCCACGTGCGTACCACCTCCAATCGGTGCGGCACGCCCGAAAAGCGCATCGCCGCGGCACGTATCGCCTCGAGGTCAGCACCCGCCGCCATCGCACAGCACGCTGCCGTGAGCACATTCGCCAGGTTGTGCCGCCCGCGCAGCTGTACGGCGTCGGCGGTACAGAGCAGCCTTCCGCTCCCCGCGTAGCGCAGCATCAGCCGGTCGCCATCCAGGTATGCCCCCTGGGGCACCGCTCCGCTGAGGCTGAACCACAGCACCTCCGCCGCAGAGCGCGCCACGAGCGACCCACTGGTGGCGTCATCGGCGTTCAGCACCGCCCAATCGCCGGGCCGCTGAAAGGCGACGATGGTCGCCTTGGCCTCAGCATACTCAGCCATCGAGGCATGCCGATCCAGATGGTTCGGCGTGATGTTGGTGACCGCCGCCACGTGGGGGCTCCAGCCCATCGTGTCGATGGCGCGCGACGCCGCCGACCGCTGCTCCTCTACCGTCGGCGCCTGGTAATCGGGGGCGAACACCTCGAGCTGAAAGCTCGAGAGCTCCATGACCACCACCGTGGGGCGCTCATTCCCGAGCAGGCGCTCGATGAGCGGCGCACCGATGTTGCCGCCGACCCACACCGTGCGGCCGTCCTGCGCCAACATCTCCCCCGTCAGCGCCGTTGTCGTCGTCTTGCCGCTGGAACCGGTGATCGCCACCACCGGCGCGCCGACCATCTGCGTGAAGAGCCGGGGCTCGCTGCTGATGGGGATGCCGCGTTGCCGTGCATCGACGACCACCGGCGCCGTGCGCGGCACCCCCGGGCTGATGAACAGCACATCCGCGCCCTCGAGATCGGGGCAGGGCGTCCCCAGGGCGAGCTGCACACCGCACCCCTCCAAGGCGGCGACCGTCGCCCCCAGCGCTTCCCGCGGCTTGGCATCGCTCAGGGTGACACGGGCGCCGCACTGCGCCAAAAAGCGCGCCAGCGCGGTGCCCTCGCGTGCCGCGCCCACGATCGTCGCTCGCAACCCACGGAGGTCCGTCAGTGCGCCCGTCACGTCGCCGCCCCTAGCGCCACGCCGGCGGCGGCGGCTACGGCGGCCACGATCCAGAAGCGCTGCGTGATAGTAACCTCGGCCCAGCCACCGAGCTCGAAATGGTAGTGCAGCGGCGACATGCGCAGGATCCGCCGCCCCTCACCGTAGCGGCGCTTGGTGTACTTGAAATAGGCAACCTGCATCATGACCGAGACCGCCTCGGCGACAAAGACGATGCCGATGAGGGGCAGGAGGAGCCAGTGTCCGCTCAGCATGGCCACCATCACCAGCCCCGCCCCCAGCGCCAGCGAACCCGTATCTCCCATGAACAGCCGCGCCGGACGCACGTTGTACCAGAGGAAGGCCAACAGGCTACCCACCACGGCCAGGCTGAACACGGCCAGGTCGCCCGCCGAGCCCGCCAGCAGGCCATAGGCGGCAAAGGCGATGGCCACCGTGCCCCCCGCCAGCCCGTCGAGCCCATCGGCGAAATTCACCGCGTTGGAAAAGAACACCATCAGCAGCGCCGCCACCGGGATGAACCAGGCGCCCATGTCGATGTCTGTGCCGGTCAGAGGCACCACCATGGGGTGCTCCGCCAGACTCCAGTAGCCAACGAGCGCCACGAGGAGCGCCGCCGCCCACTGCCACCAGATCTTGTAGCGGGCCAGCCATCCCTCTCCGCCGCCAGCCCGGAGGCCCCGGACGTCGTCGTACGCCCCGAGGGCGCCAAAGCTCACCATGGCCAGCAGCAGGAGCGCCACACGCGTCTGGCCAGCCGCCACCTGGATCGCCCCCACCACGGTGATCCCTGCCAGGAAGTAGAGCCCCCCCATGGTCGCCGTGCCAGACTTGACGCGATGCGTCTCGGGCTCGTCGTCGCGGATGTTCTTGCCGATGCCACGCGCCAGCAGCGCCCGGATCACGGCGGGGCCCAAGGGCACCAGCACGAGAAAGGTGAGCATCGCTACCAGTGCCGCCGTCGCGAGGTGGGGCGCCATCAGACCGCATCCTCCACCAGAGCGTCCACCAGGGCCTCGAGGCCCATACTGCGCGAGGCCTTGATGAGCACGTAATCGCCAGGGCGCAAGAGCGCCTCCAAGGCCCGCATCGCTTCTCCGGCACGGTAGCAACACCGCACCGCCGACGCGTCGAGCCCCACGGCGCGCGCGCCCTGGGCGATGCGCTGCGCCCGCACCCCGACGGTTAGCAGCACGTCCACCGCCTCAGCCGCTCGGCGCCCCACCTCGCGGTGCCCCTCGGCGTCATAGGCGCCCAGCTCGAGCATGTCCCCGAGCACCGCCACGCGCCGGCCCGGCAGGTCCTTGAGCACATCCAGGGCCGCCAGCATCGATGCCGGACTGGCGTTATAGGCGTCATCGAGCACCGTCGTGCCGCCACGCCCGCGCCGCGGAGTGAGCCGCAGCCCCTGTCCCTGGGCGAGCAGCCCGGCCTGGATCTGCTCCCAGCTCAGCCCCTGCACGAGCCCAATGGCGATGGCCGGCAAGGCCGCCATGACGGCATGCCGCCCCAGCGCCCGCAGGACGATATCACGGTGAGGCTCCTGTCCGGCGCCCCGCACCGCCGACGTCGCCTCGGCGCGAAAGGTGACGCCCTCCAGCCCCTGCGCGGCGACGTCCGTCGCGCGTACGGCGTTCCCCACCTCCAGACCATAGGTGACGACGGAGGCCGGCGTCGCCGCCGCCATGGCGCGCACCCGCGCGTCATCACCGTTCAGCACCGCCCAGCCGTCCTCCGGCAGCGCCCGCACGAGCTCTTCCTTCGCCGTGGCGATGCGCGCGATGGTGCCCAGGCGCTCGAGGTGCGTCGGCCCCACGTTGGTCACCACGCCGATCGTGGGCTGGGCGATGGCGCACAGCGCGGCGATCTCGCCGAGGGCGTACATGCCCATCTCGAGGACGGCGCACTGATGGTGCGGCTCGAGCTCCATCAGCGTGAGGGGCAGGCCGATCTCGTTGTTGTGGTTCCCCTCGCTCTTGAGCGTCACCATGCCCTCGCGCAGAACCGCCGCGATCGCCTCCTTGGTCGTCGTCTTGCCGACGCTGCCCGTCACGCCAACGACCATCACATCAGGGCGCGCCGCGCGGCGGGCTCGCGCCCAGGCCTGCAGCGCCGCCAGTGCGTCCGATACGATCACCTCCACCGGCGCCACGATCGGCCCCCCGGCCTCGCCCCGCCCGGTATCGATCCAGGCACCACCGGTCACCGGGCGCTCTACCAGCGCCGCCACGGCGCCGGCCGCAAAGGCCTGCGCGACATAGTCATGCCCGTCGACGCGCTCCCCCTTGAAAGCGACAAAGAGGCTGCCCGCGCTCGCCTGGCGCGAGTCAATGCACACGCGCCGCACCATGACGTCCAGAGCCCCGGGGGTGCTCCCCAGGCCCGGCGCCAGGGCATCGAGCAGCTCGGCCAACGCGTACACGTGTTCCACCCTTCCGTGCGTGATGGCGTCAACCCGCCGTTGGCGGGATGCCGTAGTAATCGACGAGGAACTTGGCCATCTCGGCAAAGGCCGGCGCCGCCACCTCGATGCCCCACTCGCCCCGCTGGGGCTTGTCAAAACGCACCAAGATGACGAAACGGGGGTCGGGAACCGGCCCGAACCCCACGTAGGATGCAATGACATCCGCGTTCTCATACCCCTCTGCATCGGGGATCCCCGCTGTGCCCGACTTGCCCGCGAGGCGGTACCCGGGCACCGTCGCCTGTTGCATGCCCATGGCGGTAGCGTCGGCCATGATCTCGACCAGCTGCTGGGCCACCTCCGACGAGAGCACCCGCCGCACACGGAACGGCTCGCGCCGCTCTACGTGCGCACCGTCATGCACCTCGGCCACGACGTAGGGCCGCATGAGCACCCCGTCGTTCGCGATGGCGCCATAGGCGGCGACCACCTGGATGGGCGTCACCGAGATGCCTTGGCCAAAGGCGTTGGTGCCCAAATCGGACATGTGCCATGCCGGGTTTCCCGGCACACGCATGATGCCCGGCACCTCGTGCATCAGGTCGATGCCCGTCACCTCGCCGAACCCAAACCGTCGGATGATCTCGTAGAAGCGCGTCGGGCCGAGCATGGCCGCCACGTGCGCCGCGCCCACGTTGCGCGAGTAGGCCAACAGCTCGGTCATGGTCGTCGGCCCGTGGGCCCTGCGATCGGCGTTGCGGATGCGCTGGTTACCGACAATGATCTCGCCGCGATCGTCATAGCTATCGGTAGGCCGAATGACGCGCGCCTCCAGCCCTGCCGCCAAGGTCAACGGCTTGAACACCGAGCCGGGCTCGTACAGCGCACTGACGGCCGTGTTCACGTACTGCTCGAGGGATTCGACGCGCCAGTACTCCCCCGGAGCATAGCTCGGGTAGTCGGCCATCGCCACGATGGCGCCGGTGCGCGGGTCCATAACGATGATGTTGCCCGCCTCCGCCTTGTACCGCTCGATACCATCACGCAGAATATTCTCGGCGGCATACTGTACGTTGCGGTCGAGCGTCGACACGAGGTCGGTACCATCGCGGGCCGGCCGGTAGCCGCCCTGGGCCATCATGATCGGCTCGCCCCACGAGTCCGTGATGCCCCGCCACACCCCATCCTCTCCGCGCAGTTGGCGATCGTAGTAACGCTCCAGCCCATACTGCGGCTGCCCCTGCAAGTCCACGAACCCTACCACCGATGCCGCCAGTGCCCCGTCAGGGTAGACGCGTCGAAACCGCGCCTCGAGGCTGAACGCACTCACATCCAGGTCCTCGATCTGCTGCGCCACCCACACGGAATAGTCGTCCCCGAGCACCGCGTACTCGGTATTGGTCCTCGCCAGGGTCTCGGCGACCTCGGCCTCGGGCAAACCGAGAATCGCCGCGACCTGGGGCGTCAGCTGCTCACGCTGCCAGGGGGCCAACAGCTTGGGCGAGACGGCCACGCGGTACTGCACCGTCGAAGCCACCAAGTACTGGCCGTTGGCATCCAGGATGCAGCCCCGGGCTGCAGGAATCGTGTTGGGCCGGTCCATGTCCGAAAGGCTCAGAGCAATGAGCTCGTCATTCGGCAGCAACTGCCACCAGACGAGCCGCCCCAGCAAGACGAGGCCTATGGCGGCAAAGACCGCCACCAGCCAGGCGATACGCCGCTGCTGCCCCGTCCCTTGGAGATTGACCGCCATGGATGCCCCATCTGCCCGCATGCGCACACTCTGCGCGTCGTCGCCAACACCCCTGCCTACGGCTGCGAGACGCCCTCCAGGCCGAGAGCGCTATCATCTACCGGCGTCGCGATCCACGCCCGCATCTGTTCCACCAATCGCTCGACCAACCCGTGCGCGGGATCCTCGTGAGGCCCGTCTGCCGGGCCTGGCGCGTCGCCTCCCATCGGTGTCGCCTGCTCCACGGGCGCTGCGATGGGCTCCGTCGGTGTCGGCAGGGGATCGAACACCACGCGGTGGCGTCGCTCCCCGTCCGTGGCGTCGGGCATCGTATAGCCCCACTGCGCCCCGGCCTCCAGAACGCGCTCCAGTGACCCCAGCATGGCCACCTCGCCGCGCAGAGCAGTGATCTCGCGGTGTACGCGCTCCTTCTCGCGCTCGAGCACCCGGATCTCGTGCGCCAGAGAGGCTACCTCGCTCGCCTGCTGCAGGTAGAGCCATCCGCCCAATCCCACCAGCGTCAGCAGAACGGCAAAGAACGTCAGCGTGCGCACGTCCACGCGTATCAGCCCGGTCGCTCCCCTATCGCGTGGCCGCACAAAGAGGGGAGGCCCCTCGCGCCGATCGGGCGTTCTGCTGCGTCGCGCGCGTTCCGTGGTCCCCGTACCCGGCTCGTCCATACCCCTCTAGCCTGCCTCGGGCAGCCGCTCGGCCACGCGGAGCCGGGCACTGCGGCTGCGCGGGTTCCTGGCGATCTCGGCCTCTCCGGCCCGCACCGGCTTGCGCGTCACACGCCGGATCGTGGCCCGATGCCCGCACGTGCAGTAGGGCTGCCGTGGAGGACACACGCAGTCCGTCGCCTCGCGGGCCATGAACTGCTTGACGATGCGGTCCTCCAGCGAATGGAAGGCGATCACCGCCAGTCGGCCCCCCGGAGCCAGCAACGCCACCGCCTGGGGCAGCACGGCCTCCAGCGCCTCCAACTCGCCATTCACGGCGATGCGCAGCGCCTGAAAGGTGCGCGTGGCAGGGTGGATGCGCCCGCCCCCCCCCACGGCATGGGCTACGGCGTCGGCCAGCTCGCGCGTCGTCCGTAGGGGGCGCGCCGCCACAATCGCCCGTGCCACCCGACGCGAGCGACGCTCCTCACCGTAGGTGTAGATGATGCGCGCCAGCTCTTCCTCGGGCCACGTGTTGACGATCGCTGCCGCGGTGGTGGGGGCGTCGGGCCCCATGCGCATATCCAGCGGCCCTTCCTGCTGGAACGAGAACCCCCGTTGCGCGTCGTCCAGCTGCAGTGACGAGACGCCCAGGTCGAGGAGCACGCCCTGCACGCCAGCGAATCCGTACCGCGCCGCGACCTCGGCCATAGCATCAAAGCGCGCCTGCACAAACACCACGCGCTCCCCATACTCGGCCAGGCGCTGTCGCGCCACGTCGAGCGCTTGCGGGTCGCGGTCAATCGCTAACAGGCGGCCATCCGGCGAAGCGTGCGCCAAAATGGATGCGGCATGCCCGCCCGCGCCCACCGTGCCATCGATATACAGACCACCCGGCTGCGGTTGCAGCCAGGCTATCGTCTCTTGCAGCAGCACGGGAGTGTGCGCGCGCGCCGCCGTATCCGCAGACGCCGCCTCCGGCGCCACATCACCATCGGTCAAGGCTCGACCTCTGTACCACGTACGCCGTCAACAGCCGACCGCCGACAGCACGTACTCGCCCGCCGCAGTCACCGGCAACGTGCACGCATTACCACCGTGGGTCCCACCGACGCTGTGGAGTCTTCTCGGCTGGGGCCCCTACACGCCCATTCTGGCAACATCCGCCAGGATGGCTTCCAGATTCTCCGAGTCCTCCTCGAGACTCTGGCGCCACCGTTCGGGATTCCACACCTCGATGTACGTGTTCAGCCCCACGACGACGGCCTCGTCCGTGATGCCCGCATAGTCGCGCAGGAACGAGGGCACGAGAATACGTCCCATCTTGTCGAGCGTGGCTTCGTGGGCACCGCCGAAAAGGCGTCGGGTGTAGGATCGCGCCGTCCGACTCGCGGTGGGCATTTGGGCGGCCCGCCGCGCTAGCGCGACCCACTCTTCCTGAGGGTAAATCACAAGACAGGGCTCTGCACCCCGCGTCACCACAAGGCCAGCCTCCAGCTCGCTGCGGAAGCGAGCCGGAATCGTCAGCCGGCCTTTCAAGTCGAGCGCGTGGGTGTATTCGCCCAAGAACATTGCGGTGGGAGCTCCTCGAGAGTGCTCTGGAGCAGATTCTCTCTGGGCTTGGCGGGGCGTCCTGTGGCTTGGAGCACGCCACTTCCTGACATTCGTCCCCACCATTCGCCACCATTATACACCACGCTGCTACACTTGCCAAGATGCTAGTCTCGTTTTGGATCGGTTTTGTTACGATCTGTCCCTGCTTTCTGCCGCAGCGCCAGCGCAGTTACAGATCTCGGCCGACGACCACCACAACATATAGTATCATACCCCGAAATCGCATCTAGGGCTAGTATCACGAATGGCGAGGCGCCATGCGTAAAGATCCTGTGAATTTCCGTTTACCTTTGTGGATAACTCGCGTCGCGCTGAGGTAGGCGATGGGGATCGGCGGACGTGGAGCTAGACCAGGTCCGACGTGGCGCCTGCGCTGTGCGCGCGCACAAACGCCACGAGCCGGTGCAGACGCCGCACGGCCTCTCGGGGGGACCAAAAGGCCAGCGCCATGAACGAGATCTCGGCGGTGACGCTCCCCTGGTAGCCATCCGCCTGGAGGCGCGCCACCAGAGGCGCCAGGTCCAGGCAGCCATCGCCGGGGAGCTGGTGATGCGACCAAACAATATCCACGAGCGGGGGGTGCCAGGGGAGGTGCAGGGGCCGCAGATCGCTCAGGTGAATGTTCACCAGCCGCTCGCGCATGGCGTCATAGGTCTCGAGGAGATCGAAACCCGCCGTGCCAGCGTGGCACGTGTCCAAGGTGAGATCGAGATCGTAGCGCCGCGCACACGCCACCAGATCCGCCGGGCGGCTGACAACGCCCTGCTCCTCACGCCGACCGTATGCGCCGGGGTTCTCCAGCGCCAGCCGCGTACCTGTGCCCTCGGCCAGGCGCTGCGCGGCCTCCAAGGCGCGCAGCCAGCGCTGCGCCGCGGGCTCGTCCCAGCGCTTGGCCGCGGGGGCGTGAAACACCACCGTGGGGACGCCTAACGCCACCGCCGCCCGCGTCGCTTCGATCACCCGCGCGGGGCCACCGCCCGACGTGCTGAAGGAAAAGAGGGTCTGGTGCACGGTGGGGATGGCCAGGCCATAGCGCTCGGCCGCACGGCGCACCGGTGTGGTGCCCCGCAGCCACACTTCGGGGCACATCACCAGCTCAATGGCCTCGTAGCCCGCTTCGGCGGCAAGGCGCATCGCCGTCGCCAGCGGGTACATGGGGAGGCAGGCCGTCGATAGGCTCAGCACGATGGCGCGCTAGCGCGCGTCCTTTCATCGCGATAGAGCTGATGGTCGTAAATGTAGGCCTCCACCGAGGCCGGCACCAGGTAGCGGATCGGCATCCCCGCCCGCACGCGCTCGCGCAGCTCGGTCGACGAAATATCCAACCGCACGGTATCGATCACCTCACTCGCCTGGGTGACTCCCGGGATCGCGCGCTCGAGTGCTGGCCAGTCCGGCACGTATCCCGGCCGGGTGACCACGACGAGGCGCGCCAACCGCACGATGGCGTCTGGGCGCCGCCAGTGCACGAGCGTCTCCAACGAGTCCATTCCCAGGATAAAGTACAGCTCCACCCGGCCGCACGCTGTGTGCAGCGCCTCGAGCGTATCGACGGTGTACGATGGTCCCTCGCGATCCAGCTCGATGCGCGAGACGGCAAAGTGTGCATTGTCGGCGATGGCCAGCGACACCATGCGGTAGCGATCCTCGCCGCTGGCGCAGGTGTTGCCCAGCTTGAGTGGCGACACGCGTGCCGGCACGAACAGCACCTCATCGAGGGCTAGCCGCACGCGCGCCTCCTCAGCGATGGCAAGATGGCCGATGTGAATGGGATCGAACGTCCCGCCCATGACGCCCAGGCGAACGGGGCGCGTCGTGTGTTGATGTTGGCTGGTGTGGGTCCCCGTCATGGTCTCCTGGCGCTATTGCCACTCCAATTCGATATCGCCGATCAGCACGGTGTCGCCCAGCTCGACGCCCGCCTGCTCGAGCCGGGTCGCGATCCCCCGGGCCGACAGTATGCGCTCGAAACGCTCCGCCGCCTCGTAGGAGGGCCAATCCGTCATCTGGGCAAGCCGCTCAATCTCTTCACCGGCCACACGAAAGACGCCGGGTGCTTCCTTGGTGATGGTCACCTCGGTGCTCTCCCTCTCGTGGGGGCGAAAGACAAAGACCTCTTTCGGCGGCTCCTCAGCGGGGAGTGCCGCCAGGCTCTCGGCGACGGCGCGCATCAGAGCCTGCACCCCCTCGCCGGTTACCGCCGAGATGCCATAGACCGTACCCGCCTCCGCACCGATCGCGTTCCGCAGCGCGCGCAGCTTGTCCGCCGCATCGGTGAGGTCCATCTTGTTGAGGGCCACGATCTGCGGCTTGGCTGCCAGCTCGGGGCTGTGCGCGGCCAGCTCGGCGTTAATGGCCCGGTAATCGGCCACGGGATCAGGGCTGGCGCCATCCACCAGGTGTACGAGGAGGCGCGTGCGCGCCACGTGGCGCAGGAACTGGATCCCTAGGCCGGCTCCCTCGTGGGCGCCCTCGATGAGCCCCGGAATATCGGCCAGCACGAACGTGTCGCCGTCCACCTCCACCACGCCCAGCGTGGGGGTCAGCGTCGTAAAGGGATAGTCGGCTATCTTGGGGCGGGCGGCGCTCACCACCGAGAGCAGGGTAGATTTGCCGGCGTTGGGCTTGCCCACGATACCCACATCGGCGATCAGGCGCAGCTCCAGCACCAACCGTCGCTCTTGCCCCGGCTCCCCACGCTCGGCAAAGCGGGGCGTCTGCCGCGTCGAGCTCTTGAACGCCTCGTTGCCGCGGCCACCGCGGCCGCCGCGCGCCACCAGGAGCGTGCTCCCGGGCGCCGTCAGATCGCCGACGAGCTCACCGGTGTCGGCATCACGCACGATGGTGCCTGGGGGCACATCGATGTACAGGTCATCCCCCTTGGCCCCCTGCTGGCTCTTCCCCTGGCCGTGCACGCCGTTCCCCGCTCGGTAGTGCCGCTGGCGGGCGAGAGCCACGAGGCTGTTGAGGTGCGGGTTCACACGCAGGTAGACGCTGCCCCCCGCCCCCCCATTCCCCCCGTTGGGGCCACCAAAGGGGACGTAGGGCTCCCGGCGAAAGCTCACGGCGCCGTTGCCGCCCCTGCCGGCGCGCACCTCGATCCATACCTCATCGTAGAACAATGCCACACACCTCTCTATTCGCACAACAGCGAGAGCTCTTGCCCGGCAGAGCCGGACCCGCTCTCGCCTCTTCTACGTCAAGGATACCCCGGCTCCCCGGGGGTGTCAAGGGTCATGGTTCCCCGACGGTGTCGCCCCACGGGCCCGTTTGCACACCGGCATCCCACACGCAGCGAGCCGGCGTGCGCTGCCCCATGCGCCGCTCCAGAGGGTATACCCAGTAGCAATAGCATCCGTCCCTTTGACTTTTCGTGTCCTGCTCGCTTTGATGCCGCGCGGTGCATGCACCATGCTGGTCTTCAGGCCTTCAATGGTACGCAGTGCGCCCAAGTTGATCAGGCATGCATCCTGTTCCGCCGTATGCAGGCCCAGCACGCAGCGCCTTTGACAAAGGGTTAACGCTATGCTAGTATGTTAACGGTTGGTTAACAGAGCGTTTCCAGCACCGAGGTTGTCGCGAGTCATCTCCCGTGTGGGTCTCCCGGCGTGACCCTCACGGTTTTTTTGACCAACCCAGACAGGACTTCCTCGGCATCGGGCGCGACGCTGAGTAGCCACCACTACTGGCGGCCGGACAATGTCGCGGCATTCTTGTAAGGAGGACGGTACGATGGCAGAGCGAACCACGGGCAGAGTCAAGTGGTTCAGTCGCGTCAAGGGCTACGGGTTCATCGTCCCAGACGGCAGCGAAGCAACCAAGGACGTGTTCGTACACTTCTCGGCAATCCGTGGTGAGGGTTTCCGCAACCTCGACGAGGGCCAACTCGTCGAATTCACCATCGAGGACACTCCCAAGGGTCCCCAGGCCGCCGATGTCGTGGCACTCGACCAGGGACAGAGCTACGAGCCCGACCTTCCGACCTGGTAGGTTTGGCACCTGACGGCACCAACTGAAAACGAAAACCCTATGGATCCCGTCGAGGTGTCTCGACGGGATCTTGACGTCCGCGCAGGTACACCAACAACGCGGCGACGTCCGCGGGATTGACCCCTGCGATGCGCGCCGCCTGTCCCACCGTCGCCGGCCGATGCCGCGACAGCCGCTCGCGGGCCTCCGTGCACATGCCCATCACCTTGCCATAGTCCAGGCTCTCGGGAATGCGCCGCCCCTCCAGCCGACGCGCCCGCTCCACCTGCCGGCGCTGCTTGTCGATATAGCCGGCGTAGCGCACCTCCAGCGCCACCTGCTCGGCGACCCCTTCTGCGAGCGCGCTCTCCGGAGGCGCCAACAGCCGCACCGCCGCATAGGACGCCCCCGGCCGCCGCAGGTACTGGAGCGCTGATACCGGCGCCTCGATGGGGTCACAACCCAGCGCCCGCAGCGTCGCGTTCACCTCCGGATCGGGGCGCAGGGTGACGCGCTCGAGCCGTCGCAGCTCGCTGTTGATGGCGCGCTGCTTCTCCACCACCGCCGTGTGCCTTTCGTCGCTCACGAGACCAACCCGCCAGCCCACCGGTGTGAGGCGCAGATCCGCGTTGTCATGCCGCAGCAGCAGGCGATACTCGGCCCGCGACGTGAGCATGCGGTACGGCTCGCGGATCTCTTTGGTGATCAGGTCGTCTATGAGCACGCCGAGGTAGGCTTGTTCTCGCCCCAGCACCAGGGGCTCCTCGTCACGGGCATGGCGGGCAGCGTTGATGCCCGCCAAGAGGCCCTGTGCCGCCGCCTCCTCATACCCCGACGTGCCATTGATCTGCCCGGCGAGATACAGCCCGTGCACGCGACGCGTCTCGAGGGACGCCCTGATCTGGTACGAGGGCACATAGGCGTATTCGATGGCATAGCCCGGCCGCACGATCTCGGCCTCGGCGAGTGCAGGGATGCTGTGCAGCATCGCGCGCTGCACGTCCCACGGCATCCCCGTGAAGAACCCCTGGACGTACACCTCGCGCGTGGCCCACCCCTCGGGTTCCAGAAAGAGCTGGTGCGCATCCTTGTGGGCAAAGCGCACAACCTTTTCCTCGATGGAGGGGCAGTAGCGCGGCCCGATAGCGTCCGGCTCGCCGGTCACGACAGGGGAGCGGTGCAGGTTCTCGCGCACGATGCGATGGGTCTCGGTGGTGGTGTGCAACAGATAGCAGGGCACCTGAGGGCGCCACGCCGTCTGGTGCGCGATAGGGTACGCGGGGTTGATCGGCAGGAGCAGCGGCTGCGGCGGGCACGCGTCAAAGGAGAAGTAGAGCGGCTCATCACTGCCGAACTGGGGCTTGGTGAGCTCGTAGCGCACGGTGCGCGCATCTACCCGCGGGGGCGTGTTCGTTTGGAGGCGCCCCATCTCAAAGCCCAAGTCCCGCAGCGACCGCGCCAAGCCGCGCGCCGAGGACTCGCCCGCGCGCCCCCCCGCCAGGCAGTGCTCGCCGCGCAGGACGCGGCCGTCGAGGAACGTACCGCTGCACACCACCACCGCCCGGGCGGACAGCGTCTCGCCATGGTCGAGGCACACCCCCTCGATGCGATCGCCGCGCACGAGCAACGCCTCGACCTGGCCCTGGAGCAGGCTCAGGTTCGGCGTCGCCTCGAGGGTGTGCTTCATCTGCAGCGCGTAGAGATGTTTATCCGCCTGGGCCCGCAGCGCCTGCACCGCCGGTCCCTTGGAGATGTTGAGCATGCGCACCTGGATAAAGGTCCGATCGATGGTGCGCGCCATCTCGCCGCCCAGGGCATCGATCTCCCGCACCAGATGCCCCTTGGCGGGCCCGCCAATGCTGGGGTTGCACGGCATCTGCGCGACGAGATCTAGATTCATGGTCACCAGGAGCGTGCGTCGCCCCATGCGTGCCGCCGCCAGCGCCGCTTCACACCCCGCGTGCCCCGCCCCAACCACGATGACGTCGAATACCCGTCCCATGCGATGATTCCATTCCGTTCGTGCCGGTCACGCCGGCTTAACCCGTGCCCAAGACCTCACCGACAACCCGGTGCACCGAGGCGCGGAAACGCCCCCAGTCGCGCCACGCCGGCGGCATCGCCTCGAGCGCGTCCGCCAGGGCCACGACGTCGGCAAGCGACACGTCGCGAAAGCCGGTGATGGCCTCGCTATCGTCGGCCACGCGCAGCGTCCCGCCGCGTTCCTCCAGCAGGAACAGGTAGGAGGTAAACGCGATCGCGTTACCACCTCGCACAAAGTGGTGCTGTACGATGGCCAAGAACGCTTCCACCTCCACCGTGAGGCTCGTCTCCTCGGCGGTCTCGCGGAGCACCGCCTTGCCGAGGTCCTCCCCCGGCTTGATGCCGCCGGAGGGGAGGCGATACGTCCCCGCGGGGTAGAACGCCTTGGTGTGCACCAGGTAGCAGCCACTGCGGCGGCGCAGCAGGAGCACCACCTCGCCAGCACGCTGGCGACGCACCGTCTGCCAGTACACCCACGAGGCCGCATTCACCTCGTGCCGTACCGTACGCACCGCCGGAACGCCCCACCGCTCCATGGCCTCTGCCACTCCCCGCACGTGGCCCTGCGATCCCTGCACCCCGTGTGCTCGCTCCTTCCTGTGAATGTGAGAGTTCATTATAGCATGCCCCTATAACGCACCCAACTTGAGACCACATCCCCAACATGCTATGATGAACGCCACCCATCGTGCCCCAACGATGTTGTGTCTCCCCAAGACGTGGCGGCGCCGTGGCCTTGCCTGTGCCACCTGCGAATAAACGGGATCGCTGCGGCGTCTATAGTGCAGAGAGAACCACCAGCATCATGGTAGATGAGCGCGGCCTCGAGGATGCCCTGATTCGCAGTGCCGCCGCCGGGAACGTGGGCGCCTTCTCGCAGCTGGTGCGCGCGTATCGTCTCCAGGTGGTGCGCACGGCCTACGGCATCCTGGGCTCCGTGACAGAAGCCGACGATGTGGCCCAAGAGGCGTTCATCAAGGCCTGGGAAAGCCTGCCCGACTTGAGGCAGCGCTCCACCTTTCGGACGTGGCTGTTCCGCATCACCGTCAACACCGCCATCGATGCCGTGCGTCGTCGCCGGCCAGAGCCTCCACTCGACGAGACCATGTCGGGAGAGTACGAGGCGCCGGAGGAGGCGACGATACGACGCGATATACGCGAGCGTGTGCAGGCCGCCATTCGCGACCTTCCTCCCGCGGCCCGGGCCACGCTGATACTGCGTGAGTACGAGCAGTTGTCCTATCGCGAGATTGCGGCCGTGCTCGAGATACCCATCGGCACCGTCATGTCCCGGCTGAGCTACGCCCGCCAACTCCTCAGGGAGCGGCTCACAGCGGACGATCGTTGATCGCCCTGGGCGCCATCGGCATAGGGAGGGATCGTGGACCATCCCAGTGAGATCCAGCTCCACCGCTACCTCGATCGCGAGTTGAGCGTAGAGGAGCAGGAACGCATCGCCGCACACCTCGTGACCTGTGCCACGTGCCGCGCGCGCGTGGATGCCTACGCGCATCTCGGCGCGCTGCTCCGTGCCTCCCTGCCTGACCCGGCGGCATTCGCTCCGGTGGGCGAGACCTGGCGCAGCATCGCGGGGCGCCTGCAACCACGACCAAGCCCGCGCTGGCCGCTCCTGCCCCTCCTGCCACCGTTCCTGCTGGCGGCCATCGGCACGGTGGCGCAGGTCGCGCTCGCCCTCATCGTCACGACGTTCGCTCTCAGTGCGTGGGGGCTGGTACCGGCGCCGGCCACCGTGATGGCCGGTGGGATCCATGCGATCCTCGGCCACCCCTGGCTGGAGGGCTCCCTCTACGCGTGGCTCGGCTGGTCCAGCGTGGAGGTGGTTCAGGCGGCGACCACGCGGTGGCAGGCGCTGCACACCGCCGCTCAGCACGTCATCATCTTGGGGGCGGTCATCCTCGCCCCGGCGGCGGCCCTCGGTGTCGTGGCCGTGCTCGATTTGGTCTGGGCGATCTGCTGGCCGGGCGCTGCCCGGCGTGAGACAGAAGGAGGCATGTGACAATGGATTACGGGAGGATCTTCCGACGCGCCCTCGGGATTATGTGGCGCCACAAAGTCCTGTGGCTCTTTGGAATCGCCGCGGCGCTCTTCAGTAGCGGGTATGGCAGCGGGAATGCCTCGAGCGTTGCGCAATATCGGATGGATCAGGGGGATCTCGGAGCTCTGGGTAGGATGTTTCCCTTTGGCGCCGACTTTTCCCGGGCGATCCCCATCATCCTGGCGATCATTGGTGCCGTACTCCTCTTCGCCATCGTGCTGTGGATTGTGGGCATCATCGTGCGCTACACCAGCCTGGGCGCCCTCATCGGTGGCGTCGATGAGGTCGAGCGCACCGAAGACACCACGTTTCGCTCGAGCCTGAACCGTGGCTGGCGCAACCTCTTGCCGCTGTTCGCTATCGATCTGCTCATCAGCCTCGCCACCTCGGTCGTGGTCATCGCGATTATCCTACTGGCGATCGCGGGCGGCGCCTTCGCCCTCGTCCCGGCCATCGTGCTCGCTGGCAATGGCGGCAGTAACGCCGTCGCCATCCTGTGGGGCCTCGGCGTGGGGCTCATCGTGCTCGTGGGGATCATTGCCGTCAGCATCATCGTCTCGGCCATCGTGACCCTCGTGCGCGAGCTCGCCTTCCGTGCCCGCATCCTAGAGAACCAAGGCGTGTTCGACGCGCTAGGCGGCGCCTTCCGCCTGATCCGCTCACGCCTGAAGGAGGTGCTCATCGTCTGGCTGCTGCTCGTGGCCATTGACCTAGCCCTCAGTGTGCTGTTCATTCCTATCGCCATCATCGGTGCCGTGGGGCTCGTCAGCCCCGTCCTGGCGGCGCTCGCCATCACCGAGTCAGTTGCCGTGGCGCTGATCATCGGCCTGCCACTCTTGCTCTTCTTCATCCTCGTGACCGCCGTTTTCGGTGGCATCTACCTCACCTACAGGTCGACGGTGTGGACGCTCGCCTATCGCGAGCTCCGCAGCGACCACCTGGTGGCCGAGGCGGTCTGAACCGGGCTCACCATCCACCGATAGCAGCAACCGGCGCGTTCCCCCTGCGTGGGGAACGCGCCGGTCTCTTGTCGTCGGGATAGCCGTGCAGGCGCGTCAGGCGCCAGGCCGCAGGCAAGCGAGCACAATACGCGCCGTGCTGACCATATCCGCCAGGGCCACATGTTCCTCACAGGTGTGCACCTCGGCCATGCCACAGCTGATCTGCACCGTGGCGACGCCGGCGGCGTTGAACACGTTGGCGTCCGATCCCCCACCCGTGGCCACCATGATCGGCTCGATACCCACAGACCGCATCGCACCGGTCACCAGGGCGACCACCGGGTCCTCCGCACCGAGCCGGTACGGATCGTACTGCCGCGTCACCTCAATATCCACCCGTGCGCCGTTGGCCTGTGCCCGCTCCTCGAGTGCGCGCACCATGGCCTCCGTCTGCGTC
The DNA here is from genome assembly GCA_012841405.1 of Chloroflexota bacterium. Lineage (GTDB taxonomy): Bacteria > Chloroflexota > Anaerolineae > UBA1429 > UBA1429 > DUUT01. The sequence goes on from DUUT01000073.1 coordinate 22,445, forward strand.
TGCAGCTTGGCCTCGCTGCGGCTACGCGCCTCTCCCTGGATCTCTACCCGATCGGGCACGATGTTGGTGGCCGTGCCCCCAGCAATGATGCCGATGTTGGCTGTCGTCTCTTCGTCGATGCGGCCCAAGGGCATGGCGGCGATCGCCTCGGCCGCGACGCGAATGGCGTTGAGGCCCAACTCGGGGTTGGCGCCGGCATGGGCCATCTTGCCATGTACCGTCGCTTGCAGCGCATTCTGCGACGGCGCCGAGACGACGACCGTGCCCTGTTCGCCGCCGTGGTCCAGGCCGATGCCCATGCGCGCACGAAGCTGTGAGGTATCGAACGCCTTGGCCCCCTCGAGCCCCACCTCCTCTCGCACGGTGAAGAGGACGTCTACCGGCCGGTGCGCGTCCTCGCCCTCCGTGAGGCACCGCAGCACCTCGAGGATCACCGCGACCCCGGCCTTGTCATCAGCCCCCAGGATGGTGGTGCCATCGCTGTAGACGACACCATCGCGCACCACGGGGGTGACGTTCTCACAGGGGCCGACGGTGTCCATGTGGGCCGTCAAGAGGAGGGGCTCCCCCACACCGTCGAGGCGCGACAGCAAGTTCCCCGCCGCGTCACGCTCTACCGCCATCCCCAGCGCCGTCAATACGGCCGCGATGGCATCGGCGACCGGTCCCTCGCCTCCCGATGGACTGGAGATGCGCGCCAGGTCGAGGAACTGGTTCAGCAGTCTGCTCTCGTCGATCATGTCGGCTGTGGCTCCTTTGTATGCCTCGGATTCGTCTGCGCCAACAACTCGCGAGCGCTGCGCCGCGTGCTCTCGGTAGCAGCCCCGCCGAGCATGAGGGCCAGCTCACCCACGCGTTCGGCGGGAGAGAGCGCTTGCACCACCGACTGGGTGCGCCCGCCCACGATGGTCTTTTCGACGCGCAGATGCCGCTCCCCATAGCTCGCCATCTGTGCCAGGTGCGTCACGCAGAACACCTGGTGCTTACGCGACAGGTCCCACAGCTTGTGCCCGACGATCCGGCCCGTACGCCCCCCGATGCCGGCATCGATCTCATCAAAGATGAGCGTCGGCACGGGGTCGGCGGCGGAAAGGGCCGTCTTGAGCGCCAGCATCAACCGCGACGTCTCACCCCCCGACGCCGTGCTGGCCAAGGGCTTGGGATCCTCGCCGGGGTTCGGGGCGATAAGGAACTCGACGCGGTCGATACCGGCGGTGTCAAAGGCTACCCGGCGTCCGTCGAGCTCGAGGCCGTCGGCCGCCTCGACCCGATCCATCGCCACCATGAAGCGGGCATGCTCCATACCGAGATCCTTCAGCTCGGCCTCGACCTGCGCCGTCAGCGCCGCGGCCGCCGCCCGGCGCGCGGCGCTGAGCTCCTCTGCCAACACGCCGAGCTCGCTGAGCAGCGCGGCCTCGGCCTTGTGTAGCTCTACCTGGCGCTCCTCACTGTGGCTGATGCCATCCAGCTCTTCCTGCGCCCGGTCGGCGAACGCCAACACCTCGGCGATGGTATCGCCGTACTTGCGTTTGAGGTTGTTGAGTAGGTCGATGCGCTCCTCGACCTGCTCGAGACGCTCCGGGTCGTAGGCGATCTCGTCCCGATAGACGCGCATGGTGCGCGCCAGCTCCTCGAGTTGGTAGAGGGCCGTCTCGGCCACCTGGCTCTGCTCCTCGAGGGTATCGTCCAGCTTTTGCAGGGCGGTCAGATGCTCCACCACCTCCCCGAGCTGATCGACGACCGAGGCCTGGCGCTCCTCCCCCTCGAACAGCAGCGCATAGACCGAATCAGCCAGCAGCTTGAGCTTTTCTGCGTTCGCCAGCAAGGTGCGTTCGCGGCGCAACGCCTCTTCCTCGTCAGGGTGCAGCTTGGCGGCGCGAATTTCGTCCACCTGGAAGGTCAGCAAATCCACGCGCCGCGCCAGCTCCCGCGCATCGCGTTGGAGGGCACGCAACGCCTGCCGCACCTCGCGCAAGCGCCCCACCACAGAGGCCACGGCGGCGCGTTGCGCCTCCAACCCACCGTAGCGATCGAGCAAGGTCACGTGCCGCCGCGGTTGCAGCAGCGTCAGTTGATCTCCCTGGCCGTGGATATCGATCAGGTGCCGCCCAAGGTCCCGTAGGACGCTCTGCGTCACAGCACGCCCGTTGACGCGGGCGCTGCTGCGCCCCCCGGCGGTCACCTCGCGCCGAATGATCAGCTCACCCGCCGCCAACTCGGCATCGTCCAACAGGCCGAGGGCGCCAAACTCGTCCTGCAGCGCCTCCAGCGTCTCTGGCTCGAGCTGGAACACTCCCTCGACGACCGTGCTCGGCGCGCCCGTTCGTACCAGCTCGGTCGAGGCCCGCGCGCCGAGGAGCAGGCTCACGGCGTCAATAATGATCGACTTGCCCGTGCCCGTTTCGCCCGTTAGCACATTGAACCCGGCGCTGAACTGCAGCTGCAGGTGGTCGATGATCGCCAGGTTCCATATCGATAGCTCAACCAGCAATGCCACCCTCCATGTCACCAGGGCTGCAAGCCGGAACCCATCGCTTTACCGCAAGCGCGCCACCGCCGCGCCGATTGCCAGCACCGCGAACAGGATGCTGTTGAGGTTCAACAGCGACGCCACGAGCACCAGCGCGTTGGCCGGCAGCGCCAGCCCGCCAGAGGCCACCATGCGCAGCACCACGGGTCCCGCCAGCGCGCCGAGGGCGATACACACGCCGGTGATGATCTGCACCGGCCGACCGCGCTTGCGCCTGGCGCGCAGCACGGCCTCGGCGATGATCCCGCCGGCAGGAATCGAGAGGAACACGGTGAAAAAGAGGCCGGCCTGCGTCGCCAGTGCCCCCGCGACGAGCGAGACCGCCAAGGCTACGATGGCAATGATCGGGTAATCCTGGGGAGCCAACACGTAGAGGGGCGAGCGGCCACGCCGTGCACACGTGGGGCAGCGTAACCCCACCGGGGTGCGGATCGCGCATTTCGTGCAGATCGGATCCAGGCACCGGCTACAGCGAATCAGGGTCTCGGTACGCGGATGGTTCACGCAGTAGATGATTTCCTGAGGATCTATGGTATCGGTCCCTGATCCGGCCATCGCAGTCTCCGCAGCACAGTTTCGTAAAAGTAGCCATCAGTACCAAAGCGGATGAACTTGGCGGTCACCTCGCTCTGTGTGCAGTGCACCTCGTCGCCGGGCGCGAGGTCCACATCCGTCTGCCCATCCACCGTCAGGACGGCATCGTCCCCCTTGATGAGGCGCAAACGCAACACGCGATCGGCCGGAATCACGATCGCGTGCGCCACCGCCAGATGCGCCGCCACGGGGGTAACGGCCAGGCAGTCGACATCCGGGGCGATGATCGGCCCCCCCGCCGAGAGGCAATAGGCGGTGCTACCGGTCGGCGTCGAGACGATAATGCCATCGGCGGTCTGGGTCATCACATAGTGGTCATCCACATCCACCGAGATGCGCACGGCCCGCGAGGTACGCCCGCGCCCCATAAAGGCGTCATTGATGGCGTCCCCCACCAGGAGCCGCTGCCCGTCGCGATACACCTCGGCGTGGAGCATCATGCGCTCCTCGAGCAGATAGTCACCCTCCAGCACGCGCGGAATGGCGCTATGGATCTCGCTCGGCTCTACCTCGGCCAGAAACCCCAGGCGCCCGAGGTTCACGCCTAGGATCGGCACCCCCGCCGGAGACACGGCGTGAACGGCGTGGACGATGGTACCATCGCCGCCCAGCGTGATGAGCAGGTCCAGGGAGGTCGCCGCCTCGCCTAACGCCTGTTCGTCCTCGGCCGATCCCTGCCATACGGCCACACCGTGTCGGTCGAGCACCTCGTGCACCGTATGTGCCAGACGCCGCGACTCGACCCGGCTCGGCTGGTAGAGAATCCCCACGCGCTGCATCGTCAGCCTCGTGCCAGGTAACGCGTGAGCGTCGCCACCACGTCGGATTGCGGTATCAGCTCGGGGGAGGCATCGCTGCGCATGTCCTGGATGCGCACCTGTCCGCTGGCCAGCTCCTCCTCGCCAAGGATAACGGCGTAGGCCACCTGGCTGCGATTCGCGCTGCGGAGCTGGGCCCGCAGGCTCCGATCGCCAAACCCGATCACGGCACGGATACCGCTCTCGCGCAGCTCGTTCAACAGCTGCAAGGCGCGCACCTTGGCCTCCTGGCCAATGGTCACCAGCGCCACCTGCGGCCTTGGCAGCTCGGGCACCTGGATCCCTTGTTCCTTCATTAGCAACACCAGGCGCTCCATGCCCGAACCGAAGCCGATCCCCGGGGTGGGGCTGCCGCCCAGCTCCTCGGCGAGGCCGTCGTAGCGCCCTCCGCCGCAGACCGCGTTCTGTGCGCCGATGCCCTGCGCCCACACCTCGAACACCGTCTTGGTGTAGTAATCGAGCCCCCGCACGAGGCGGTGGTTCATGGTGTAGGGCCGGTCCAGGGCATCGAGGTAGCGGCGCAACAGCGCGAGGTGCTCGGCACACTCCTCGCACAAATAGTCGGTGATGTGTGGCGCCGCCTCAATGATCGGCTGGCACCCCTCGACCTTGCAGTCCAACAGGCGCAACGGGTTGCGCTCGAGCCTCCGCCGGCAATCCGCACAGATCTCGGTCTCGTGCTGCCGGTAATACTCCACCAGCACCCGGAGATAGTTCGGGCGGCACTTGGGGCAACCGGTGCTGTTGAGCTGAAAGTTCAGCCCCTGAAACCCGATCCGCGAGAACAGCTCCCAGGCAACGGACATGACCTCAAGGTCCACCGCCGGATCCTGCTCGCCGATGCACTCGATGTCGAACTGGGTGTGCTGGCGGTAGCGCCCCGCCTGCACCCGCTCGTAGCGAAAGATGGGGCCGAGGGTGTAGAGCTTGACCGGCTGCGGCAGCGTCTTCATACCGTGCTGCACGTAGGCCCGCACGATCCCCGCGGTAAACTCGGGGCGCAGGGTGATATCGCGCCCGCCCTTGTCGATGAACGAGTACATCTCCTTGTCGACGATGTCGGTGCCCTCGCCCACGCCGCGGACATAGAGCGGCGTCTCCTCAAAGATGGGCACGTCGATGCGCCGATAGTCGAACAGCGCCGTCACTTCAGCAATCTTGGCGCGCAGGAATTCCCAGTAGGGCTGATCCTCGGGAAGGATATCGATGGTACCACGGGGTGCGACGTACAACCTTGGCCTCCTGGCATGCTATATCAGGGTGATTATAGCCAATTGGGGGCGCCGAGTCCACCGCTCACCGCTTCGCGTGATCACCACGGCGCGCCGCCGACCGAGGTCGCGATGCAGGGAGAGGAAGCGCACACCGCCGCCCTCCGTCGTCCCGAGCGTAGCGAGCAAGGGACCTTGGGTCACACGAGAATGCCGCCATTGCCGCCACTGCCCCTCTCCCCGCCTCCTGCGGGAAGAGGGGGGCGTGATGTAGCATACCGTCTCGTGGTGGGGATGAGAGCCCGCGCAGGCGGGCTTGACCATCGGAGCGCTGGGTCTTAACCCGCGGTGAACGTTCGGCCGCGCCTCATTGCGTCCCCGAGCGCCTCGCCGCACACCTCCTGGTAGCCACAGGAGCGACAGCGCGCCGGGTCATCGTGGCTGCGCGGGAGGTCGTCCGACCGCAGGGCGCAGCGCATCTCGTCCATCACTGCCAAGAGGCGCTCATGGAGGGGATCGTCATAGGGGATGCGAAAGGCCTGGTCGCGATAGTGCAGCAGCCCGTGGGGCGGAGGCCGCCCTTCCACTTCCTCCACCAGGAGGCAGTAGGCGGCCAGCTGGAGCACATCGCCCTCGTAGGGGCGCGCCGCGCGTCGGCTGGGCTTGACCTCGACGGGGATCGTATCGTTCCCCACACGCACTAGGTAGTCCGGCTTGCCGGCGAGGCGCCAGTGGCGGGCAAACAGGGGGCGGCACGCCTCCCAGCCCTCGGTGTCGGCATAGATGACCTCCCCCTTTGGTAGGCCCGTCCGCCGCTCCATGGCGCGGGAGCGCGCCCAGAGCACGTAGGCCAGCCCAGCCACGATGACCAGGGCCAGGAGCAGGCCAAGCTGCCAGGCGCTCATCGCCACTCGTCGAGGTAGGGATCCGAGACGGTGAAGGGCACGCCGATCGGGTTCCACTCCAGCAGCCAGAGGGCGTCTTCCGGCGCAACGCGTATGCAGCCGTGGGAGGAGGGGCGTACCCCTAACGCGTCGCGATCCTGGTATACCTTTTCGCCGTGCTCGTCATAGGTGTACGGGAGTCCATGGAGATAGATCCCACCGACCGAGTGGAACAGGTACCAGGCGTTATCCTGATGGGTACCAAAGGAGTAGAACGTCTCCACGTACACCCCCACCTCGCCACTGGCGGCCGGCGTGTACATGCCCGCGGTGGGCTTGCCGGTGCTGCAGGGGATCGCACGCAGCAGCTCCCCGTGCTCAAAGAGGTAGACGTGCTGGCTGCGCTGATCGATATAGATGTAGCGCGCCAGGTCCGGCCGCGTGTCAAAGGGGTACGGCGTCGCCGTAGGCGAAGGCGTCATCGTCGCCGTGGGAGAGGGGGTCGCCGTACGTGTCGGGCGCGGCGTGGCGCTCGGCGGAATTGCCGTGGGGGTGAGCGTCACCGCCAGCGTGGCCGTGGCGGCAGACTTGGCCACGACGGAGGGCGTCACCACCGTGCTGACGCGCGCCACCTCTGGTGAGGCCACCTCTGGTGAGGCCGCCTCGAGCTGTGGCCGCGGTACGGCACACAGGGCCGACACCGCCACCAGCGTCAGGCCGATGACGAGCGCCCACTCCCGACGGTTCATCGTCTCCATGGTCATCCATCCTCCCCCCGACGCTCGAGCCACCGGGTGCCGAGCATCTGGAGGTCTATCTCGTCGGTCCCGCACGGGCTGAACGCCCGCCGATCAACGCGTCTACCGAGGCCCGCCCATCAATGAGCCGATGAGCACAACGGCCAAGACGACGGCCACGAGGGCCAGCCGTCTCGCCCAGGCGGCTTGCCGCGCACCCACCCGCACCTCGTGGCCATGCGCGCCGTGCCGGCGGCGGCCAGCCGCCAGCGCCGACCGGTTCTGCGGCGCTACGCCGCACACGCGCTGCAACCACCAGGCCCTGGCGCAGTACGCGTACCGCCCGATCTCGCTGGCGGTGAGCGTATCGCCCCCTGGTGAGCGCCGGGAAGACACCGTTAGCGCCCCTCGTCGAGGCGCTTTTCCAGGGCCTGGAGCCTCTCCTGTAGGCGCTCCTGACGGACGGCGATGGTCAGATCGCCCCGCGTGCGCTCCGTCACCCCGCGCACCATGTCCGTCGTACGCCGGAGCCCGCCGGTCATCGAATCGGCGAAATCCATCGTCACCAGGTGGGTATAGATGTCGTCCATGATCGACAGCATGCGCTCCGCTTCCTCCACGTCACCGCGGCGGATGCTGTCAAGAGCAAAGCGGCGCATCTCGCCCGCCGCCTCGCCCAGGCCATTCAGGTAGGCCGGGTACTCGATCCCCAGCACATCGGGGTCGGGATACGTCTCGCCGGTCACCACGGCAACGACAATAGCGGCCTCGGCGAGCTCCTTCATGGCGTCCTGCACGTACCCGGCATAGTAGATGTCCGAGTAGGTGCGCGCCTCGCCGACCATCTCGGCGGCCGCCGCCTGCGCCTCGGCCAGGAGCGCGCGGGCGTGATCGAACTCGTGGCGGTGTGCCGCACGGATACAGTTGGCACAGAAGCGTATCATGCTACGCGACCGCTGTAGCGCCCGATCGCGAATGTCGCTCTTGCGCGTCAGATCGGCGCGGATGCGCTCGATGATACCCTCCAGCTCCCCTCCGAAATCCGTCGCCCCCATCTCGCCTCCTGTCCTTTAGGACGATCCATGCCCGGGAGCGGTTCCCCCGCTAGGGCGTTCCACCCCGGGGCGGAAGCCGCGCGACCGCCGCGCACAGCGTCTCCGCGGCGACCGTGCCCCTAGGCCGTGTTTTCAGGACGCACCCGACACAGAAACGATGTCGCCCCGAGCGTAAGCGAGGAGCCCTGACGCCCATCGACAAGGTTTCTCGCCACACTCAGCACGACGCTGTGGCCCTTTCTCCAAACACTACCTAGTCCGCCGGCTGAAAGCTGATCCAGGTCAGCTTGCCCCACTCGCCTGCGACATCCAGCGGCGTCGACGGGAGATCGGCCAGACTGATCGTATAGGTCACCGGGTTCGCCAGACCATCGAAGGAGAACTGCCCCTGCCCGTCACTAATGGACGTGACCGACCAGTCCCACGCGCGGATCGTCACCGCCACGCCACCTACGCCGATCCCCTGCTCATCCAGCACATGGCCACGGATGAACATCTGCTGCGAACCGATCTCCTCCGAGCGCACCACCCGGCCCACATACGTCCCCGCAGGCGTCGGTGTCCCCGCATCGAGGGCGCCTGGCGTGAGCGATACCGTCGGCGTCAGCGCTCGCGCCACGCAGTGGGCAGCGGCGTCATCATGCATACGCGACAGCGAGTCGCTCGCTACGAGATCGAGCGCTAGGGCATACTGCTCCTCGGCCCCGCACCAGTCCTGGGCAGCGGCCAACTGCTCGCCCAGCGCCTCCCGGGCTTCCGCCAGGCGCAGACGCACATCGCAGTACGCCGGGTCGAGGTCATGGACCCGGGCCAGGTTGTCGATGACCAGGGCCCAATCGGTATCCCAGTACGAGAGTCCGGTGATATAGTGTGTGGCAAGAGTTCTGGCTCGCGTCACGCGTTCCTCATCCGGCTGGATCAACAACGCGCGGTCGAACAGGCGCAGCGCCTCGGTGATGCGCTCCTGTGCCACGAGCTGCTGGCCACTCTGGTACAGCGCCTCGAACAGCAGACGGTCCACCTCTTCGCGGCGATAGGTGGGGTTCGCGGCCAACAGGCGGTCCGCCGTACCAAACACGGTTGGCCAGTCCTCGCGCTCGTACGCCTCTGTCATCTCGTTCAGATAGGCGGCGCACATCTCGTCCTGGAGCTGCGAGGTCGGCACAGGGAGCCCCTCCAAGCGCTCCTGCGCCGCCTCGAGGCCCTGTCTCGCCTCCTCGAGGCTGGGATCCAGCTGCAGCGCCATGCCAAACTCGGCGACGGCAAGCTCGTACTCCTGCTGGTTCAGGTGGGTGGTGCCCCGCGCCAGGTGCTCCGCCGCAGCCTCGCGGGCCGCGGCCTGCCGATCGCGCAACCCCATGTGCACCGCGCCGATACCGAGCCCCACCACCGCCAGGAAGGCCAGCCCGGCCAAGATCAGCACCGTCATCGTACGCCTGCACCCCTCGGGGCGTCGCTCCGCGGTGCGGTGCTCCTCAATCGCAAAGGGCGGGCGTTCCACCGAGGCGGCCGGCCGCGCCACCGCCGCTGTCGTCACCTTTTGGCCGCAGTGTGGGCAAAAGAGCGCCCGGCCGCGGATTGCTTTGCCACACGTGGGGCAGTTCATCCCTACTCCCTCAGAGCGTCAGATTTCGTATGCCATGACGATCCGCCCTCGGGCATCCTCTACGCGCACGGTGACGGGCCGCGCCTCCGCGGCGTCGTCGAGGGATACGAGTTCCCTGTACGGCACGTCCGGTCGCACAACGACCTCACGGGTGGCGACGGAGCGCTCGCCCTGGAGCACACGCACCGTCCATCGGCGCTCACCGATGGCGCCGATGGTGACGCGCACCGCCGCCCCCTCGCGCGCCGCCGTCAGCGTGCCCTCGGCACCGGCGATCGAGGGGCCACCCGTACCCGCAATGGCGTACCACGTCTCGCCCCACGTCACGCTCGCCCCGGGGCCCAGGGTCACATCGTCCCAGAAGGTGGGGCTCAGGCCACTCCACATCTCGACGTACTGCGAGCCATCGTCGGTGTAGGCGCGCGAATCCCCGAATCCCAACCCAAAGGCGAACAGCTTGTTTCCACGCACGATCTCCGGCGGAAAGACGCGCACCATCCCGAGCTCGGTCGCCTCATCATAGACCGCCGTGTACGGGGCCAGCAGGTTGGGGGCAAAGAACCCCAAGTAATCGCGCCAGTTGGCATAGTGGCTCATATCGATGCCGGCATGCACCGGCCAGGCCATGGTACCGTGGGCATCGGGCAGTGAGCCATCGCCGCGGCTGTGCACAATCACCGTGTCCGTCGGGTAGTAAAAGCGGAGCGACGCCTGCACGCCATGGGCACCCGGCGAAAGCATGGCGTTGGTCCAGTACTGCAGGGCCCGCGCTTCACCGTGGGGGTTGTGCAGCGTGGTCCGCACGGTAAACCCCGCCTCTCCCGGTCGAAGGGTAACCTCGACGCGCGCCTGAACGCCGCGCGAGCGCTCCTCGATCGCCATGGTCGCCGTGGCGCTACCGTCCGCTCCCTGCGATACGACGGTATCCCACGGCTCGGCGGTCACATAGCCGTGCTCATTCACTGGCAGGCAGAACTCGATGCCACCCACCGCCAGCCACCAGCCCTGATCCTCCGGCCCCCAGTGCGTCGGCTTGATGGCGCGGTTGTTATAGAGCAGATCCTGCCCCGTGGGCAGGTAGCGTACCTGGTAGATGCGCCCGCCCAGCTCTGGCAGGAACGTCAGTTCGAGGTAGGCGTTGCGCAGGCGCAGTACGCGATACGTACGCGGGCGCGGAGCACCGACGCGGTCACGGTGCAGCAGTGGATAGGGGTGCCCGGCCGCCTCATCGGTGTAGAGCGCCTCCTCATAGGCGTAGGTGTCGATGGTCATCTCGCCCCAGGTGGCCACGACGGGCTGCAGCGCCGCTGTGGGCAGCGCCGTCGGGCGAGATGCTGCTACGGCGGTCGCCTCAGGGCTCGGCGTGCCCGCCGAGGCGACGGCGGTGGCGGTGGGCATCGCCGCCTCAGGGGATGCCACGGCAGTGGCGGCCTCTACCGCGACCACGGCCCGGGCCTCGCCGGCATTCCCGGCGGCGTCCCACGCCTCGACGATGACGTCGTGGCGCCCCGCCGCCAGGGTGCGCGTGTCCACGTTGAAGCGCAGCGTCCGCTCCTCCACCTCGTGCAGCACCGCACCGTCTACGCGGAGCACCATACGCACAACGCGGTCATTGTCGTCCGCTTGCGCCGACACCTTGAGCCCCTCATCGGCACGGACGCGCTCAGGCAACGCGGCGAGCGTGACGCGCGGCGCGGCCATGTCGCGCAGCGTCTCGGACACGGTAACCTTGCGGCTGGCCTCTGCTGTCACCTCGACGGTGATCGGCTCGTACCCCTCCGCAGCGATACGCACCGTATAGGTGCCGGGCGACACGGTGAGGCGTTGGGGGCTCGTACCTTGGGAATCACCGTTCAGCGAGATGGAGGCGCCTTCGGGGCTGGTCAGGACCTCGATCACCCCCAGGATGGGCGTCGCCGGGGAGCCCGTCGCTATCGGCGTGTGAGAAGCCCTGCGCGAGGCGCACCCCAACAGCCCGCCCAAAAGCCAGAGCGCCGCCAGACAGCGGCTCACAGATAGCAGCGGCGGCATGGGGGGGTGCGCACGGTCGGCCTGGGTCGCTGTCGTGACCATGGCGGGCATTATAGTGGACATGGTGGGGGCTGTCCAACCTCGCCAGCCTAGGCTACGCCGTCCTTCGGGCAGCCGCGTGGTGTGGCCCTTACGTCTCCTTGGCCCCCTCGCGCGCACATGCTATAATGCGGCCTGTCAATGTCCACCATCGGCGCTAGCGCCGCGGCTCGCCCTGGCCATCCCGCGGTTGACCCTGGCAACGGAACACGCAACCATGTACCTCCGCCCGTGGAGACCACGCAAGAAGCGACGGCTCTGGATCTGGCTCCTCTGCCTGGCGATCGCGTTTTCCGTCTCGTGGAGCCTCTATAGCAAGCAGCAGGATTTCGTTGCGCGCGTCCGTGGACCGCTGCCTACACCCACACCCACCGAGATTAGCGCTCGCGAGTACCTGGACGTCGGAGACGCCGCCTTTTTGGACGGCCGGCTCAACGATGCCGCCCACGCCTACAGCCGAGCGACCGAGCTCGACCCCACGCTGGCGCCCGCATACTCCCGATGGGCCCGTGTCCTCGTGTACCGCCGCCGTACCGAGGAGGCCGTGCGCATCGCCCGTCGCGCCGTCGAGATCGATTCCAACTCGCCAGAGAGCCACGCCATCCTGTGTATGGCCCTCGACTGGAACGGACAGATCGTCGAGGCCGTGGCCGCGGGGATCAAGGCGACCACCGTCGACCCCGAGTACGCCCTGGGCTATGCCTACCTCGCCGAGGCGTACGGCGACCAGGGACGCCCCTACGATGCCATGGACCTGGCTCAGCGGGCCATGGAGCTGGATGGCGAGGATCCCCTCGTGCGGCGCAACATGGGCTATGCCTACGAGCTGAGCGGAAGGTACCACGACGCCATCGCCGAGTACCAAGCCCTCCTCGAGGAGTACCCCAACCTCGGGTTCGTCTACCTCGACATCGGGCGCAACTATCGCGTCCTGGAGAACCTCAACGGCGCCGCCGAGGCGTTCAAGCGCGCCACCGAGGTCGACCCGGGCGATGCGCTCGCGCATGTGCTCTATGGGTCCGTCGTCTATGCGCAGGGGGATTATGTCGAGGCGACCCAGGCGTTCCAGACCGCGGTGGAGATCGATCCCGAGTACGGCGTCGCCCACGCCAGGCTCGGGTTGGCCTACTATATGCGGCGTAACTGGGAGGATGCCATCGTGCACCTCGAGCGAGGGATCAACCTCGGCGACCGTGCCGAGGAGAACCTCGTCATTCTCGGGCTGTGCCTGTCGTACCTCGACGAGTGCGACCGCGCCATTCACTGGTTCGAAGAGGCGCTCGAGATCAACCCCTCCTCCCCCCTCGCCCACCAGGGCTTGGCCAGTTGCCGGTAGCCCCCGTGCGCGTAGCACGCCGGGGCCTGCCCGTGCGCATTCCATGAGACGTCCTTAACGACAAGGTATACGGTACATACGATGAAGCGTTCTTCCTCTCGACCCGATCGGCGACAGATGGCCCTCTGGATCCTCAGCGTGATCATCGTGACGAGCATGCTCTGCAGCTACCTCATCACCATCCGCCCACCCCGTCAGCCGATCGAACCGACGCCACCGCCCATGACCATCGTTCCACGCGATACCGATACACCCGTCCCCGCTGCACCGGCGCCCTCGGAGACGTCCACGCAGACACCGGCGCCCTGATCGCCCTCACGCCGCACCGCCACGTCGGGTGACGGGAGCCGCCATCGCTCCGCTCCCGGCAAAAAGCGGCCCAAGGCCTGGCGATACAGGCAACCACACTCTGTACCGCGAGGCCCTGGGCCGCGCCCGCATGGCGGGCATCTCATCCCAGCGGGGCGCACCCTATCGGCTAGAAGGCGTGCCGCGCACCCACCGCCATCTGCTGTTGAATCTGCTCCACCGACGGGATGAACGCCTGTTCCAGCACCCGTGACACCATGCTGGGGACGTCGGGCGCCGTGACGTGTCCCACGGGGCAGTCGAGGTAATCAAAGAACCGCTCCTGCACCTCATCCGCGATGCGCGCACCGAGGGTCAGGCTGCGCGGCCCCTCCTCCACGATGAGCAGGCTGCCCGTCTTGATGAGCGAGCGGCCGATCGCCTCATAGTCCATCCCGATATAGTCGAGCGTGCGCAGGTCGATGACCTCGGCACGGATGCCCTCGGCCGCCAGCGCCTCCGCGGCCTGCAGGCACTTGGCCACTCCGGTGAGGTAGGTAAGCACAGTGACGTCGGTTCCCTCGCGCACCACACGCGCCTTGCCATAGGGCACATAGTAGTCCAACGGGTGCCCGCCATCGATCCCCTCGGCCGGAACCTCGCCGGGGCTGTCGTAGAGCATGCCGTGCTCCAGCATCAGCACGGGGTCCTCAAAGCGCATCGCCGTGTTGAACATGCCCACATAGTCAAAGGCGTTGGACGGCGCCATGATGCGCCACCCGGAGAACTGGGCAAAGAACGAGCCCGGGTCCATCGAGTGCTGCCCGCCGTAGCCAAAACCGATGGCCACGCGGGTACGCACGATGAGCGGAAAGCTGATGTTGCCACCGTACATGTGGCGCAGCTTGCCAATCTGGTTAAAGAGCTGGTCCGACGCCATGAGGGCAAAATCGGGGAACATGACCTCAACCACCGGGCGCATCCCGACGGATGCCGCGCCGCCCGCCATGCCGATAAAGCCCGTCTCCGAGATGGGTGTGTTGATGAGGCGCTCGGGGAACACCTCCTTGATGCCCCGTGTCGCCTGGTAGGCGCCTCCCCGCAGGTTGGCCACTTCCTCTCCAAGCACGATCACGCGCTCGTCGCGCTCCATGGCGCGCCGCGTCGCCCCCGCGATGGCCCCCACGTAGGCCATCGGCGTGGTCGCATCTACATCCTCACGCTCAATAAAGCGCACCCCCTCGAACACATCCTCCTCACAGCGCACGTCGCGCGTCAGCGACTCGAGGGGCGGCCACTTGGCGGCGGGGATGACACGCACCGTGTCCCCAGCGCTGCCCTCACGCTCCTCCGTGCAGAACGCCACCGCCGCATCGATGGAGGCACGCGCCAGGTCGCGCAGCTGCTGCAGCTCGCCGGCGGACATCAGCCCCGCTGCGATCAGGCGCTGGGGAAAGGTCTCGATCGGGTCGCGCTCACGCCACTCCGCTTCCTCGTCCTTGCTGCGGTAGCCAAAAGCGCTGCCGGGGAGCCGACCGGCATGGTGAAAGTGCCGGTAGGTCTTGGCCTCGATAAAGAACGGGTGGGGGTTGCTCCGCATCGCCTCGGCCGCCTCGCGGATCGCGATGTACATCGCCAGCGGGTCCATGCCATCCACGATGAGGCTGTCGATACCGTACCCCAGGCTCCGCAGCGCCAGGTCCTCGATGCACGAGGACTCGGGCGTACCGGTGCCCACGGCGTAAAAGTTGTTCTCCACCAGGTAGAGGATGGGGACGTCCCACAGGGCGGCCATGTTGGCCACCTCGTGGAAGCAGCCCTGGTTGATGGCGCCATCACCGAACACGGACACTACCACCGTGTCACGTCCCCGCAGCTTCTCGGCCCACGCGGCGCCCGTCGCCAAGGGAATGCCGCCACCGACGATGGCGTTGCTCCCCAGGTTGCCCGAGGCGGCATCGTAGAGGTGCATGGAGCCACCGCGTCCCCGGCACCATCCCTCGTACAGACCCATGATCTCGGCGAGGGTGCGGTTGACGGCATCCTGTACCGGGGCTGTCACGCCGTGCTGCAAGGGGCGATAGCCGTCTGGCGCATAGTACATGACCGCCTTGGAGACAAAGTGCCCATGGGCGCGGTGCGTCGAGCCCACCATGTCGCCCTTGCGCAAGGCCACGGCCATACCGGCCGCCACCGCCTCCTGCCCCACGCTCGTGTGCGCGGGCCCGTGGATCAGGTCGGCATCCTTGAGGTCCAGCACCGCCATCTCGAAATCGCGCACCAGAAAGAGGAGAAACGCCATGCGCTCCAGCTCGGCGCGATCCGTCGCTCTCAGGTCGCTCGCGTCAACCTCCAGCGCGTGACACGCCGCCGGCGGCCGTTGCTCGATGCGTCTACTCATGCCACACCCCTTCGTTGCTGTTCGATGCCTCGTATCAACCGCTACAGGCAGCCTCGGCCAGGTAACGTTTGGGAAAAGGGCCACCGCGTCCTTCCGAGCGCGGCGAGAAACCTCGCGACGAGAACCCTCGTCGATGGGCGTCAAGCCCCTCGCCTACGCTCGGGGCGACACCGCTTCTCCGTCGGGCGCGTTTTCCAGTCACGGCCTAGTCTTGGGGCAGGATCTCGCGAATCTCGCACACCTCGTACTCGACGCCACGGAAATAGGCGACGAACACGCCCGGTCGGATCTCGAGCGCCTCGCCCAGGAACTCGATGCCGCGATCCTTCAGCGCCTGGTACGTTGCCCAGAAATCCTTGACGAGGAAGCCAATGTGAATCAGGCCATAGTCGCTCTGCTGGTGATCGGGCCGCAGCTCACGCCCCTTGGGGTAGTGATAGTCGAACAGCTCGAGCACATTGTCACCGAACTTCATGTGAACGATGCGCACGCGCGTCCCCTCGACGCCAATGAGCCGCGCCATGGGCGTGTCAAACTCGCGGTCGAACACCTTTTCCATGCCGACCACGTCCTGGTAAAAGGCGATCGCCTTGTCCATGTCCTTCACGCTCATGGCCACGTGATCCATGCGTTCGAACATCGCTAGGCCTCCATGTCGATGAGTACCTTGACCACCTCACCCCGGCGCATCATGGCAAAGCCCTCCTCCCAGTCCTCGAGGGGGATGATGGCGCTCACGAGTTGTCGCAGCTTGTCGGCCTCTTCCCGTTCCGCCGCGAGTGCCTTTTCCCAGCTGCTCGGGGGTGAGCTAAAGCAGCCAGCGAGGTCGATCTCTTTGTAGAGCAGCGTGTTCCACGGGATGGGGGTCGTCTCCGGGCCGATGAGGCCGATGAGGACGGCCCGCCCCGTCTTTTTCACCAGATCGATCCCCTGGGTGATCGCCGCCCCCGATCCGGAGCACTCGATCCAGGTGTCCACGCCCACGCCGCCGGTCAGGTCCATGACCACATCACGCAGCGATTCCTCCTGCACGTTGACGGTGCAGCTGGCCCCCATGGCGTGGGCCAGGGGAAAACGCTTCTCCACATCCATGGCGGTGCCCGACACGATGATCGGCCCAGCACCGAGGCGGCTCGCCCAGATAGTGGCCATCAACCCCATGGTGGCCGCCCCCGAGATGAGCACGCTCTGGCCCGACGTCAGGTTGCCGCGCTCGATCACACAGTGCGCGGAGATGGCGAACGGCTCGGTGACGCCGGCAACCTCCCACGGAATCCCATCGGGAAGGGCATGGACCAGCCACGCCGGCAGCGTCAGGTACTCGGCAAAGGCGCCGTGGTACTTGCTTCCCAGGGCCAGCTTGTGGTCGCAGATGTGGGGCTTGCCCGCCCGGCACAGCGAACAGACACCGCAAGCGCCGGTGTGCAGCTCCCCCACCACCCTGTCGCCCACCGACCAGCGGTCGCGCACACCTTCGCCCACGGCGACGATGGTGCCACAGTACTCGTGACCCATCACCACGGGCGGCGTGTTGGGGAACTCGTCCGCCTCGATGTGCAGGTCGGTGCCGCAGATACCACAGTACTTGACGCGGATGAGTACTTCGTCGGCCTCGGGCTGACGCACGGGGACATCGCGCACCCCCACGTTACCCTTGCCGGCCGCGTACTTGACGAGTGCCCTCATGCGCCACACCTCTCGTAAGAATTTCGTGTTGTACAGGATCCCATGGAAAGCCGAGGAGCGCTGAGCTCCGAGGTAACCGGTGCGCTGTGGCAGGCTCTGGCCCGCAGTGCGGGGCCTCGTCACAGCCCGTGTTGCCCCTATCGCCGCGCAGCTGCGGCTCGGCCTGGATCACCCGGGAAAGGGCACGCCGTAGCGCTGCCCCAGTTCACTCAGCTCCCCGTACAGCCCGGGGTCGATGGGGATCCCCTCCGCGCGCCGTTGGGCGCGGCGCTCCCCCTCGACCTCGCCGGGATAGTAGACACGCGAGAACCCCTCCGCGGGCGGCACCTGGTGCAGCTCTGCGATCATCTCGCCAAGGCGCCGCTTGAATGTGGCCAGGGGCATGAGCCGCTTCACGTCGAGGGCCAGGATAAAGTGCCCCAGCTCACGCCGTGCGCCCATCTCGCCGTACATCCTGTTGATGTGCGGTCCCCAGGGCATACCGGTGAGCACACTGGAAAAGATGCCGATGATCATCGCCAGGCCACTCCCCTTGGGCCCGGCGATGGGATGCAGCCCCGCGATGGCGTTCGGATCAGTGGTCGGGTTGCCCGCGGCATCCAGGCCCCAGTCCGGGGGAATCTCGCGCCCCTCACGCTTGGCCAGTTCGATGCGCCCGTACGGGATGGACGTGGTGGCCATGTCCAGAATGACGGGAATGCCATCCGTCGGAAAGCCGATGGCGATGGGGTTGGTGCCAAAGAACGCCGTGCGTCCTCCGAAGGGGATGAGGAAGGGGTCCGTATCGGTCATCGCCATGCCGATATAGCCGTTGGATACCAGGCGATTGATGTAGAACGCCGCCATGCCAAAATGGCTCGAGTTGCGAATGGCGATGGCCCCGCTGCCGCTCTCCTCCGCCAGACGCATCGCCTCGTCGCAGGCCCGCCAGGTGACTACGTGTCCGAGGCCATCGCCACCGTCCACGATCCCCAGCGAGGGGGCGCACCGTTCAAAGGTGATCTCGGGCCGCGCCTTGATCGTGCCGTTATTCAGGCGCCGCACATAGTGGGCCAGGCGCACCACGCCGTGGCTGTCGACGCCCGACAGGTTCGCCATGGTGAGGCAATCCGCCACCACCGCCGCGTCGTCGGTCGGCACCCCCACGGCGGTAAGCACGCGCTGCACGAAGGAACAAAGCTGCTCGTACGGTACGGTCCGCGTCGATGCGTGTGCTGTGGTCACTGGTTTCACCCCATGTACAAGCCGCCGTTGATGTCCACCACAATCCCTGTGACGTATGCCGAGAGCGCTGAGGCGAGGAACAGCACCACGTTGGCCACATCCTCAGGCGTCCCCAGCCGCCTCAGGGGGATGCCGCTCGTGTACGACTCTTCATGGCCCGAAATCTGCTTACGCACCGGATCCGTGGCGATGATGCCCGGGGCGATGGCGTTGGCGGTGATGCCGTACGGCCCGCCCTCTTTGGCCAGGGTGCGCGTCAGTCCGAGGAGCCCCGCCTTGGAGGCAGCGTAGTGGATGCCCGCCTCGATGCCGCCAACGCGAGCCGCGAGCGAGGAAGCGTTGATGATGCGACCTCCCCCACGACGCTTCATCCCTTCCATCAGCCCCTGGCAGAGGAGGAAGGGCCCGCGCAGGTTGACATCGATCACCGTGTCCCACTCTTCCGCCGTCACCGCTCCGATGCCCTGGCGGTACGAGATAATACCGGCGTTGTTAAAGAGAATGTCCACCCCACCGTACTCGGCTGTGATGGTGGCGCACGTCTCCGCCACGCTCATAGGGTCGCCGAGATCACAGGCCAGTGCAGCAGCGTTGCGCAGCTCGGCAGCCACCTCCTCGGCGCCGGGGAGGTTGATGTCGGCGATGACCACGCGCGCGCCCGCTCTGGAGAGCAGCGTCGCCGAGGCCTTGCCGATGCCCCCCGCGCCACCTGTCACGAGCGCCGTCTTGCCCGAGAGATCGATGCGCATAGCTCAACCCTCCTTGGATGCGTAGCGCAACGATACCCGCCCTCTCCCCCACCTGTCAAGTGGCGGGTCGTGATGTGCACGCCGCATGCTCTGCTGCCTCCGACGTTGACAGCACGCGGCGAGAGGGTAGAATGGCGGGCACCCTCAGTCGCTGACCAGGAGGCGCCCCTTGCCCTTCGCGGACCTCACGCAAGACCAACTCCAGGCCCTTTCTGCCGGAGCCGCCTATCTGGCGGCGTATCTGCTGGCTTCCATCGGCGCGTGGCAAGCCATGCGCAGGCTGCGCGCCCACCATACGCCCCTCTCGGTGGGCCTGAGGCACTGGACACACTGGCAATCCCTCGCTCGATTCGCCGGCCTGCTCCTCTCGGTCGGCTACCCGTACGCCATGGTGCTCACCGCGGCCTTTTCCGCCGGTGACGTGGGGCTCACGCCGGTGGACTGGCCCACGGCGCTGCCATGGGCCGTCACCCTCGTGGTGGGCGGCGCTGTGTGGATCGGCTTGCTGTGGGGCTCTCACCGGCGCCGCACCGGCACGGCCGGGCCTGGCCGCCCTTGGTTGGCCATCGTCATCGATAGCCTCACTAGCGAGGGCACAGCCGCCATCGCCCGGGGAGCACTCATTCCCCTCGTTGGCACCTACTGGGGCATCTGGCTCGCGCCCGTCGTCAAGATGCTCGCGGCGCGGGCCAATCCGTACGTTCGCGCCCGGCTGCGCCAGGTCGGCGAGCGCGAGGCGCTCTTTCTCGGCGGGGCACTGGATTGGTTCGCCGCCGTGGTGTTCGCCTTTGGGGCCGGAATCTGGGGCGCCCTCGCCGCTCGCTTGCTAGGCGCCCTCGCCGCCCGGGCAGCGATGCGTCTCGCTGCCCGGCGCCTGCCGACAGCCCCGTCGGAAGAGGCCTCGCCCGCAGCATGAGGGCCACAGCGCCAACGCAAAAAGGGGTGGTACCCATCCGGGTACCACCCCTTTCATTCCTCTCCCGATGCCTGGCGCTGCGGATCACGGCCTCAGCCGATGATCAACGCCAGGGCCACCAGAATAGCAAACATCGCTGCCGCGAGCACGCCGATGCGTTTCAGATCGCCGAGCACGTAGCGGTACTCGCCGGCATAGTCGGGTTCCTGGCCGGTGGACCGCTGCTCGGCTGCCGGGGCTTCCGCACGAACGGGCTGCATCACGAGTGACGCCGCCTCCGGTGGCGCTGCCGCTCCCGGCGCTGCTGTCTGCCCTCGCACCGCGCGCCTCTGCGCGCTGCTCCGTCGTCGCGCCGCCGAAGAACGGCGCCCTCGTCTCTTGGCCATGGGTTTCACTCTCTTCTGCGTCCGTACCGCAATGGCGCCCCCCGTACACTGCCTTGACGGCCCCATTATAGTGCCGCCCAGTGAGGGGTCAAGAGCCGTTGCGTCTATCCCTTGATTACGCCGAGGGGTCGCGTCCGCGCCACCCTGCGGGCCAAGCCCGCGGCGTGCACCACCTGGACCACCTGCTCGAGGTCCTTGTACGCCATGGGCGCCTCATCGGCCAGCCCGGCCATGCTGCCGGCACGCACGACGACGCCCTCCGCCTCCAGCTCGGAGCGCAGCTGCTGCCCGCGCACCGCGCGCTTGGCTTGGCCGCGGCTCATGACGCGCCCCGCGCCATGGCAGGTGCTCCCGAACGTCTCCTCCATGGCGCGCTCGGTGCCCACGAGGACGTACGAGCCCGAGCCCATATCGCCCGGGATCAACACCGGCTGGCCGAGACGGCGCCACGGCGCGGGCACCTCCGGCCGTCCCGGCCCAAAGGCTCGCGTGGCGCCCTTGCGGTGCACACACAGGCGCATCGTGCGCCCCTCCACCGTGTGCTCCTCGATCTTGGCAATGTTGTGGCACACGTCATAGAGCACCTCGAGGTTGGCCGGCGGGAGCTTGCCCGCCAGGACGCGCTCAAACGTCTCGCGCACCAGGTGGGTGATGACCTGGCGATTCGCCCACGCATAGTTGGCGGCACAGGCCATTGCCGTGAGATACTGCCGTCCCTCCGGGGAATCGAGCGGCGCGCAGACGAGCTCGCGATCGGGGAGCGTGATGCCATACTTGGACGAGGCCCGCTGCATCTGCCGTATGGCGTCGCTGCACACCTGATGGCCAAGCCCGCGCGACCCGCAGTGGATCCACACCGTGATCCGCCCCGGCACCAACCCCCAGGCGCCGGCCACTGCCTCGTCGTACACCTCGACGATCTCGTCCACCTCGAGAAAGTGGTTACCGGATCCCAGGCTGCCGAGCTGGTTGCGCCCCCGATCCTGTGCGCGGGCGCTCACCGCAGCGGCGTCCGCCTGCGGCATCCGGCCACCATCCTCCGTATGCTCGAGGTCGCGCGATGTCGCCTGCCCGCTGCGCAGGGCCCACTCGGAGCCCTGCTCGAGCACGCGCCGCAGCTCGCGATCCGTCAGGTGAGCGCCACGAGAGGCGCCAACGCCCGTGGGAACGGCCGCATACAGCGCGCTCATCACCTCCTGCATGTAGGGCCGGATCGCCTCCGCCTCGATGGTCGAGGTCAGCAGGCGCACGCCGCAGTTGATATCGTACCCGACGCCGCCTGGCGAGATGACGCCATCCGGAAGCGCCGTCGCCGCCACCCCGCCGATGGGGAACCCATACCCCTGGTGCACATCAGGCATCGCGAGGGCATGCCCCACGATCCCGGGTAGCGTGGTAGTGTTGACCAACTGCTCGAGCGAGCGATCGGCCAGGGCCATCTCGAGGATCCGCTCATCGGCATAGATACGCCCCGGCACGCGCATGTCGCCGCGCCACCCCTTGGGCACCTCCCACAGGAAGGAGGACAACCTCTTCAGATCCTGCTTTCTGACCATGACCATCCCTCCGGTGACGCCCCTGCGGTAACGCTTTCCCCGTGGCGCCTTTCCGATAAAGCCTCCGTCTCGTGCGTCCCTATGTGCCGGTCTCCGTCATCCCGACGATCGTTCGCGCGGCGACGACGTCGCGGGCAATCTGTGCCGCCAACGCGGCCGGGCTGTCGAAACGCTCCTCCGGGCGCAACCACTCGATGAAGGCGACCTCCATCGTACGGCCGTAGAGATCGCCCTCATAGTCGAGCAGGTGCACCTCGAGGGTGCGCTCTCCGGCATCAAAGCTCGGCCGCACCCCGATGTTGGCAACGCCGCCATGGCGACCATCCTCCAGCACCGCTTGCACCACATAGACGCCATCGCGAGGTACGGCCCGGGTAGGGTCCACCGGCAGATTCGCCGTGCGAAAGCCCAGGGCCCGTCCGCGCTGCGCGCCAGTCGCCACGGTACCGCTGAGGGTGTAGGGCCGCCCCAGAAGGCGCTCGGCCTCTCGGACGTCTCCCTTCATGAGCAGGTTGCGGATGCGTGTGCTGCTAATCGGCCGCCCATCGTCCAGGAGGGGCTCGATGATGCGCAGCGCAAATCCCGCCTCGGTGGCCAGCTCCTGCAGGCGATCGGTCGTCCCCTCGCGCCCTCGTCCCATGGTAAAGCCGGTCCCCACCCACAGCTCGGCCATGCGCAGCCCGCGGACGAGGTCATCCACCAGCTCCGCGGCCGACGTCTCGGCCAGCGCGCGGGTAAAAGCGAGCTGCACGAGGATGTCCACGCCCATGGCCGCGAGCAGCGCAGCGCGCTCTTCGGGCGCGCTGAGATAGCGGGGCGGGCGTTCGGGGTCTAGGACGGCCCGCGGGTGAGGGTAGAAGGTCAACGCCGCGCTGAGCCGCTCCGTGGCTCGGGCGCGCTGTACGACCTGGTGGATGAGGTGTTGGTGCCCGCGGTGGATGCCATCAAACGTCCCGATGGTCACCACGGTGTCGTTCGCGGGAGGTAGCTCAGCAAGATTGTGTTGGATGCGCATCGCATTGCCGTACCCTGTAGAGTAGGGCGCTATGCCCCCTGGAGCACCTTGTGCGGCCTCCACAGGCCGCTCTCGGGATCATAGCGCACCAGCGCGAGGAGCTGTCCATCCGGATCCAGGACCGCTGCCTCTGAGCCCTCCCCATCCACCGACAGCGACGCCGGTTGGCCGTGCGTCAGGCGATGGGTGGCGGCGCTATCGGCCGTTGCCTGGGGTAGGTGCTGCACGGCCACGCGCGCGTCGTACAGGCGCTCACGCCAGGCGCCCGTCTCGCGCCGCGCCAGCAGCCACTCGAGGTCAACGGCGTCCTCCACGGTGAACGCGCCTACCGCCGTGCGCCGCAGCGCCGCCAGATGCGCGCCCACGCCAACGGCCTGGCCCACATCGTGAGCGAGCGCCCGCACATAGGTACCCTTGGAGCAGTGGATGCGCACCGTGAGGTCGGGTGGGCTCCAGCGCTCCACGACGAGGCTATAGACCTCGACGCGGCGCGCAGCGCGCTCTACCGTGACCCCGCGCCGCGCCAGCCGATAGAGCGGCTGCCCCTTGCGCTTGAGCGCCGAGTACATCGGCGGTACCTGGTCGATCGCGCCGGTGAACCGCGGCAGCTGGGCCTCAATCTGGGCGCGATCGAGCCCGTCGATGGGGCGCCGCTCCTCCACCTCACCGTCGGCGTCCCACGTCGTCGTCGTGACGCCAAAGCGAATCGTCGCCTGGTAGCGCTTGTCGGCGCCGGCCAGGTACTCGATCAAGCGAGTGGCCTTGCCAAGGCACACCACCAGCACACCGGTGGCCATCGGGTCCAGCGTGCCGGCATGCCCGACGCGCACCTTGGGCACCAGCCGCCGCACCCGGGCGACGACGTCATGAGAGGTGAGCCCCGTGGGTTTGTCGATGTTGAGGATCCCCGCGTTCATCCTTTACGCCCTTGATGGCAGCCCCACCGGCCCGCAAGACGCAGAGAACGCAGTCGGATGCAACGTGAGCCCTGGGCGCGCATCGTTCGCTACGCTCCAGAGTGGCCCGCGTCGTCCACACCCCTCCGCGTTCCCCCCCCCGCGGCTGTGGTTTTTTCGGTCATCGATTGGCGCAGGGCGTTCAGCACCAGCGCCTGCGCCTCTGGCAGGGAGGCCTCCAGGAGGCACCCCGCCGCCTGCCGATGCCCACCGCCGCCGAGGGACAGCGCCACGGCGGCCACGTCCACCCGCGGAGCGGAACGCAGGCTCACGTCGACAACGCCGGGGCGCAGCTCGCGGAACACGACGGCCACCTCGGCGTCGCGCACGGTGCTCAGCAGATTAGAGAGGCCTTCCGTCGCCGACGGCGCTGCGCCGACGCGCTCCAGATCCTCCTGGGACACACTCACCCAGATGACGCCATCCTCCAGGTGCACGTCCGACAGGGCGAGCCCCCAAACGCGCAGCATCGTGGATGACCGGCTGCGGAATACCGCATCCATGATGTCGCCCAGCGATGCGCCCGCGTTCACCAGCGTCACGGCCGTCTGCAGCGCATGCGCGTCGGTCGATCGCGTGCGAAAGCCGCGGGTATCGGTAATCAGCCCCGTCAGCAGGCAGGTGGCGATGACGTCATCCAGGGGGATTCCCATGGTGGTGACGAGCTCGAGCACCAACTGACACGTCGCCGCCCGTTCCTCGACCCAGTTCACATCACCATAGCGCAGGTTGGTGGTGTGGTGGTCGATCACCACCAGCGGCACCTCGTGGCGTGCGTCCTCCGGATAGATGGCGCCGATACGCGCCGTGTCGCTGGTGTCCACCACCACCATGACGTCCTCGTCCACGCGCCACCGCGCGACGAACTCCTCGCTCCCCGGCAGGAAGCGCAGGCTCGCCGGCACCTCGTCGGCGCAGGCCACGGTGCAGAGCGTACCGCGCCGGCGCAGCGCCCACGCCAGCCCCAAGGCCGAGCCTATGGCATCGCCATCCGGCTCGATGTGGGCGACGATGAGCACGCGCTCAGCGCCCTCAAGAAGCGTCTGAATCTGCTCCCTCGCCCCGCTCATCATCCGTCTGCTCACTCTCGGTGATATCCCTGAGGATCGCCTCGATCCGCTCTCCGTGCTGCCACGAGTTGTCCACGCGAAACTCGAGCTCGGGGGTGAAGCGCCAGTGCAGCGACTGTCCCAGCCGCTGCCGCAGGAAGGGCTTGGCGCTCTCCAGGCCCGCCAGGCCCTCGTGCAGCGCCTCCTCCCCCTCGTAACAGGACACGTAAACGCGTGCGATACGCCGATCCGCCGTCAGCTCGACGTCGGTGATGATAACATCCGCCACCCGTGGGTCGCGCACGGCATTCCGCAACAGCAGGGTGAGCTCTTGTTGGATAAACACACCCGCTCGCTCTCGACGATAGGGCTTTTTCATCACGAACCTCGCCGGTAAAGCGACAACCTACTTGACCTGTTCGCGCGTATAGAATTCGAGGATGTCGTCCGGCTGCACGTCGTTAAAGCCGTCGATCCCCACACCGCACTCCATGCCGGTCGACACCTCGCGGACGTCCTCGGTGTAGCGCTTGAGCGAGCTCACGCGTCCCTCGTGGAGGATCTGGTCGCCGCGCCGCACGCGCACCTGCGCGTTGCGCAGCGCCTTGCCCTCGGTCACCTGCGCTCCGGCAACCTTGCCCACACGCGGGATACTAAAGACCTCACGGACGATGGCCTTGCCCTGCTCCACGTTCACGTACTCGGGAGCGAGCATGCCCGTCAGTGCCAGTTGCACATCCTCGATGAGGCGGTAGATCACCTCGTAGGTCTTGATGCTGACGTGCTCCGCCTCGGCCAGCCGTTGAGCCGATGGCTCGACCCCGACATTAAAGCCGAGGATAATCGCCTGGGAGGCCACGGCCAGCATCACATCCGACTCGGCGACGTTGCCGACGCCCTCATGGATAAACTTGACCCGCAAGTCGCCGACGTCCAGCTTGTCCAACGAGTTCCGGATCGGCTCCAGGCTGCCCTGGACATCCGCTTTGAGGATGAGGTTCAGCGACTGCACGGCGCCCTCCTGGGCGCGCTCATAGATCTGGTCCAGCGTCAACCCGCTCACGGGCTGCGCCTCGGCCTGCTGCGCAGCCTGGGCACGCTCCTCGGCGCGAGCGCGCGCCTCGCGCTCGCTCGGCAGCACCTCAAAGATGTCCCCTGCCTCGGGGACGTCCCGCAAGCCAATCACGACCACCGGCGTCGAGGGGCCCGCGCGACGGATCCGCCGTCCCTGATAGTCCGTCATGGCGCGAATCTTGCCATAGGTGTGGCCCACCAGCAGCGCATCGCCGGTGTTCAGCACGCCGTCCTGCACCAGCAGCGTGGCGGTGGACCCGCGCGAGCGGTCGAGACGCCCTTCGATGACCACGCCCTGGGCAGGCCCCTTGGGCTTGGCCTTGAGTTCGGCCAGCTCTGCCACCAGCAGGATCATCTCCAGCAGCGTGTCGATGCCCGTCTTTTGCTTGGCCGAGACGGGCACACAGATGACATCGCCGCCCCAATCCTCGACCACCAGGCCGACATCCGCGAGCTGCTGCTTCACAAAGTCGGGGTTGGCGGTGGCCAGGTCGATCTTGTTCAGCGCCACGATGATGGGCACCTGCGCCGCGCGAGCGTGGTCAATCGCCTCGCGCGTCTGCGGCTGGACCCCATCATCCGCCGCGACGACGAGCACGGCAATATCCGTCACGCTGGCGCCTCGGGCCCGCATCGCCGTAAACGCCTCGTGGCCGGGCGTATCCAAAAAGGTGACCTGCCGCTCTCCAACCGGCACCTGGTAGGCACCGATGTGCTGGGTGATGCCCCCCGCCTCTTGTGCCTGCACGTGCGTGGCACGGATGGCGTCCAACAGCGACGTCTTGCCGTGGTCCACGTGGCCGAGCACCGTCACCACCGGTGGGCGCTCACGCAGCTCTTTTTGCTCCTCGGCAGTGTACTCGCGTCGACGCACTGCCGGAGTCTCGACCTCCTCCGGCTCCTCAGGCTCCGGAACCTCCATCTCTTTGACGGTGTAGCCCATATCCTCAGCGACGATCGCCGCCGTATCATAGTCGATGAGCTGGTTGATGTTGGCCATGATGCCCGCGTTCATCAGTTCCTTGATGAGATCGATCGGGCTGCGCCCCATGGCATCGGCCAGATCACGCACGGTAATCGCTTCGGGGAGCTCGAGTTCCTTGGGTGCGGCGCGAGAGGGCTCGGGTTGCCGCTGCGCAGGGGCCACGCGCTGCTGATCCCGTGCGGGCGCGGTGCTTCCGCCGCCAGGACGCGATCCCCGCTGCCCGCCACCGCCTCGCGATCGATTGCCACTCGGGCGAGCCCCCGATCGGGGCCCGCGTCCCCCGCCGGAGCGCGCCTGCAAGGCGCCAGATGAAGCGCCCTTGGCGCGATACGCGCTCTTCTTACGGTTGTTGCGTATGTTCATAGTGTGCCCCTCTCTCTGTACAGACTTGGCATGAGCCGGCGGGGATCCGTCACAGCCGACACGGCCACGCGAGCACCACCGGAGCGCGATACGCCCACGATGACTCGGAAGCCTATCTACCAGTCCTATACGCTTTGGTGTAGAAACCGGGCCAGTTCGTAGCCAGACAGCCGTGAGGGGGCTATTCGGGGGAGCAACCAACACCCTGGGGCCTGTGGAACCTGCAAAGGTACCAACTCACAGCGCAACCATGGTAGTTCCCCCCGGCAACATAGCTGATCCTACGTCTGTGTGGCTTCCCATCCCACTGGTCAACACGATGGTCCTCTGGTTCCGCTCGTGTCGTGCAGAGCGCCTCACGCTACTCTCGCGCCGCCTCTCGCGCCGCATCCGGATCGTCGGGCGGTAGCTCCGCTGTCATGTGCTCCATCGCGTAGGCCTCGATCATGGCTCGGTCCTCAGCGGATAGCTCGATCTTGAGCGCACGCTCAAACTGCTTGCGGGCCAGTGCATCCAGCCAGCACTGTCTGCTATCGCACACATAGGAGCCGCGACCCGGCATTTTGCCCGTCGGATCGATCACCACACGCCCATCGGTCGTACGCACAACCCGATAGAGCTCCCGCTTGGTGAGCACACGCCGACACCCAATGCAGGTGCGTTGGGGTTGACGCCTCGAGCGTTTAGCAGGCATGGTCCTACACCCTATCCAAGAACATGGGTCCGGCCGACGCCCGGCCTTGCGGCGGGCTGTGCGGCCGGACCCACGGTGTTAGCTCCAATCCTCGTCGTCTTCCCATGCGCCGCGGCGGCTCGGCTTGCGCTTCTTGCGGGCCACCACACGGCCCAGGCGCTCGTCATACTCGAGGATGCGCTGCCGCCCCTTCTTGTCACGCGAACGACGGCGCTCCTCCTCTTCGTCGTCTTCCTCCTCGAACACAGGCGGGGGAGCCTCCCAGCCTTCGGGCGCGGCGAGCTCGGGCTCGTCCTCCTCTGCCGGGGCTGTGGCCTGCGCCTCCTCGGCCTCTTTGGCATATTCGACGTCTTCGCCCTCTGCCACCGCCGCCTCGCCCGCGAGCGGAGCGTCCTCAGCCTCGGAAGCCTCTACGGCCTCGTCCTCGGGCCGAGTCTCCTCAGACTCGAGCGCCTCCTCCGGCGCCCACGCGTCCACGGGCAGGTCGCCCGCCTCGAGCTCGATATCCTCGTCCTCGAGCCCCGCCTCCGCCGCTGCCAACAGCTCGGCCGCAGCGCGACGGGCCTCCTCACGCGCCTCCGCGCGCTGGGCGGCCTCGAGGGCCTCCGCAGCGAGCCGCTCCGCCTCCTCGGCGGCTTCGGTCTCGCTGCGGATGTCAATCCGCCAGCCCGTCAGCTTGGCCGCCAACCGTGCATTCTGCCCCTCACGGCCAATGGCCAGGGACAGCGACCGATCCGGCACGACGACCTTGGCCGTCTTTTCTTCCTCGTTCAGGTAGACCGAGACGACCTTGGCCGGGCTGAGGGCATTGGCGATGAACTCCTGGACGTCCGCCGCCCAGGGAACAACATCGATTTTCTCACCACTCAGTTCGTTGACAATGTTCTGGATACGCACGCCGCGCATCCCCACGCACGATCCCACGGGATCGACGCCGGGCTGAAGGGCAGCCACGGCCACCTTGGACCGCGACCCCGCCTCCCGCGCAATCGCCTTGACCTCGACGGCCCCATTAAAGATCTCGGGGACCTCGAGCTCCAGCAGGCGCCGCAGCAATCCGCGATGCGTACGCGACACCGTGATCTGCGGCCCGTGGCCGGTCCGTTCGACCTCGACCACATAGACCCGCAGACGCTGGTTGAAGCGGTACTGCTCGCCAGGAATCTGCTCGGAGCGAGGCAGTAGAGCCTCCGCCTTGCCCAGGCTCAGCGTGACGTTCTGCGACCGCGAGTCAATGTTGCGAACGACGCCGTTGACGATCTCGCCAGAGCGATCGGCGTACTCGAGGTACACCGAGTCGCGCTCCGCCTCACGGATCCGCTGCATAATGACCTGCTTGGCCGTCTGTGCGGCGATGCGGCCAAAGTTGCGCGGCTTGACCTCGATATCCACAAACTCGCCGATCTCGGCGTCGGGCCGGATCGCGCGGGCCGCATCCAGGGTCATCTCGATGCCATCGTCCTCGACCTCTTCCACGACCTGCTTCTTGATGAACACACGGGCTTGCCCCGAGTGCGGATCGAGCGTCACGTCGATATTCTGGTTGGCGCCATAGTTGCGCTTGTATGCCGAAATCAGGGCAGCCTCGATCGCCTCGAGGATGACCTCGGGTGCGAGGTTGCGGTCTGAACAGAGCTGAGTGATGGCGATCTCGAACTCACTCTTCATGTAACCCGGAAACCTCCTGAATGCAGCCAAGAGCGCCACAATAAGAAAAGTGGGGAGCGCCCACTTTTCGTAAAACAACAGTTCGCTGAGAGTATATCACGTCTCAAGGTGAAAGGCAAGTGACGGCGGGCCACGCATAACGTGGCCCGCCCGGCGTCACGCCTCGGCCGGCATGGCCGGGTCCGCCCTGAGCGTCGCGTCGATCGCCGCTTCCACCTCATCCGCAGGCACGAGGCGACGATCCGCCTCCCACCGTGCCTTGAGCTCGAACTGCTGGTTGGCCAGCGTGCGACGGCTCACCGTCACACGGACGGGAATGCCGATCAGATCGGCGTCGTTGAACTTGACGCCGGCGCTCTCGGCCCGGTCATCGTAGAGCACCTCATAGCCGCCGCGCCGCAACCGCTCATACAGCGCATCCGCGGCCGCCGATACCTCCCCATCGTTGCTGCCCAACGACACGATGTGCACCTGGAACGGCGCCACGCTCGTCGGCCAGATGATCCCCTTGTCATCGTGGTGCTGCTCGATGATGCAGGCCAACAGGCGCCCGGTGCCGATACCATAGGAGCCCATCACGACGGGACGGGCCACACCGTCGCGGTCCAAAAAGTCGGCCCCCACCGCCGTGCTGTAGGTGGTACCCAGCTTGAAGAGGTGGCCGACCTCAATCCCACGGGAGAGCGTCAGCAACTCACCACAGTTGACGCAGCGATCCCCTTCGCGAGCCAGGGCAATGTCGCCCACGGCCTCCACCGCAAAGTCGCGGGGGTAGTTCACGTTGCGGTAGTGGTAGCCCGCCTCATTGGCGCCCGCCACCGCGTTGTTCACGGTAGTGATCGAGTCATCGGCGATGACACGCACCCCAGAGAGGCCGATGGGTGAGGCATACCCCGCCACGATACCGGCGGCCTGCAGCTCTTCGTCCGTGGAGGGGTGCAGCTCTTCGCCGCCCACCATGTTGGCCAACTTGGTGGGGTTGACGTCCAGGTCACCGCGGATCACGGCAAAGATCACCTCCCCCGCCGAGGTGCTGTAGAACACGGCCTTGTACGTCTGCCGCGTCTCGACGCCGAGAAGCGCCGCCACCGCCTCGATGGTGGTCGTGCCCGGCGTGGCGACCTTTTCCAGGGGAGCCTCCACCTCACGGGGCCCTTCGCCCTTGACAAACACGGCCTTTTCCGCGTTGGCCGCATAGCGACAGTGCGGGCAGAGCACCAGAGTGTCCTCCCCCGCTGCGGTCACGACCATGAACTCGTGCGATACCGACCCGCCCATGATGCCCGTATCCGCCTCGACGGCAAGCGCCTCGACACCACAGCGGGCGAAAATCCTCTCGTACGCCCGATAGATGCTCGGGTAAAAGGCGTCCAGGCTCTCAAAGTCGGCATGAAAGCTGTAGGCGTCCTTCATGATGAACTCGCGGACGCGCACCAGCCCCCCCCGCGAGCGCGGCTCATCGCGGAACTTGGTCTGAATCTGGTACATCATCTGGGGGAGCTGGCGGTACGAGTTGATCTCCTGACGCGCCAGATCCGTGGCCACTTCCTCATGGGTCATGGCCAGCACCATGTCGTGGTTCCCACGATCCTTAAAACGCACCAATGCCGGGCCGGGCGCCGGCGCGTCGTACCTGCCCGTAGCGCGCCAGATATCCGCCGGGTGCACCACCGGCATCAACAACTCTTGGCCATCGATGGCGTCCATCTCCTCACGCATGATCTGCTCAATCTTGCGCAGGACACGCCAACCGATCGGCAGATAGCTATAGATCCCCGCCGCCAACTGGCGGATCAGCCCGGCGCGCAGCGAGAGCTGATGACTGACCAGCTCGGCGTCCGAGGGGTTTTCGCGCAACGTACGGCCAAAGAGGGTCGAAAAGCGCATGAACGGCCTCCTCACTGGGTGCGGTGTGACACCCGAGTATACAGCATCCCCGCTGCGGCGCAACTTGACCCCACCCCTTAGGAACCATACCATGGATACCAGCCGGCTGCATCCAGGAGGTTGCCATGATCGTCCGCACCCTCGAGGTGGGCATGTTGCGCACCAACTGCTACCTCGTGGTCTCAGAGGCCTCGCACGAGTCCGCCATCATCGATCCCGGTGGTGACGCTGCCGCCATCCTCGACGCCCTCGATGCGCTGGGCGCGACGGCGCAGGTGATCCTGCTCACCCACTACCACTTTGACCATATCATGGCGGTACCTGACCTCGTGCGCCAGACGGGGGCCCCGGTGGCGATCCACGAAGCCGAGGCGGAGCTGCTGGCCCGGCCACCGACCCTCTTTCGCCTGGCCCAACCCGACACACCGCGCCTTACGGCCGATCGGCTCTTGCGTGATGGCGACACCATCACGATCGGCGCCGACACGCTGCGCGTGCTGCACACGCCGGGGCACTCTCCTGGGGGTGTCTCCTACTATGCGGCGGAGGAGGGGGTCGTCTTTGTTGGGGATGCCCTCTTTGCCGAGGGCGTGGGGCGCACCGACTTTCCGGGCAGCAGCGGCGCCCAGCTCGTGCGCAGCATCCGCGAGCGCCTGTTCACCCTGCCCGATGATACCGTCGTCTATCCGGGGCACGGCCCTGCGACGACCATCGGCCACGAGCGGCGCGCCAACCCATGGGTGGGTGATCGCCGGGGGGCATACTAGGCCGTGTCTCAAGAATGCACCCGACGGAGGAACGATGTCGCCCCGCGCGTACGCGGGGGGCCTCGACGCCCATCGCCAAGGTTTCTTGCCACGCTCAGAACGGCGCTGTGGCCCTCTTTTCACACACTACCTAGCCCGGCAGGCTATAGCGCCGCTCGATGACGTGTCGCCCCCGATTCCCCCGTGCGTGGTTGATCCACCGCTGCGCTTCGCGCGGGGCGTCGGGGGTGGTGAGGAATACCAGGGGATAGCCGAGGGGATAGCGACCCGACCGGATCTCGGCCGCCGTCGGACGGTGCTCATCGATGGCTACCACCCGTACCCGATCGTCCACATAGGCATTCGAGACGTAACCGATGGCGCCGGGGTGCTCGGCCACATACTCGATCACAGCACGATCGTGGGGAACGATGATAGCGAACGACGAGACGCCGGTATCGCCCATGATGACGCGCTCAAACACGGCACGCCCCAGCGATTCGGGCGTGTGCACGAGCACCTCCACGGCCTCGTCGGCGCCTCCGAGCTCATCCCAGCGCAGGTATTCCCCGGCATAGAGCGCCGCCAGCTGCCCCGCCGACAGCGTGTGGATCCCCACGCTGGGGTGCACGACCACCGCCACGGCATCGAGCGCCAGGACCTCGGCGCCCGGGCCTCCGCCCTCGTCCGCGGGCGTCGCCGGGTCAACGCCCACGACGGCGACATCCGCCTGCCCCGTAGCGAGGAGGTCCTGAGCCACCGCCGACCCCACCGGCACCACATCGAACGATGTCCGTGGGCTCAGCCGGCCATACTCTGCCACCAGTTCGGACACCAAGGGCAGCGACGCCCAGCAGGCCGCCACACGCACGAGGGCCGGCTCGTCGGTCACCTCCGCCGCCTCTTCTCCCAACCCCACCAACGGTCCCGAGACTCCCTGACAGCCGCCGCCGATCAGGCCGGCGAGGATCGTCGCCAGCACGAGGAATCGGGCGGAACGCGCCCAGAGATGGGAGAGGCCGTTCATCGGCGCTCCTCAGCGGATAAAGGTGATGACCAACGTGAGTAGACCAAACCCCCAGCAGTACAGGGCAAAGGCATAGAGAGGCCGCTTGCGCAAAAAACCGAGCAGGAACCCAATAGCGGCGTATCCGGCCAGGAAGGCCACCACGAACCCTGCCCCCAAATTCAGGAGCTGCGTCGGTTCGATGCCGACACGAATCAGCTTGATGATCTGCAGGCCGGCCGCGCCGGCGATGATAGGGATCACCATCAGGAACGAAAAGCGCGCGGCATCCTCTCGCTGCAACCCCCGCAGCAATCCCCCGGCAATCGTGGTGCCCGACCGGGACAACCCCGGGGCAATGGCCATGGCTTGCGCCAGCCCGATCCAGATAGCATCACGCCAGCTGGCCTGCTGGAGCGGGCGAGAATGCTGCCCGATGCGCTCGCTGGCAACCAACAGCCCCCCGGTGACGAGGAGCAGGAGCGCCACCGCTCGCGGCGAGCCAAAGAGCGCCTCGAAATAGTCCTCCGCCAGGTAACCGAGCACCGCGCCGGGGATCGTGCTCAGCACGATTAGCCAGCCTAGGCGTTCCTCGGGCAGGGCCAGGTTGCGCCGTCGCACACTCCTCCACCACCCCCGCACCACGATCTCGATCTCCCGGCGCATGTAGAGCAGCACCGCTAGCAGGGTGCCGAGGTGGAGCACCGAGTCGAACGCCAAGCCGGGGTTTGACCACCCCAGCAGCCACGGAACGATGACGAGGTGCGCGGAGCTACTCACCGGCAGGAACTCGGTGGCCCCCTGCAGGAGGCCTAACAGCATCGCTTGGAGAACGTTCACGAGGCCCTCCATTCCCACGTTCTACGTAGTGTTTGGAAAACGGGCCCCACAGCATCGTTCTCAGCAGGGCGAGAAACCTTGTCGATGGGCCTCAAGGCCCGTCGCGTACGCTTGGGCGACATCGTTTCTACGTCGGATGCGTTTTCGAAGCACGACCTAGCCGGCAGACCGGCGCCAGGCCTGGCGATTCCTTTCTCGTGCCTTGGCGTCGGCCACGCGGTAGCGCTGGTGAAAGGCCTCGCGGAAGGTAGGGTACCGGCCCTCTTTGATGGCCTGGCGGATATCGTTCATCAGAGTCAGCATAAAGTGCACGTTGTGTACCGTACCCAGGTGCAACCCAAGCATCTCTTTGGCAACGAACAGATGGCGCAGATATGCTCGGGTGAACGTCTGACAGGTAGAGCAGGCGCACCCATCTTCGATGGGCTGTCTATCCTCGGCATAGACGGCGTTACGGATGTTGAGCCGCCCATCGCGCGTCAACAGGGCGCCATTGCGTGCCAGGCGCGTCGGCAGCACGCAGTCAAAGATGTCGACCCCCCGCGCGACACCCTCCACGAGATCCTCCGGCGACCCCACCCCCATGAGGTAACGGGGGCGATCTCGCGGAAGCAGCGGGACGACGACGTCCAACATGGCGTGCATCTCTTCTTTCGATTCGCCCACACTCAGCCCGCCGATGGCGTAGCCCGGAAAGCCCAAAGCCGTCAGGGTGCGGGCGCTCTCCGCCCGCAGATCGGCAAAAACGCCCCCCTGCACGATGCCAAATAGCGCCTGGTCACGCCGTCGGTGCGCCTCGAGGCTGCGCGCAGCCCACAGATGCGTGCGGCGCAGCGCCTCCACGTTGTAGGCATAGTCGTCGGGCACGGTGCACTCGTCCAACACCATGGCGATGTCCGAGCCCAACTGCTCCTGAATCGCCGCCACCTTTTCGGGCGTAAAGCGGTGCTCCGAGCCATCGATGTGCGAGCGGAACGTGACGCCGTCATCATCCACCCGCCGCAGGTCCCTCAGGCTGAACACCTGGAACCCGCCGCTATCCGTGAGGATGGGACCATCCCACCCCATGAACTGGTGCAGTCCCCCAAGGCGCTCGATGCGCTCAGCGCCGGGGCGCAGGTAGAGGTGGTAGGTGTTCGCCAGAATCATGGTCGCGCCGACCTCGCGCAGGTCGCGCGGCGAGAGGGCCTTGACGGTGGCCTGCGTCCCCACCGGGCAGAACACCGGTGTCGGCAGGTCACCATGGGGGGTGTGCAGCACCCCGAGGCGGGCTCGCGTAGCGGTATCCTCGGCGAGGAGCGTGTATGAAACGGCGTCGTTGGTCGGGCGAGGCGTAGCCTCGGGACGTATCACAGTCATAGAGGGATGATACCACAGCCGTCAGGGGCTCACAAACTACGGGCGCTCGCCCGTCCCGCCGCGCAGGGGGCGGGTACGCACTCGCGCGGCACCCAGGGGGTGTTTGGAAAACCCACCCGCTGGTGAAACGGTGTCGCCCCGAGCGTCAGCGAGGGAGGGGCCTTGACGCCATCGCCAAGGTTTCTCGCCCCGCTCGGAACGACGCTGTGGCCCTTTGCCAACCACCACCGAGGCGCCGCACCGCGACGGCCGAACCGTACCTAGTGGTGGTGGTTGCAGGTGGCGCACCCGCCGGACGCGCAACCGGCGCAGCCGCCACCACCGACCCGCGTCGTCGTGCCGTCGCTCCCCTTGCTAAAGCTGGCGAACGTCGACACCTTGCGCCGGGTGTCGATTCCCTGGCATTCGGGGCAGGGTGCGGCATCATCAGCGCGCGAAAAGGGGCGCAGCAGCTCAAAGGTGACGTCGCAGTGTGGGCAGTTGTACTCGTATAGGGGCATACGAACACCTCATCGCCGAATCAGGACCTGAGTCCGATTGTACATCCACCGCAGGTCGCGGTCAAAGCTACCGAGCCCTGTGCCCCAACCCTCGCTACGCCATGTGCACCTTGATGACCTCCGCGAGGCGACGGATCCCCTCGCGGATCGTCTCCGGCGGCATGCAGGCGAAGGAGAGGCGCAGGGTATTTGCGCCACCACCATCCACGTAAAAGGGACCACCGGGCACAAAGGCCACCTTGCGCGCGGCGGCGTCCTTGAGCAGCGCCACGGCATCCATCCCTTCGGGAAGGACGACCCAGAGGAAGAGGCCGCCCGCGGGGTGCGTGTGGCGCACTCCCTCGGGAAAGTGCTCCGCGATGGCCTCCAGCATGGCATCGCGGCGCACCCGATAGGTATCGCGGATACGCTGCACCTGCGCCGGCAACCAGCCCCGCCGGATGAACTCGCTGGCCATCGCCTGCCCCAGGGCGCTGGTGTGCAGGTCGGCGCCCTGCTTGGCCATCACGAACTGCTGGGCCAGGTCCCCCGGGCACACCGCCCAGGAGACGCGCAGCCCAGGCGCCAGTGTCTTGGAGAAGGAACCGAGATAGATGACGTTGCCCTTGACGTAGGCCCCGGCGACGGCGTTCTCGGGAAAGCGTTCGGCGTCCAGAGCAGCCAGCGACGGGAGGGGCTCCCCCTCATAGCGCAACTGCCCGTAGGGGTCGTCCTCTACGATGGGCACGCCATAGTGGTCAGCGATCTCGACCACCCGGCGACGGCGCTCTAAGGACATGGTGACGCCGGCAGGGTTGTGGAACGTGGGCAGCAGGTACGCGAACTTGGGTTTCGTCTCCTGCACCAAGCGCTCAAATTCGTCGACGCACAGGCCCTCGTCATCGACGGGTACCCCTACCAACCGGGGGCCATACGCCATGAACGACTGCAGCGCCCCGAGAAACGTCGGGCTCTCGACGAGCACCGTGTCGCCCTCGTCGAGAAAGAGGCGTCCCACAAGGTCCAGCGCCTGTTGCGAGCCGCTGCTAATGGCAATGTTGTCCATGGACGCCGGGATGCCTGCCTCGCACATCATCTCCGCGAGCTGCACGCGGAGCGGCGGAAAGCCATCGGTGAGGCCGTACTGCAGCGAGTCCTGCGGGGCCTCGGTGAGCACGTGGTGGGCCACCGCATCCAACTGGTCGATGGGAAAGACCCCCGCGTCGGGCCAGCCCCCCGCCATTGAGATGGTATCGGGCGACTGGGCGACTTTGAGGATCTCGCGGATCACGGACGTGGTCATCCACTCCAAGCGCCGCGCGTACTGGGCCTGCCAGTTCGTCGTCATGAGCAGGTACTCCTTATCGGTGTGAGCTAGGACGTTGGACGAGCCGGCGGCGCTGCCGGAGTAGCTCCCTCGCTCGAGACGAGCGCGAGCCCGGCGAGCAGGAGCGGTGCCCCCAGCCACAGCGTTGGCGGGGGCGCCTCGTTGAGCACTAGGAACGCCAGAGCGCTGGCACCGATCGGCTCTCCGAGGATGGCCAGAGTCACCACCAGCGGGGAGACGCGCGCCAGCGCCCAATTAAAGACAGAGTGGCCGAACACCTGCGGCACCAGCGCCAGGAGCGCCAGCACCACCATGGTCTGCCGATCATACCCCAAAAGCGGTTGCCGCGCAATCAGGCACCCCGCCACGAGCGCCATCGCCGCCACGCCGTAGCATGGCCAGACGTACGCCGATGTGGACAGCCGGCGGCGCAGGCGCTGCCCCAACAGGAGATACGTCGCCATGGCGAGCGCCCCGAGGAGGGCGAGGGCGTCGCCCAGCAGCGCCCTGCCCGACAGCTGCAGGTCGCCATAGCCAATGATCACACCGCCGGCCACGGCCACGCCGATGGCCGCCCAACGCCGCCGAGAGACGCGCTCCCCGAGGAAAAAGTGGGACGCCAGCCCCACCCAGATGGGCGTCGCCGTCACCAGCACCACCGAGCTCGCCACCGAGGTATACATCAGGGAGGCGTTCCAGGCCGCAAAGTGCGTCGCCAGGGCAAGCCCTGACAGCACCAGGCGCAGGGTGTCGCCGCGCCCCAACGATGACGCCGCCCGCCAGAAACGCGGCAGCGACCATGGGGTGAGGATCAGAGTCGCCAATCCCAGGCGCCAGGCCCCCACCACCAACGGTGGAGCGCTCGCCAGGCGGATCAGCACCGATGCCGTCGAGAGGGCCAGAATACCCCCGGCGAGAGCACCCCAGGGCAGGCGCTGCGGGGAGCTATCGCTCCGCGCGATCACCGCGGGCTCGTGGCCCGCTACCGGCTGGTCCACCGAGCCCCCTCAGCGATCCTGGAACACGGGCTGTCGCTTCTCAAGAAAGGCTCGCGTCCCCTCGCGCCAATCCTCGTTCTCACACAGCAGCCCAAAGCTCTCCGCTTCCGCCTTGAGCCCGGCCTCTGCCCCCTGACGCTCGCCCACGCGCACGGCGCGCAGCATCGCGGCCATCACCGGCCCGCTCAGCGCGGCCATCCGACCAGCCAGCGTCAACGCCTCCTGCAGCACGGTGCCATCGGGCACGACGCGATTCACCAGGCCCCACGCCTCCGCCTGGCGCGCCGAGATGCGCGCCCCCGTGAGCAGCATCTCCAGCGCCCGCCCCTGCCCCACGAGGCGCGGCAAGCGCTGCGTCGCTCCCCAGCCTGCCGACACGCCGATGAGAATCTCAGGGCTACCCAGCTCGGTCGTCTCTTCGGCCAGGCGGATGTGGCACGCCATGGCCAGCTCGCTGCCGCCGCCCAACACCAGCCGCCCATTGATCGCCGCGATCACCGGCTTTTCGGCATCGGCGATGGCGTTGCACAGCGCCTGCCCCCTGTCGGCAAAGGTCCGCGCGCTGTGACAGTCACCGAGCTCGGCGAGCTCGCGGATGTCCGCGCCGGCACTAAAGAACCTCCCCGCGCCCGTGAGGATGATCACCTTCACCTCGGGATTGGCCAGCGCGGCGGACAAGGCGCCTTGTAGCGCCTCCAGCACCGCCAGGCTCAGGGCGTTCGCCGGGGGATGATCGATGGTCAGCACGGCGATGCGCGCATCGACCGTGGTGTGAACCAGCGGCTGTTCGCTCATATCGGATCCTCCTCCGCGACGCGACGTGCATGATGCCCGATGATAGCACCGCCCCGCCGCATCGGTCAACCAGCCGGTCAGCACGTTGGCCCCGCCTACCGCTCACGTGCCTGACGTGGTACAATCAGGCCTACGAAACGTACACGGAAGGCACGGAACCGCATGCCCATTCGCCTCTTGCCGCCGGAGGTGGCCGACAAGATCGCCGCCGGCGAAGTGATCGAGCGCCCCGTATCGGTGGCCAAGGAGCTCGTGGAGAACGCCCTCGATGCCGGCGCCGATGACATCCGCATAGAGGTCGTCCAGGGGGGACGACGCCTCATTCGCGTGAGCGACAACGGCTGCGGGATCCCAGCCGCCGAGGTCGAGCTGGCCTTCTCACGGCATGCCACCAGCAAGCTCTCCTCGGCCGACGACCTCTACCGCGTCCAGACGCTGGGCTTTCGCGGTGAGGCGCTGGCGAGCATGGCCGCCGTCTCGCGCCTCACCCTCACCACGCGCCCCGCCGATGAGGAGGCGGGATCACTGGTACGTGTCGAGGGCGGGCAGATCATCGACCGCGAGGCGCTCGGGCGCCCCGTCGGCACCACCGTCCTGGTGGAGAACCTGTTCTTCAATACCCCGGCGAGGCTCAAGTTCCTGCGCTCCGATGCCACCGAGGCCGGCCACATCGCGCGCCTGGCCAGCAGCTACGCCTTGGCCTACGCCGATCGGCGCATCACCCTGCAGAACAACGGCCGCCTCGTGCTGCGCACCACGGGCACCGGCGCCCTGCTGGACGCCATCATTGCCATCTATGGCCTCGATGTGGCCGAGCAGACGCTCATCGTGCCCCCGAGCGAGTCGCCCGGCGGCATTCGCGTCTCGGGCATCATCGGCGCGCCGTCCGTGCACCGCCCGAATCGTCAGGACATCGTCCTCTTTGTGAATCGCCGCTGGGTGCAGAACACCTCGCTGAACGTGGCAGCCTCGGACGCCTACCGTACCCTGCTGCCCAACGGCCGCTTCCCCCTCGTGATCCTGCACATCGAGCTGCCACCGGAAGACGTGGACGTCAACATTCACCCCACCAAGCGCGAGGTGCGCTTTCGCCATGCCCGCGATGTCTTTGCCGCCGTGCAACGCACGGTCCGCAGCACTCTCATGGCGCACCACCCCATCCCCGTGTCGCCGCCGGAGTACGGCGGCCCGGCCTCCGGCGGCGGCACGTGGCAGCGACGGGAGGCATTGGCCCACCTGCAACGCCCCGCGCCCGAGCAATCCCACCTGGCCATGGACATGTACCGGCCGGGGGATCGCCCCAGCGACACGGGGCCCTTTGTGGTCCCCGAGACGCCGCCCGAGCGCCTGCCCATGCTGCGGGTGCTCGGCCAAGTCGCCCAGACCTATATCATTGCCGAGGGCCCCGGCGGCATGTACCTCATCGATCAGCACGCCGCCCACGAGCGCATCCGCTACGAGGAGCTGCGGGCCCAACGCGAGCGCATGGGCATCGCCACGCAAGAGCTCCTCGATCCCCTGCCTATCGAGCTAAGCCCCCAGCAAGCGACGCTGCTGGAGGCCCACACGGCGACGCTGGCCACGTTCGGCGTGGCGATAGAGCCCTTTGGCGGCAACACCTATCTCGTCAAACGCGTGCCCGCCGGCCTGGCCGATGGAGACATCATCGCTGCGGTCATGGAGCTCCTCGATGCCGCCGCCCAGGGCGGCGAGGCGTTCTCCTGGGAGGACCAGATCCTCATCACCCTCTCGTGCCACACCGCCGTGCGCGCCGGCAGGACGCTGTCCATCGAGGAGCAGCGCGATCTGGTTCGGCAGCTCGAGCGTGCCGTCTTGCCCCACACCTGCCCCCACGGCCGCCCGACGATGATCCACCTGAGCCAGGCGCAGCTGGAAAAAGAGTTCGGTCGCCGCTAGGCTCCCTGAAACTCCCGGCGGGCGCGTGCGTATAGAGGGTGAATCCAGCCGAAAACACGCACCGCGAGGGCGGAGGGAGTCGCTCCATGGAACGCTTGTATCGCAGCGAGACCGATCGTGTCATTGCAGGAGTGTGTGGTGGGCTCGGCGCGTACCTGCGCATCGACCCGCTCATCCTACGCATTCTGTTCGTCGTTCTGGCGATGGTGAACGGCATCGGGCTGTTCGTCTATCTCGTCCTGTGGATCGTCGTACCCTCGTCCGACGCTGTGCAAGCGCAGCAGGACGAGATGATCCGCCACAACGTGAACGAGATTGGCGCCCGGGCCCGCGCCTTTGGGCAGGAGGCGCGTAGCGCCTTCCAGTCGCATCGTGCGCAACGCCAGGTCGGCGGTGCCGATCACGCGGAGCAGCGCGCCATCATCGGCGGCGCCATCCTCATCGGCCTAGGGCTGCTCATCCTGATGAGCAACTTTGGGTTGCTCTGGTGGGTCAGCCTCGCCCGGCTCTGGCCCCTCGTCCTCATCGGCGTCGGCCTCGTCATTCTGCTCAACACGATAAAGGATCGGCACTAGGCATGGAAGGCACCTTTCGTCACGACGACGACGTAGACTACACCCGCCGCGGCGCTGGCCGGGCTGCCCGCGGCAGCCGCGGCATCGTCGGGCCGCTGCTCCTCATCCTCCTCGGAGTGGCGCTCCTCCTCGACAGCCTGGGCCTCTGGTCGCTGAACTGGGGCGATGTCTGGCGGCTGTGGCCCCTCCTGCTGGTGCTGGCGGGCCTCCAGATCATCTTTAGTCGCACAGCGTGGGGCGGCCTCATCTCGCTGCTCGTGGTAGGGGCGATCGTCGCGGGCGTGGTCATGCTGAGCCCTGCCGCGACGCGCCCGCACGTGGTGGAGGAGACCGTCGCCTATCCCGCCCAGGGCATCGCCACCGCCATCGTACGCGCCGATCTGGGCATCGGCGCCCTGGAGGTGGCCGCCCTCGAGGGCTCGGACCAGGTGTTCGAGCTCGCGGCGCACTATGACCAGAGCCGGGTGCGCCTCACCCACGACGTTCAGGTGGACGGTGACACGGCGCGCGTGCGGCTCGGCACCACCAGCAAGCGCTCGAGCTGGTCACCGCTGGGCCGCAGCATCGAGAATGAGTGGCGGCTGCTGCTGAACCCCGAGATCGAGACGCAGCTCGATGTCAGCACAGGGGTGAGCAGCGCGCACCTGGCGTTGGAGCGCTTGGATATCCGCCGACTCACGGTGAACGCCGGGGTTGGCGAGGTGCGGATGGCACTCCCCGAGCGCGGTGGCTATGTCGTCTCGGTGGATGGCGGCGTCGGCGCCCTGCGCCTCGATATTCCCGCTGCCATCGAGGCACGCGTGCGCATCAGCGAGGGGCTCGGGGCCGTCGACGTGTCCCCGCGCTTCCGTCGCCAGGGGGCCGACTATGTGACGCCCGGCTATGCCAGCGCCAGCGCCGACGTGGAGATCGACATCGACGGCGGCGTGGGGTCCATCACCATCCGCTGATTGCAGGCTCCCGCACACGGCGTTGCGCAGGTCGGGTAGGGTTCCGCGAGAGCGTCGCGCCACCGAGTGTCCGCCGCGGGTTGAAGCTCAGCGCTCAGGGGGCCAAGGCCACCTGCGTGGGCTTTCCCGCCGCGGAGGCGGGCTTGGCAAGCTCGGGCCCCGTATCCCTGAGCCCTTAGCGCGCGGTTAGCGCAGCGACCCGGGATGTGGATCGCGACTCGGTCAGCGCCTCACCCGGCGGAACGTCGGGCATGCTGAACACACCCGTTGGCGACGATGCCCTTGACGGGACCATCCACCGTGCTATACTCGGTACGTCCTAGTGCGCACAAGGTGGTAACCGTGAACGAACAGCAACTGGCAGACAAAGACGAGC
Organism: Chloroflexota bacterium; assembly: GCA_012841405.1. GTDB lineage: Bacteria > Chloroflexota > Anaerolineae > UBA1429 > UBA1429 > DUUT01. The sequence goes on from DUUT01000073.1 coordinate 65,551, forward strand.
TCCTGGCCAGACTGCGCAGGGTAGAGGGGCAGATACGCGGCATCCAGCGAATGGTCGTGGATGAGCGCGATTGTGAAGCGATCGTCACCCAGCTCCTGGCCGCGCGGGCCGCTTTGGATCGGACGAGCATGGTGATCCTTATGCACCACATGCAGCAGTGCTTGGCGGATCCCAGCGGCCGCCCCAGCCAGAAGCAGCTCCAGCGCATCATCGAGTTCTTTGTCAAGTTCGCCGGTCCCGTCTCGGAGAGTCAGCCCGTCATCGAGGAGTGAATCACTCGGTGCACTCGAAATCGGAGGTGTCATGGCGCCGCTTCCCGAAATAGACGATGCCAGCTTTGAGGCGCAGGTGCTCCAGGCGGAGCGACCGACCCTCGTGGACTTTTGGGCCGAATGGTGCGGTCCCTGCCGCATGATGTCGCCCATCCTGGAAGCGCTGGCGGATGAGCATGGCGACAAGTTCTGCATCGTCAAGCTCGACGTCCAGGCCAATCCGGATGTGGCCGTGCGCTATGCCGTGACCAGCATCCCGACGATGCTCCTCTTTGTCGGCGGAGAGGTAAAGGAACGCCTCGTCGGCTACATGCCCGCCCCCAAGATCATCGAGCAGATCGCGCCCCACACCGGCTGACCGCGGCGCATCCCTCCCTGCCAGCGGGTCGCCGTGACGGTCGCCGTCATCCCGGCGTAGGGGAGCTGTGGCCCCTGTAGGGTGGCGCCGGAATACATCGCGCCAGAGCATTGACACGCCGCCAGGCCTGTGCTATACTGCGCTCAAAGACTGTGATCAGGAAGAGTACCTGCCGAAGCGGGGTCCAGAGAGCCGGGGTAAGGTGAGAGCCCGGTACCAGCGCAGGCAGCGAATGGGCCTGGGAGTTGCGTAACCGAACGGCGCCTGATCCGGCGCCCACTAGGGTACGACGGAGTCGCCACCGTTATCAGGGCTGAGGGTATCGGACGCCTCAGGTCGTGCTCAGGTGTCCCATACCTGCAAGAGTGAGGCTGGCTCCACCCATCTCCCCGCCGTCACGGCGGGGCGTTTTTGTTTCTGGGGCCAGGCTAATGAGGGTGGTACCGCGGGAGCGAGGGCTCTCGTCCCTTTGTGGACGAGAGCCTTTTTTTTGTTGCCGCGAGCCGCTGTTGGGCCTCTGCAGGTGCGGGCAGCGCGGGCACGGTGCGTCCCTCACCACACCGCCCGGTGACGGGGAAAGGAGCGCCGCCACACGATCCCTATCGGGTGCCCCGCCGACCGCCACTGGCGTAGGCTGAGCGTCATGCCTTGGTCCGCCTCGGCGTGGGGAGCCCCACACGCCGCCAAGATCAGAATCAGGAGGACAAGATGATGCAGACCCACTTTTTGCTGACACAGAATGATATGCCCACCCGGTGGTACAACGCGCAGGCCGACCTGCCCACCCCGCTGCCACCGGCCATACACCCGGCCACCCTACAGCCGGTGACTCCGGCCGACCTCGAGCTCATCTTTCCGAGGGAGCTCATCCTGCAGGAAGTCAGTACCGAGCGCTACATCGATATCCCCGCCGAGGTCCAAGAGATCCTCAGATTGTGGCGCCCGACGCCGCTGATCCGTGCGGTGCGCCTGGAAAAGGCCCTCGGCACCCCCGCCAAGATCTTTTACAAGCACGAGGGCGTCAGCCCCGTGGGCAGCCACAAGCCGAACACCGCCGTCGCCCAGGCCTACTATAACAAGATTGCCGGTATCGAGCGGTTGAGTACCGAGACCGGCGCCGGCCAGTGGGGTTCGGCGCTGGCCATGGCCTGCAGCTTCTTCGAGATGGCCTGCAAGGTGTACATGGTCAAGGTCAGCTACCAGCAAAAGCCCTATCGCCGCTCCCTCATGCGCCTCTTTGGCGCCGAGGTCACCCCGAGCCCCAGCAACGAGACGGAGGCGGGTCGCGCCATCCTGGCGCGAGATCCCGAATCCACCGGCTCCCTGGGCATGGCCATCAGCGAGGCCGTCGAGGTGGCCATGAAGGATCCAGGGGTCAACTATGCCCTGGGGAGTGTGCTCAACCACGTGCTGATGCACCAGACGATCATCGGCGAAGAGACCATCAAGCAGCTCGATCTGGCGGGCGTCGCGCCGGATGTCGTCATCGGCTGCGTGGGTGGAGGGTCCAACTTTGGGGGCTTGGCGCTGCCCTTCTTCCGGCAGAACGTCCAGGACGGCGCCACGACACGCCTGGTCGCCGTCGAGCCCGCCGCCTGCCCCACCATGACCAAGGGCATCTATGCCTTTGACTATGGCGACACCGCCCGGATGGCGCCGGTGGTCAAGATGGATACCCTGGGGCACGAGTTCGTGCCGGCGGGCATCCATGCGGGCGGCCTGCGCTACCACGGCGTCTCTCCGCTGTTGGCGGCGCTTCACCGCCAGGGGTTCATCACCCCGGTGGCCTACCCGCAGAATGACGTGTTTGAGGCCGCCACGATCTTTGCGCGTTCCGAGGGCATTATCCCGGCGCCCGAGTCATCGCACGCCATCCGCGCCGCCATCGATGAGGCGCTCGAGGCCAAGGAGCGCGGCGAGGAACGCGTCATCGTCTTTGGGCTCTCGGGGCACGGCCATTTTGACCTCAGCGCCTATGACTTGTACCTCGAGGGCAAGCTGACGGACTATGCCTACCCCGAGGAGATGATCCACCAGGCCCTGGACAAGCTGCCCAAGGTCGCGCTCTAGGACGTCGCCCGCAATTCGCTCCCCCGTGCGTGCGGAGAGCGCCACAGCCGACCACAATCCACGGCCCGTGGCCTCTCCTCGCGCGGGGAGCGAGATGCGGGCGGCGTGCCACGGGAGCCATTACGGAGGTGAGACGTCCATGCGTCCCAAGGTTCTGATCACCGAACCCCTGGCAGAGGCCGGGATTGAGGCGTTGCGCACTTGCTGCGACGTCGCCATCCACCTGCACCCCTCACCATCAGAGCTGTGCGCGCTGGTGGCCGATGCGGACGCCCTCATCGTCCGTTCGGCGACGCGCATCACCGCCGAGGTGCTGGCCGCCGCTGAGCGCCTCACCATCGTGGCGCGCGCCGGCGCAGGGGTGGACAACATCGACGTCGAGGCGGCGACGCGCCGCGGCGTCGTCGTGGTGAATGCCCCGGACAGCAACTCCATCGCCGTCGCCGAGCACACCATGGCCCTCATGCTGTGCCTGGCGCGCCCGATCTGCCGGGCCAACGCCGGCATGCACGCCGGCCGATGGGAAAAGGCGCGCCTCGTGGGGCACGAGCTCCGCCACAAGGTGTTGGGCCTCGTCGGTCTGGGGCGCGTCGGCGCCGCCGTGGCCGAGCGCGCGCGGGCGTTCGACATGCGCATCATCGCCCACGATCCCTTTGTCTCTCCCGAGCGCGCCGCTCAGCTCGATGCCGAGATGCTGCCGTTGGACGACCTCTTGGCCAGCGCCGACTATGTCTCGCTCCATGCGCCGGCCACCGACCGTACGCGCCACCTCATCGCGGCGCACGAGCTGGCCCTCATGCAGCCGACGGCCTGCCTCATCAACTGCGCCCGCGGCGAGCTCGTCGACGAGGCCGCCCTCGTCGAGGCCCTGACGGCAGGGCGCATCGCTGGCGCTGCCCTCGACGTCTACCCCAACGAGCCCCACATCAACCCGGCGTTGCAGCAATGCCCCAACCTCATCCTCACCCCCCACCTGGGCGCCTCCACCGCCGAGGCTCAGGATGTGGCCGCCGTCGTCGTGGCGCAGCAGGTAGTGGACGTCGTCTCTGGGCGGCCCCCGCGCTACCCGGTGAACGTGCTCGCCCTCTCCAGCGAAGAGATGGCCGTCACCCGCCCGTATGTCGATCTCGCCTACCGCATGGGGCGCTTCTATGCGCAGTTCGCTCAGGAGAGCCTCGCTCGGGTGGATCTTACCTTTGCCGGTGAGGTGTCGCACCACGACACGAGCCTGGTCACCGCCTCCGCCCTGGCCGGCCTGCTCTCCGAGGCCAGTGAGGAGCCGGTGAACGTCATCAACGCGCCAGTCATCGCCCGAGAACGCGGACTCGTCGTCAATGAGGTGCGCACGACCGAGGTACAGGACCTGGCGGGGCTCATCACCCTTGAGGCGCAGGCCAACGGGCGCACGCGGCTGCTGGCGGGAACCATGCTGCGCAATCAGCCCCACATCGTGCGCATCGACGGCTATTGGATCGACGTGGTCGCCACGGGCATCCTGCTGGTGAGCGAGCACGTGGAGCAGCCCGGCGTCATCGGGCAGATGGGTACGCTACTGGGGGAAGAGGGGATCAATATCTCGTTCGTGCAGGTGGGGCGTCAGGAGCGTGGTGGGCGCGGCATCATGGTGGTGGGGGTGGACGATGCCCTCTCACCCCGCACGATGGACCGCGTCATGGCCATGCCGAGCATCATCGACGCCTGGCTCGTTCAGCTGTAGAGCAGGGGCAACGATCGCGCGCCGCTCCCACACGGCGCCGCTTAGTACACCCCCGGCCGGTCTGACGGCGGTGGCGGCAGCCCCTGGCGCGTGGCCCACGCCTCGCGCACCTCGGCCACGACGAACAGCGATCCCGTGGCCAACACGAGGTCGTCGGGACCGGCCTCGCGCAGCGCCGCCGACAGAGCTTGGGCCGGCGTCTGGGTGACGATGGCCCCGCGTCCCAGCTCTTGCGAAATGGCGGCGAGCTCCTCGGGCGGCGTGGCCTTGGCGTGGCGCGAGCGCGTCGCGTACACGGTGTCAGCGGCGGGCAACAGGGTGGCCAGGAGGTCACGCGGGCTGTGCGTCACGCCGATCCCCACGATCACGATGAGCCGTCGGAACCCATCGAGCGCGCCGAGGGCGCCCAGCAGGCGCTCCAGCGAATAAACGTTGTGGGCGCCATCCACCACCACCCAGGGGCGCCGTCCGAGCACCTCGAGCCGCCCGGGCCACCACACCGCCTCCAGCCCGCGGTGCACGGCGTCCGCCGACACCTCCGTGCCGCCTACCTTGAGGGCCTCGATGGCGGCCACAGCGACGCAAGCGTTCTCCTGTTGATGCATCCCCAGCAGCGGGATGTGCAGGTCGGCGTACTCGGGCGCCTCCTCACTGCCCGGCCGAAAGACGTCCAGCCGTTGCCCATCCGCGCTCACCGCACGCACGCGCCAGCGCCAATCGCGCCCCACCTCCACCAGGCGTGCATCGCGCTCGGCGGCGATCTGGCGCACCACCGCCAGCGCCTCCGGGGTCTGCGGCGCCGTGACCACGGGCACGCCCTGCTTGATGATGCCCGCTTTTTCCCCCGCGATGGCCGTCACCGTCTCGCCCAGCACCTTGACGTGATCGAGACTGATGGAGGTGATGACCGATACCAGTGGGTGCAACACGTTGGTGGCGTCCAAGCGCCCGCCCATACCGACCTCGAACACCCCCACCTGGACGCCGATCTCGGCAAAGTAGCACATGGCCAGCGCCGTGATCGTCTCGAACACGGTGACCTCGGGGCGCGCGTCCAGGATGGGTGCCATGCGCTCCACCAGCCGCGCCACGTCGGCCTCTGGGATGAGCCGCCCCTGCGCCTGGATCCGCTCGCGAAAGGTATGGAGGTGCGGGGAGGTGTACATCCCCGTGCGATACCCCGCCGCCCGCAGAATCGCCTCGGTCATGGCGGTCACCGAGCCCTTGCCCTTGGTGCCGGCCACGTGCACGGCGGCAAAGGAGCGCTGGGGGTTGCCGAGCTGCGCCAACAGCTCTTCCATGCGCGCCAACCGGTAGGAGCGTTCGGCGTACGGGGGTTGGGGTTGGCGCTCGAAATCCGTGCGGCGGAAGATGGCGCGCAGCGCGGCCTCATAGTCCATGATGCGGGCTCCTAGTGAGTCGGTATACGGCACATTGTACAGCACTCAGCACACCGCTCCAAGACCATTTGACGAACCCCCACCCCTCGGCTACACTCCCCCGCACCAACTCCATCGAGGTCAGGTTTGCCCCCCCAGGAGGTACCCAACGCTCGTGACCAAGCGCCTCGCCTCGTTGCTCATCCTCCTCACTCTCGTCAGCGCCGTCGCTGCGGGCTGTGGACCGCGGCCCCTGCTTGAGGGGATGGCGATCCGCCCGGCGACCATCTCGCCGAACGCCGACGGCCATGAGGATATCGCCGAGATCAAGTACACCATCACGCGCCAGGCCAACGTCAGCATCTACTTCCTTGATGCCGAGGGCGAACGCCATGACTTTCGGGTGAACAAGCGCCGCTCCAAGGGAGAACGTACGGCCTACTTTGGCGGTGTGATTGCCGATCGCCTCCTCCCGGACGGCGTCTATACCGCCGTCATCGAGGCCACCGACGAGCGCGGCCGCGCGGAGCGCGTCGAATCGACCATCACGCTGATCGACGGCGACAAGCAGCCCCTGCGTATCGAGGGGCTCAGCATCTGGCCCAAGGTGTTTACCCCCAACCGCGATGGTATCACCGACCGCGTCACCATCGGCTATAACCTCAGCAAGGAGGCCACCCGCGTCGAGGTCTATTTGCTGGACGCCGAGGGCGCCAAGTATCCTGTGGCCGAGGACAAGATCCGCGAGATGGGAGCACCCGGCGCGCACGAGCACGACTATGACGGCGGGATCGACCTGGGCGCCACCCCACCCGCGGATGGCGACTATACCGTCGTCGTCGAGGCGGAGGATGCCGTCGGCAATCGCGAGTGGGTCACGGGGACGCTCACCATCGAGGGGGGTGGGGTGCCGCGGGTCTCGATCGTCAACCGCGCCGCCGAGATTGCCCCCAGTGTCGTGCCCCTGGGAGAGACGTTGACCTTTACGTGCACCGTCAAGAACGAGGGCACGGTGCCCGTACGCACCAAGGGGCCCGAGCCAGGCACCGAGTACTCGAGCCTCGAGAACTATAACACGCTGGGCGAGTTCGAAGAGCCCGGCCTCTTCCGCATCGGCCTGGACTTTGAGGGCAACAGCGCGGGCCGCTCCTACCCCTACCGCTGGCAGCTCGGCACGGATGACGAGCTGACCACTATCGACACCGAGATCGGCCCGCAGAAGTACCTGATGCCGGGGCAGACGGTCACCGTGAGTGGCAGCGTGCGCATCGTGGAAAAGACCTACACCACCGAGCCCTACTTCTGGGTCGGACTGCTCCACGAGCACGTGGTCATCGTGCAGGACCGCGTCGACCCGGTGCAGGTCTCCATCGGCTTCTGAGCCCACGATGGACCTGGGCATCATCGTCGTCAGCTATAACACGCGCGAGCTCACGTGCCACGCGCTCGCGGCGGCATACGCCTCCATCGAGGCCTCGCGCCTCGAGGCCCACATCTGGGTGGTCGATAACGCCTCCTCCGACGGCAGCGCCGAGGCGGTGCGCCGTCGCTTCCCCCAGGCGACGCTGATCGCCAGTGACACCAACCGCGGCTTTGCCGGCGGCAACAATATCGCCCTCCGCGCCATGGCCGCCATGGAGCGCCCGCCCCGGTACATCCTACTGCTCAACTCGGACACCGTCGCCCACCCGGAGGCTCTGGGGCACCTGGTGTCCTTCCTCGACGCCACGCCGCGAGCCGGTGTGGCGGGAGCACAACTCCTCTATGGGGATGGCTCCTTCCAGCACGGCGCCTTTTCGTTCCCGACGCTGTGGATGGCGCTGTTCGACTTTTGGCCGCTCCACAACCGCCTCGCCGATTCGTGGCTCAACGGCCGCTACCCCCCCTCACGCTATGCGGCGGGGGCGCCGTTTCCCATCGATCATCCCCTCGGTGCAGCGCTGATGATGCGCTGGGAGACGTTCGCCGAGATCGGCCCATTGGATGAGGGCTACTTTATGTACTGCGAAGAGATCGACTGGTGCCTACGGGCCAAAAAGGCGGGCTGGGAGATCTATTGCGTGCCGCAGGCGCGCGTCGTGCACCTCGTCGGTCAGAGCAGCAACCAGTTCCGTGAGGCCATGTTCCTAGCACTGTGGCAGAGCCGCTACCGCCTCGCCGAGAAGCACTACTCCCGTGCCTACCGCTGGGCACTGCGCCGCATCGTGGCGGCCGGCATGGCCGCCGAGGAGCGCCGCGTCCGCCGTGCGCTGCGCCGTGGTGCGCTGACCGCCGCCGAAGCGGAGCGCCGCATCGCCACCTATCACGCTGTGAGGGCCCTATGAGCGCTCCGACCATCACCGCCGCCCTGCTGGCTCGCGACAACGAGGACGACATCGCCTCCTGCCTGGAGAGCGTCGCCTGGGCCGATGAGCGCCTCGTCATCCTCGACACGCGCAGCACCGACCGCACCGCAGCGATCGCCCGCACCATGGGGGCCCGCGTGGTACCCCACCCCTTTCGCAACTTTGCCGAGCAGCGCGACGTCGGGCTGCGCCACGCCAGGGGGGAGTGGCTATTCTACATCGACACCGACGAGCGCGCCACACCCGAGTTGGCCGAGGAGATTCGTCGCGCGGTGACCGATGATGCCCACGTGGGGTGGTGGGTGCCCCGGCGCAATTGGATCTGGGGACGCGAGATCCGCCACGGAGGCTGGTACCCCGACCATCAGCTCCGGTTGCTGCGCGTCGGCTGTGCTCGCTTTGACCCCGCCCGCCCCGTCCATGAGGTCGCCCTCCTCGACGGCTCCGCGGGCTATCTCTGCGAGCCCCTGCTCCACGAGAACTATCGCACCCTGGCGCAGTACATCGCCAAGCAGCGCCACTACACCGATCTCGATGCCAGGCTCCTCTACGAGCGCGGCGTTCGCCCCAAGCCCTGGACGTACCTCACCCAGCCCCTGCGCGAGTTCTGGCGTCGTTATGTCACACTCCGCGGCGTGCGCGATGGTTTCCCCGGCCTCGTACTGTGCCTGTGGACGGCCTACTACTATGGCCTCGTGACGACCATCAAGCTCGGACGCCTGTGGCGCCGCCCGCCGCGCGACGCATAGCAACGAGGGGCAGGGAGATCCCTGCCCCTCGCACACACCCCTGGCGCGGGTGCGGATCAGGCTAGTTCCGGCTGCAGCAAGCCATACCCGCCATCGCGGCGGCGGTACACCACGCTAAGACTGTTGTCAGTGGCGTCAAAGAAGGCGAAAAAGTCATGACCGAGCAGTTCCATCTGCTCGATTGCCTCCTCCGTGGTCATCGGTCGCGTGCGAAACCGCTTGGTACGCACCACCACGGCCTCTGCCTCGACCTCAGCTGCCTCTTCTTCCTCAGCCAGTGCCTCCGCCTGCGCGGACGCCACACGGCTCTGTGAACGGTAGGTCTTGCCCTTGTAGCGCTCGATCTGCCGGGTAATCTTGTCCATCACCGCGTCAATGGAGGCCTGCATGTCCGCCGAGCGCTCCTCCGAGCGCAGGATCGCGCCATTGGCGCGCAAGGTCAACTGCACCACCTGGCTGTCACCAATGCTCCGCGTCTTGTGCACCGATAGCTCGACTCTCGCCTCATCAATCGTCGGAAGATAACGATCGAGCTTGCCCACCTTGCGTTCGACGTACGACCTGAGCCAGTCAGAGAGCTCGACGTTCTTGGTGGTAACGATGATTTGCATCTCTAGCTCCTTTCCCCGTGGTGAGAGCGGCACGAGATCATTGGGGCGAGCGTAGAAGCACTCGAGCGAGGGGGGCGGCCACGGCCGTTCATCGCTCGAGAAGTACCGTGAACCCTGCCGCTTATTGTCATGGTAACATGGATGGGGGGCCCTGTCAACGCGTGCGCCAATGGAGCGGATAAAACTCATGTAAACCGATATCCATGTAGGCCGATCCGCCCGCCTCGAGCGCCACCGCAAGCGCGCATGCGCCCTCCGACGGCCATGCGGGGCGTGAGAAGGCCCCTCACGCCCCGCATGGCCTTGACACCCACCGCGCCCTCGTGCTACATTCCCATAGGCATAGTATGTATTAGGTGAAGGCAATGAGACTAGGAACCAAAGTTCGCTACGGAACGCGCGCCCTACTCGAGCTCGCCTTGCGCCCGCAGCACGAGATGACGAGCCTCAAAGAGATCGCCAGGAGCCAGGAGGTCTCCCAGAAATACCTCGAGCACCTCTTCTCGGCGCTCCAGGTGGCTGGGTTGGTGCGTTCGGCGCGAGGCCCCCGTGGAGGGTACACGTTGGCCCGCCCCGCGGGCGAGATCACGGTGCGCGAGATCTATGAGGTGCTGGAGGGCTTGGACGACTTTGCCCCCTGTACGAGTGGTCCCGAGGTGTGCAACCGCTACGATATCTGTGTGACCCACGAGCTGTGGGAACGGATGCACGAGGCGGCGATGCGCGTGCTCGACGAAACGACCATCGAAGACCTGGCGCGCGCAGCGCAACAGAAACAGGTGGCATCGGCCCGGATGTACCACATCTGAGCCGCGACGCCACCCCACGCGCGACGAAGGAGTGTTCACGATGGGTAGGATCTTTGCCGACATTACCGAGACGATCGGCCGCACGCCGCTCGTGCGGCTCAATCGCGTCACCGCCGGCCTCGGCGCCGAGGTGGTGGTCAAGATGGAATCGTTCAACCCGCTCTGGAGCGTGAAGGACCGCATCGCCGTCAGCATGATCAACGCCGCCGAAGCCGAGGGCAAGGTCACCGCAGACACGACCATCATCGAGCCGACGAGCGGCAACACCGGCATCGGGCTATCGTTCGTGTGCGCCGCCCGCGGGTACAAGCTCGTCCTGACGATGCCCGAAACGATGAGCATCGAGCGGCGCCGCGTCCTCGAGGCGCTGGGAGCCACCGTGGTGCTCACGCCCGGTGGGGAGGGCATGCCCGGCGCCATCCGCAAGGCCGAGGAGCTGCGCACCGAGATCCCCGACAGCTTTATCCCCCAGCAGTTCAAGAACCCGGCGAACCCCCGCATACACCGCGAGACGACCGCCGAAGAGATCTGGAACGACACGGACGGCCGCGTTGACATCGTCGTCGCCGGCGTCGGCACGGGGGGCACCATCACCGGCATCGGCCAGGCCCTCAAGCCACGCAAGCCGAGCCTCCGGCTGGTGGCCGTGGAGCCCTCCGGCTCGCCCGTGCTCTCGGGGGGACGCCCCGGGCCGCACAAGATCCAGGGGATCGGCGCTGGGTTTGTGCCCGACGTGCTCGATACGAGCCTCCTCGACGAGGTCATTCAGGTCGATGAGCAGGAGGCGACGACCATGTCGCGCCGCTTGGCGCGTGAGGAGGGCATCCTGGCGGGCATGTCCTCCGGCGCGGCGGCCGCGGCGGCGCTACGGGTGGCGGCCCAACCTGAGAACGCGGGCAAACTCATCGTCGCCATACTCCCGGACCTCGGCGAACGCTACTTGAGCACGCCGCTGTTCGCAAGCGGCGCGTGATACGCGCCCTCGGGAGCATGGTGCAAAGGCTCCGAACGGCGAGCCAGGTATTGACCACAGCTTCTTTCCATGCTATTCTGTAGATGCCCTCTACCCCTATAGGGTATAGGCGCCACAGAGTGCGTATCATCTCGCCTGGGGTGGCATGCCCCCAACGACAGGAGGCCCGACCGTGGAGCAGAGCATCACCCTGTACGCCGACGACATCTCGTGCCAGCACTGCGCCATGACGATCAAGCGCGAGCTGGCTTCGGTGGATGGCATCGCCGACGTGCAGGTCGATGTGGCCGCAAAGGCCATCACCTTTGGCTACCGTGATGATGAGGCCTTGGCACGCGCCAAGGCGACACTGGACGAGATCGGCTACCCGATTCGTGCCGCCTAGCCCCGCACGGGGGCGCTCCCGCGGGGGCGCCCCCGCCCCATTCTCCCACACGGTTCGGATTGGCGTTCGCCGCCCTTCATGGTAAGATCACCGGTCGTGTGCCCTTGCAGCGGACAATCCAGCGGATGGATGCTTCACATGATCACGAGGCGAACGGTACTCGGCCTGCTCGTGGCCGTGGTGGTCTGTTCGGGCTGTGCGCCCCGTCACGACGTGGCCACGCCCCCTCCGGCGGCCACAACCGATGCCACCCCCGATGCCATCGCCGCTGCAGCTACCTACTCGGCGATCGCGGTGGGCCCACGGCCGGGGCAGGCAGCCATCGACCTGACGCTGCCGACCATCGATGGCGCGAGCATCACCCTCTCAGAGCTCGAAGGCCGGGCAGTCGTTGTTATCTTTTGGGCTTCCTGGTGTGCCTATTGCCGGCAAGAGCTGGCCACCCTCGTCGAGGTGTATGAGGAGGCCCACGAAAAGGGCCTCGAGGTGCTGGCCATCAACACAGAAGAGGAGCCGGAACGCGTGGTGGCGTTCGCGGCCGAGCACCGGCTCCCCTACCCGGTGCTCCTGGATCATCGCGGCGAGGTGGCCACGCGCTACCGCGTGCTCGGCCTCCCCACCACGGTGTTCATCGATGCCGAGGGCATCGTCCAGCATGTTCACCCGGGAATCATGGAGGCAGCGGTGCTGCAGGAGTATGTCGACGCCGTATTGCCGAGTGAGGTGAGCCCCTAGAACGGGAACGCGCATGCCAATCCAAACCCCTCCGCCCGACACGGTGCACAACTGGACCGAGCGCATCACCATGTGGATGTCGCGACTGCTGCGCTGGATCAGCGCCCACTGGCTGGCGCTGGCCAACCTGGGGTTTGGTGTGCTCGTCGGCCTCCCCATGCTGGCCCCCATCCTCTACCATTGGGGCTACGATGGTCCCGCGGCCCTCATCCATGCGGCCTTTCATCCCCTGTGCCACCAGCTCCCCGAGCGATCATTCTTCCTGTTCGGGCCCAGTGTCACTTATTCGTATGACGAGCTGGCCGCCCTTCTCGGCACGGGCCACGTGCCCGCACGCTGGGTCGGCGCGCAGGACCTCGGCTTCAAGATGGCCGTCTGCCAGCGCGACATCGCCGTCTATGGCTCTATGGTGCTAGCGGGGATCGCCTTCGCCGGGCTGCGGCCGCGACTGCGCCCCCTATCCGTGCGCCAGTTTCTGCTCTGCATCGCCCCCATGGCCGTCGACGGCGGCGGGCAACTCGTCGGCCTCTGGAGCAGCACCTGGCTGACGCGCATCATCACCGGTGCCCTCTTTGGCATCGCCTGTATCCTGCTCACCTACCCCTACCTCGATCGGGGCATGCGCGAGGTGCACGCCGAGACCTCCGCCGCCCTGGAACGTGGGAGGCTCTAGGGTGGATCCCCAGAGCGTGTCCCTGCTGGCAGCGCTGGTCGCCGGGCTGCTGTCGTTCTTTTCGCCGTGCGTCCTCCCCCTCGTGCCCGTCTATCTCGCCTACATGACCGGCGCCTCGACGCTGCACGCCGAGGGGCAGAGCCGCCTGCGCGCCGTCGCCCACGCTCTGTTCTTCGTGCTCGGCTTTGGGTTCGTGTTCGTCGCCCTCGGCGCAGGCTTTGGCGCCCTCGGGGGATTGATCTACCCGGCCCTCCCCTACATCACCAAGATCGGCGGATTACTGCTCATCGCCCTCGGTCTGCACTCTGCGGGGCTCATCCGCGTACCGTGGCTGCAGATGGAGCACCGCATCAGCGTTGCGGCGCCGCGCGGCCGCGGGCTCCTGACATCCTTCATCGTGGGGCTCGTCTTTGCCGGTGGCTGGACGCCCTGCGTGGGCCCCGTGCTCACCGCCATCCTGCTCCTGGCGGCCGACAGTCAGACGGCTGCGCGCGGCGCGGGCCTGTTGATCGTCTACACGGCCGGCCTCGGCCTCCCCTTTGTGGCTGTCGCCGGCCTGCTCGATCTGGCGGCGCCCGCGCTCCAGGGCATGCGTCGCTCCCTCCGCTTTGCCGGCGCCGTGGGTGGCCTGTTTCTCATCGCCATGGGCTTTCTCCTCGTCACCGATCTCTTTCAGCGGATGATCAACTGGTTGAACGCTCTCACCTACGGCGGCTAAAGGCCTCGCCCCGGCCCCCCGTCACTGCTCCGCGGCCCGATTTGGCAGCAACTGCCATCTCTTGTATACTCGCCCTGTGTTCGGGGCGTAGCGCAGACCGGTAGCGCGCACGGTTCGGGTCCGTGAGGTCGGAGGTTCAAATCCTCTCGCCCCGACAGAACAGAGCCGCAGATCTCACGATCTGCGGCTTTCGTCTGAGCGCGTCCCGCCAATCCCTCGAGGGCGCCTCCCCCGTTGAGGGCGAGGGCCGAGAGGCGTTGCCACCGCTCGCGCGCCCCCAGGCGCGCCCATGGGCGTCTGCCATTGTCCCTTTTTTTGGTGGGATGGTATAATGCGCGCTACCATAGTCGCCCAGGCACGGGAGGAACCCTCCCAGGGCGACCTATCCGCAGGATTCCGTCGATGACCATCATCCAGGTCGATCACATCTCCAAACGCTTCGAGCTACAGCCAGACCGTCCTCGCTCGTTCCAGGATCTCGTGCTCAACGGGTTCCGTCACCGGCGCCGCGCCCCCAAGGAAGAGTTCTGGGCGCTGCGCGACGTCTCGTTTACCGTCAAACCGGGCGAGAACCTTGGCATCATCGGGGCCAATGGTTCCGGCAAGAGCACCTGCCTCAAGCTCCTGACGCGCATCATCGAGCCCACCAGCGGCACGATCCAGGTCCATGGACGCGTCGCCGCGCTCCTCGAGCTCGGCGCCGGCTTTCACCCCGAGCTCACCGGCCGGGAGAACATCTTCCTGAACGGCTCGGTGCTCGGCCTGAGCCGCCGCGAGATGGCGCGTCGCTTTGACGAGATCGTAGCCTTTGCCGAGCTCGAGCGCTTTGTCGATATCCCCGTCAAGTTCTACTCCTCCGGTATGTACGTGCGCCTGGCGTTCGCCACAGCCATCAACGTGAGCGCCGACGTCCTGCTCGTCGACGAGGTGCTGGCCGTCGGCGACCAGCGCTTCCAGGACAAGTGCTTGGGCCGCATCCACGAGCTACGGGCGGGCGGCACGACGATCGTCTTTGTCTCGCACAGCCTCGATGCCGTGCGCTCGCTGTGCGATCGCGTCATCTGGCTCGACGAGGGCAGACTCGTCGCCGATGGGCTCGCCGAGCCGACCATCCGCCGCTACTTGCAGCACGTCCACAACCGCAGCGAGAGGGAAGGGCTGGCCCGTATGCAGGCCCGTCGCCAGGCCTCGGCTGCTGGGCTTGATCCCTCTGCGGCGCGCTTCTCCGACGATGGGCATGACGGCTCCGGACTCCAGCCCCTGCACAACGGCCGGCGCTGGGGATCGTTCGACGCCGAGGTGGTCGACGTGGCCATTCTCGACGCCGACGGCCGCGAGCGCTACATCCTGGCTCCCGGCGAGCCGATGCGCATCGTCATCGGCTATCGCGCCCACCGACGCATCGAGCACCCCATGTTCGGCCTGGCAATCCATCGCGACGACGGGCTGCACATCAGTGGCCCCAACAATGTCTTTTCCGGCTATGACATCCCCTACATCGATGGCGCCGGGTGTGTCACCTACTACGTCGATACGCTGCCTCTGCTCGAGGGTACCTATCACGTGACGGCCGCCATCCACGACACCAAGGGCGAGCACACCTACGACTATCACAAGCTCAACTGGACCTTTCGCGTCCAGCGGGGAGATGTGCAAGAGCGCTATGGCATTGTCTACATGCCCTCGCGCTGGGAGCACGTGCCCGGTACGACCCTGGAGCGGCAGGAGGCGCAGCCATGATCGCACGTTTCGTCGAGCTGCTGCGCTATCGCGAGTTGATCGAGAACCTCGTTATTCGCGACCTCAAGGTGCGCTACAAGGGGTCGGTGCTCGGAGTCCTGTGGTCGTTGCTCCACCCCCTGCTGCTCATGACCGTCTTTACCCTGGTGTTCACCGTCATGGCGCCCAACGCCGAGATCCCCAAGTTCCCGGCATTCCTCCTCTGTGCGTTGCTGCCGTGGAACTTTTTCAGCTCTTCGATGGTGGGCGCCGTACACAGCATCACGGGCAACGGACACCTCATCAAGAAGGTGTTCTTTCCTCGCGAGATCCTGCCGATCTCGGTCGTGATGTCCAGCTTTGTCAACTTTTTGTTGGCCTTGCCGGTGCTATTTCTCCTGCTGGCTCTGTTCCGCATCCCCTTCACCATCTGGCTCGTCTACCTGCCGGTCATCATGGTGGTGCAGGTGCTCTTTGTCGTCGGCATCGCCCTCATCCTGGCCACGCTCAACGTCTACTATCGCGACACCGCCGTCATCCTAGAGGTCATCCTCCAGGCCTGGTTCTTTCTGACGCCCATCTTTTACCCGGCCGAGTTCCTGCCCGAGTGGCACACCGTGCTGGGGACCGAGCTCCCGGTGCGCCGGCTGACCTACATCCTGAACCCCATGGCGTCCATCGTGGCGTCGTATCGCTCGGTGCTCTATGGCTTTACCAATGGCTCGCCGCCCGCGCCGCCGGCCTGGGACTTTTTCTCGCGGACCGCCGTCACCGCGGTGCTCTGCTTGCTCGTGGGCTATGCCGTCTTTACGCGGTACAGCCGGTACTTTGGGGAGGAGGTCTGACACCATGCCACGCGTGTCGATCGTCATCCCCACGCGCAACGCCGGCCCCTCCTTTGCTGCGACCCTGGACGCCATCGCCACCCAGGATCGTCCGCCGGACGAGCTGCTGATCATCGACTCGGGCTCCACCGACGGCACCCCCGAACGGGCCGAGCGCTTTGGGGCGCGGGTAATGGCCATCGACCCGTCGGCGTTTGGTCACGGCCGCACGCGGAACGCCGGCATTGCCGCCTCCACGGGCGACCTCGTCGTGCTCACCGTCCAAGACGCCATACCCGCCGACGGACAGTGGCTGTCGGCGCTGGTGGATGCCCTCACGGCGCACCCGCACGCCGCCGGGGCATACTCCCGCAGCCTACCGCGCCACGGCGCGGGATTTATCGAGCGCTACCTCGCCCTGCGCGACACCCCCGCCACCGCCGGGGATGCGCCCATCGAGCAGAGGTGGCCGTCGAGCGAGCGCCTCGCGGCGCTGTCCCTCGATGAGCTGCGCCGCTGCTGTGCCTTTACCGATGGCAGCAGCATCCTGCGCCGCACCGTGTGGGCGCAGTGTCCCCTGCCTGACGTGGCCTATGCCGAGGACTTGGCCTGGAGCATCGCGGTGATGCGCCGGGGCTATAGTATCGTTCACGTACCCGCATCGCGAGTGTACCACTCGCACCATCGGTCGCGGTGGTACGAGCTGCGGCGCAGCTACATCGATCGACGCGCCCTCTTGGCGCTGCACGCCAACGTTGTCCCGCCGACGGAAGGTTTCGACCGTCCCGCCGTCGGATCGGGCCGAGAAGTCCAAGGCCTCGTGCGCGACATGACGGCCCGCGCCAGGGCCGAGGGGGTCCTCACGCCGCGCCTCTGGTGCGAGATCCGTGCGCGGGTACTCGTCGGTGCCGTCGGCGTAGGGCTGGCCAACCTGGCTGCTCGGCGCGCGAACGGCCTCTGGCCACCGCAGTTCGAGCGCTGGCTCGCCCACGGCATCTGATCCGTTCGGCCCGACCGCAAGGGCCCTGAGGAGGCATGACACGATCCCATGACGCGGCCACCATCTCCCGACGTACACCCTACGCCAGCGCCATCGCCTGGCGAGATGGATCACGGCACCGAGCTGGCGCAGCCGTCCTCTGGCAACGGTGAGACACCATCCGCCCCCTTCGAGGAGCAGGACGACCGCCTATGGTGGCTGGCGCGTGAAGTCGAGACGCGGCGCATGCTCACCATCGAATACCAGCGCGAGCTCGCCGCCCAGGAGCAGCGCATCGAGGCCCTACGCGCCGGCTTTGGCCAGGTCGCCGAGCTCCGCGCACTCCTGGCGGCCCACGAGTCGCGCTGGGCAGACCTCGAGGCGAGCGTCGGCTGGGCGCTCCTCACCCGTCTGCAGGCGCTCCGTGCCCGCCTCTTGCCGCCGGCGAGCGCCCGCAATCAGTGGCTGGAGGCCCTGTGGCGCCGCTGGCGCGCGCGCCACTCCCTCGAAGGCTATGAGGACCGGCTGTTCACCGTCGAGCCGGTCTCCGAGCGCCCAGCGCCACCACCCCACCAGCAACCCGTGGCCATCATCGTCTGTGTGCACAATGCCCTGGACGATATCCAACGGTGCCTCGCCTCCGTGCTGGCGCATTCGACGGCTCCCTACGACCTCATCCTCGTGGACGACGGCAGCGACCGCGCCACGGCAGAGTTCCTGTCGGCCTTTGCCGCGCAGCACGGGGCGACACTCCTGCGCAACGACACGGCTCGCGGCTACACCCTCGCCGCCAACCAGGGATTGGCCGCTGCCGATGCACCGTGGCTGCTGCTCCTCAACAGCGACACCATCGTGACTCCCGGCTGGCTCGACCGCCTCATCGCCTGCGCCGCGTCGGACCCGCGCATCGGCCTGGTGGGGCCGCTGTCGAATACCGCCTCGTGGCAGTCGATTCCCGACATTGAGGACCACGGTGATTGGGCCGCGAACCCGCTGCCCCCCGGGATATCGGCAGCGGATATGGGGGCGCTACTGGAGGCGCACTCGGCACGCCTCTATCCCCGCGTCCCCTTGCTCAACGGCTTTTGTCTCCTCATCCGCCGGGCCGTCATCGACGCCATCGGCCCCTTTGATGAGGAGACCTTTGGTCCCGGCTACGGCGAGGAGGATGACTTGGCGCTGCGGGCGCGCAAGGCGGGCTGGTCGCTGGCCATCGCCGACGACACCTACGTCTACCACGCACAGTCGCGCAGCTACACCTCTGAGGCGCGCCAGCGCCTGGCGAGCGCGGCCGGCCAACGCCTCGCCGCCAAGCATGGCCAATCCCTCATCGATCAGAGCGTCGCCCACTGCCTGCACGACCGCGTGCTGCAGGGGATTCGGGCGCGCTCGCGCGCCATGGTGGCCAGGCGCGATTGGATTGCCAGGGGGCGCGAACGGTTTGCGGGCGCGCGACTCCTCTTTGTGCTCCCCGTCACCCTGCCCGGCGGCGGTGCCAACGTGGTCATCGATGAGGCCCTGGCCATGCGCGCCATGGGCGTCGAGGTGGGGATCTTTAATTTGCTCACCAACCGTGCCGAGTTTGAGCGCGCCTACCCCCACATGCCCCTACCGGTGCACTATGGTCAGCCCGAGGACCTCGGCGATCTCTCCAGCGACTATGATGCCGTCATCGCCACGTTCAACACGTCCGTAGAGTGGTTGGCGCCGCTGAGCGACCTAGCGGACCCTCCAGTGCGCGGCTACTACGTCCAGGGGTTCGAGCCGCTCATCTACCCGCAGCACCTTCCGGGCTACCAACGTGCGCTGCAATCCTACACGCTGTTCCCAGACCTCGTGCGCTTTACCAAGACCGAGTGGACGCGGCGCCAGGTGCTCGAACACACCGGCGCCGATAGCACCGTGGTCGGCCCCAGCGTCAATATCGACCTCTTTCGCCCCCGGCCGGCGGGCACCGAGCTCCGCTCCGAGGCGCCGCTGCGCATCGCCGCCATGGTTCGGCCCAACAGCCCCTACCGGGCGCCCCACGTGACCATGCGCGTCCTCCAACGGGCGGCGCGGCGCTATGGCGACGCCATCGAGATCGTCCTCTTTGGCACCACTCTGGACGACCCCGAGCTGGCGCGCCTCCCGCATCGCTTCCCGTGGCGCCTCGCCGGTGTGCTCAGCCAACGCCAGGTGGCGAGCCTGCTCGCGAGCGTGGACATCTTTTGCGATTTCTCGTCGCATCAGGCGATGGGCCTCACGGCCCTGGAGGCCATGGCCTGCGGCGCCGTGACCATCGTGCCGCGCCACGGTGGTGCCGTCGAGTTCACCCGACACAACACCAACGGGCTGGTGATCGATACCTCGTCCGTCGGGGCGTGCTGGCGGGCGCTGCGCCGCCTCATCGAGCGCCCCGACCTGCGCCAGCGCCTCCAGGAGCGCGCCATCGCCGACGTCTGCGAGCTGTTCCCCGAGCGCGCCGCCTACGGCATCCTGGAGGCCTTGCTCGGTTCTGGCAGGAGAGGTACGCCATGACCCGCCGACGCCTCCATGTCCTCTACGAATGGGGCGACGACCTGCGGCCCCATGGCAGCGCCTACATCCGCCTGCTGCGCCCGCTGTCGCACCCCGCCGTCCAGGGCGCCCTCGACGTCACCTTTGGTCGCGATGACGAGGGTCAGCCCGTTGACGCCGTCATCGTGGACCGACTGTGGCGCCCCGAAATGTGGCTCGGCGACGACGCCGCCATGGCCCGCGCGCGGCGGCTCGTGGAGGCGGCGCACGCCAGGGGCGCCCGCTTCCTTTACGCCCTGGACGACAACCTGCTGGAGGTGCATGGCCCCGATGCGGGCGCCAACCCCCAGGCCGCCGTGGTGGACTATTGGCTGCGCGCGGCGGATGGCGTCCTGGTCACCACCGAGGCGCTGCGCCAGCGGTTCGCGCCGCTGAACCCGCGCATCGTCGTGGTGCCGAACGCCCTGGACGAGCGCCTCCTGCCCGGCGCCGTGCGCCCGACCTCAGCGGACGACCGGGTGGTCATCGGCTACATGGGCACCCTCACCCATGATGAGGACTTGCGCATGATCGCCCCCGCCCTGCGCACGGTATGCGCGCGCCACCCGGGCGAGGTCGAGCTGCAGGTGGTGGGCGTCGTCGAGCGCCGGGAGACGCTGAACGCGCTGGACGGGCTGCCGCTGCGCATGGTGTCCCCGTTCCCCGAGGAGGGCGAGTACCCCCTGTTCATCGTCTGGCTCACCCACCGCCTGCGCTGGGACATTGCCCTGGCGCCGCTGGTCGACACGCCGTTCAACGCCTGCAAGTCGGACCTCAAGCACCTCGACTATGCCGCCATGGGCGCGGCGGGCGTCTACAGCCGGGTGCCCTCGTATGCCGGAACCGTCCGCCACGGCGAGACGGGGTGGTTGGCCGCCAACGACACGGCTTCCTGGGTGGAGGCCTTGGAGACCCTCATCGCCCGGCCGGCGTTGCGCCATGCGCTGGCCCGCGCCGCGGCGGATTACCTCTACACCGAGCGCGTGCTCGCCCGGAGGGCCGGGATGCTGATCGGCGCCCTGGAAGAGCTGCTGGCATGACGGCGTCGAGGACGGGGACAGGGTAGGATAGGCGATGGCCGAGGTGATACGCGCAGAGAGCGCCATAGATACCGCCCGGGTTGCGGCCTCGCGGCTGCCGAGCCCGCTGCGCGCCCTCGCCCGGCCGACCATCGCCGTCGCCATGGTGCTGTTCGGCGCCTCGCTCGTCAACGGCTTCGCCCTCATCTACGACGATCTGAACCTGCACTACCCCTTTATGTTCCCGGATTCGTACGACTGGATCGCCAACGGCCTGTATCACGCCGGGTACGCGGTGCGCTTTACCGCGCGTGCCCCCGGCCTTCCCCTGATCATCGCCGCGCTGACGCGTGCCGACGCGCTGCGCTTCCTTCCCTTCGTCAACCTGGCCGTGATGCTCGGCGTTCTGGCCACGTGCTATCGCCTGTATGCCCGCGCCGTGGCAGGGCCGGCGGCGCTGGTTGCAGTGACATTGCTCTATGCCAGCTACTTTTTCCACTCCTTTCCCTTCTGGGTGCTGGCAGACCTGTACTGCTTGTTGTTCATCGCGCTGAGCCTGCACGAGTTCCTGGGCGCCCGCGAGGCGCCACGCCGTTACGTCACCTCGGCGCTGTACCTGGGCGTCAGTGCGGCATTCCAGTACGCGGGGATCGTGCTGCTGCCCGCCTACGGGCTCGTGTGGTTCCTCTGCCGACGGAGGACGCCGGCATGGCGGTACCTGGGCCTCGCCGCCGTGACGCTCGCCGTCACCCTCGCCCCCTGGATGCTCTACCGCTGGGTGGCTTTCGGCGACCCGCTGTACAGCCACGTAGAGCAGGTGCAACTGGTGCGTTGGCATCTCGACAGCATCCCGTTCTACCTGTTCAACACGGTGGGCGCCGTTGGGATCGTGGCGTGCGTCATCGCGCTGGTGGGGCTCATCAGCGCCCTGCGCCGCGGCCGAGACGAGACGCTGCTGCTGATGATCCTGGTCCTGGCGGGCAACATCCTCTTCTGGGTACTGCTCTATGACTGGAACGAACGCCGCTTTGTGCTCTACTGGCTGGTGCCGATCTACTACCTAGTGGCCCATGGTGTGCGTGCGGCCCAGACGGTGGCACGCCCCGGCCGCTGGCGATGGCCCCTCACCACGGGCCTCGTGGTGGTATTGGCGCTCTATGCCAACCTCGATGTCGGCTCGCCCCTGAGTGTGGATCGCATCGCCCTGTCGCCGCGACATCACCTCGTGGCGCCCACGATAGCCAAGGA
Organism: Chloroflexota bacterium; assembly: GCA_012841405.1. Lineage (GTDB taxonomy): Bacteria > Chloroflexota > Anaerolineae > UBA1429 > UBA1429 > DUUT01. Next base: position 87,672 of record DUUT01000073.1, read on the forward strand.
TTCCGGGGTGAGCATCGACGTGAGGGCCCTCCGTGTGGAGCGCGTCGACCGCGGCCTCCTCGGCAGCCTGGCCGTCAGCAAGCCCCTCGCCGCCCGCCGGTTACCCGTCCCGCCGCCGTCGGCGGCGGACGTGGCCGAGGCCCGACGGCGCCTGGCCGAGCGCTACCCGGATGGCTCCCCCAGACTCTGGTTCCACTATGGCGCGGGCCGGCCCCATTCATGGTACGACTACCGCAACCGCTACGGCAACGCCTTCCTCACCACCCTGGAGCGAGCCGATGCGCTGGCGGATGTGCCCGTCGGTGAGCCGCTGCTGATGCTCAAACCCCACGACCCCGCCGCGCAGCACGCCTGCGAGGTGCTGTGGGACCTACCCGAGTCGACCCTGCTGGTGATGCGGGTGGCTCCCGGCCCCGCGGAGGGCGACGCACCATGAGAATCTACCTCGTCGTCCACCGCTTTTCGCCCGAGGGGATGGGCGGTACCGAGCTGTACACGCTGCATCTCGCCCACGGCCTGCTGGACCATGGCCATGAGGTGACCGTCCTGACCCACGCCGAGGGCGAGGGCGCCGACATCGCGGTGTGTGAGGACGTCCATGAGGGGATCCCCGTCCAGCGATTGGCCTTTGCCCCCGACGCCGGCGGCGACCTCGTCCGCGAGGAGTATGACAACCGTCGGGTGGCCTCCGCCGTGCGCCGCCTCTGGGAGGCGCAGCGCCCCGACCTCGTCCACGTGACGCATTTCGGCCACCTCAGCACCTCCGTGGCCCAAGTCGCCGAGGCGCTGAGCATCCCCTGGGTGGCGACGCTCACCGACTTTTGGGCCGTCTGTCCCACGGGCTGCCTGTTGCGCACCGACGGCGCGCTCTGCACCGGGCCCCACGAGCTCGGCGCGTGCGTGCGCTGTCTCACGCACATGGGCTCCCGGGGCGCCGGGTACGCCGCGCTATCACGGGCCGTCCCCGACTGGGGGTGGTCTCTCGCCGCGCGCGCCGCGGCATGGCCGTTGCTGCGGGCGCTGCCCCCGGCGCGCTGGTTGGCGGCGCTGCAGGCCCGTAGCGCCGTCATCCGCCGGCGTCTGCGGAGCGCCGGGGCGATACTCACTCCCGGTGCCCATGCCCGTGCCATGCTCTTGGCCAACGGGTACCCGGCGGACCTCATCCGCCACGCCCCCCACGGCATCGACGCGCCAGAGGCGCTCCGCGGCCATGGTCGGCCCGCCGAAGAGTCCGTCCTCCGCTTGGGGTACCTGGGACCCCTGACTCACGCCAAGGGCGCCCACCTCCCCCTCGAGGCGGTGACGCACCTGGGACCAGACGCCCCGGTGACGCTCACCTACCGCGGTGGTTTGCCGTCCGCCGCCGCGCTGAATGCCTACGCGCGCTCAATCCTCGAGGGCCTCGACGCGTCCGATCGTGCGCGGCACGAGGGGCCCTACCACCAGGATGAGCTGCCTACCATCCTGCGGGCGTTGGATGTCGTCATCGTCCCCTCGCTCGCCTACGAGAACACCCCCACAGTGATCTATGAGGCGATCGCCGCCGGGGTGCCCGTCATCGCCAGCGACCTCGGTGGGATGCGCGAGCTCGTCGAGACGCTCCGCGGCGGTTGGCTCTTCCCGCGGGGCGACGCCGCCGCGCTGGCGCAGCTGATCGGCGCGCTCGCCGCGGACCGCCAGCGCGTCCGGCGGGTGGCCGCGGGGCTCGCCCCCGTGCCGACGTTCGCGGCGCACCTGGAATACGTGCGCGGCCTGTACGCCGCCATCCGAGGAGCGTAACCGTGGCCCCGTCGGACGCTACCGCCGTGCTGATCCTCAGTATGGACTCTATTGGCGCGCGCATGGCGGGCCCCGGCATCCGCTGCTGGGAGCTGGCGCGGGTGCTGTCGACGACGTGCCGCGTCACCCTCGCGGCGCCCACCCAGGGGGACCTCTCCCCCGCTGGATGGCGCGTCGTCCCCCTGACGCTGAGCGCCGCCAGCGAGATCGACCCGCTCCTGGCGGATGCCGATGTGGTCGTCGCCCCCAGCTTTTTGCTCGCTGACTATCCTCAGCTGGCCGCCGTGGACATCCCCTGGGTGGCCGATGCCTACGTACCCGCGAGCAGCGAGACGTTGGCCAGCAACCAGCTCGCCGATCTGCCAACGCGCCTGGCGCGCCACAACGCCGACACGGCGCTGCTGAACCGCGTGCTCGCCTCGGCGGATTTCGTCCTCTGTGCCTCAGAGCGACAGCGCGACCTGTACCTTGGCCTGATGGCCTCCCTCGGGCGCCTCAACCCCTACACCTACGACGACGACCCGACGCTGCGGCGCCTCATCGACGTAGTGCCCTTTGGTCTGCCGTCCGAGCCGCCGGTGCGCACGCGGCCGGTGCTCAAGGGCGTCCACCCCGCCGTCGCGCCCGAGGACAAGGTGCTTCTGTGGGGCGGCGGCATCTGGGATTGGTTTGACCCCCTGACGCTCATCGAGGCCGTGGACCGCGTCGTCCGCCAGCGCGACGACGTACGCCTCTTCTTTCCCGGCCCCCGCGCCCCCTTCCGGCGGCGCGTCCCCACCATGGCCATGCACCAGCGCGCCGTCGACCTCAGCGACCGCCTCGGCCTGACGGACCGCTACGTCATCTTTGGGGAGTGGCTGCCGGTGGAGGAGCGCGCCAACTATCTCCTTGAGGCCGACATCGGCGTCTCGACCCACCCCGCGGGGATCGAGGCGCGCTACGCCTTTCGTACGCGGCTGCTCGACTATCTCTGGGCCGGGCTACCCATGGTCGTCTCGGAGGGGGACGCCCTCGCCGACCTCGTGCGCGAGCGCGACCTGGGGCTCGTCGTCCCGCCGGGGGATGCGTGCGCCCTGGCCGACGCCCTCCTCTCCCTCCTCCTGGAGGACGATCCGAGGGGATCGCGCCGGGCGCAGTTCGAGGCCGTCGCCGCCAGCTTGACGTGGGAGCGCTGCGCGGCCCCCCTGGTCGCGTTCTGCCAGCAACCGCGGCGCGCCGCCGACAGGCTCGCCGGCTATGACGTGGGCGCGCCCCTCGAGCAGCTCACCGCCTACTATGAAGGGTGGCGCGTCATGCGCGCCTTCAAGGCGCTCAAGGGCTGGCAAGAGCGCCTGCTGGGGGTATTCCGCCGATGAGAATCCTCCTCCCCATCCATCAGTACCTGCCCCACAGCCGTGCGGGCACCGAGGTGTACACCCATTCCCTCGCCCGCGAGTTGGCGCAGCGCCACGATGTCCTCGTCTATTGCCACGAGCCGACCCTAGACGGCGGCGACGAGCCCGCGAGGGAGGCCCCCTACGAGGGGATCACCGTCCGGCGCGTGGCCGCCTTTGGGCGCGGCGCGGCGCGCGGTCCGTGGGCCGAGTTCCGGCGTGATTATGCCAACCCGTACATCGCCGCCGATTTCGGCCGTACCGTCGACCGCTACCGCCCGGTCGTGGTCCATGTGCAGCACCTCAAGGGGCTGTCCGCCGGGCTGGTAACGCAGTGCGCCCAGCGCGGCATCCCCGTCGTCATGACGCTGCACGACTATTGGGCCGTCTGCCCCAACGCCCAGTGCGTCCGACCGGACGGAACGATCTGCTACCGGAGCCACGCCCGCCTCGCCTGCGCCCACTGTGCCGCCGAGCGCGCGGGCATGCCCGCGCTGCGCTGGGCCGCCCCGGCCCTCGCCCCCGCCTTTTTCGCGCGCGATGCCGCCATCCGCCGCGCGCTGCGCGGCGTGCGGCGCTTTATATCTCCCTCCCACTTTCTCAAGGGGCGCATGGTGGCCGCCGGCGTGCCGGCGGAGCGCATCGTCGTGCTGGAGAATGGATTGGATCGGGCGCGCCTCGCGATATCGTGCGCCACGCCGCGCGGGCCGTGGCGGGGGCACTATGCCTTCATCGGCTCGCTGGCCTGGCAAAAGGGGGTGGAGGTCCTGGTGCGCGCCTTTGGCGACGCCGCCCTGGCCGCGGCGCAGCTGCGCATCTGGGGGAATCCGGACGCCTTCCCCGCCTATGCACGGCGCCTGCGCGCTCTCGCTGCCTCACGCCCCAACGTCACCCTCGAGGGCGAGGCCGATGATCGCGCGGTGGACGCCGCCCTCGCCTGGGCCGACTATCTCGTCGTCCCCTCCCTCTGGTGGGAGAACTCGCCCGTCACCATCCAGGAGGCCTACGCCGCCGGCGTGCCCGTCATCGCCTCGCGGTTGGGCGCCCTCGAGGAAAAGGTGCGCGACGGTGTCAGCGGCCTGCTCTTTGCGCCGGGCGACGTCGGCGATCTGGTGAGCGTTCTGCGGCGCACCATCGACGAGCCCGACCTGCTAGCCCGCCTCCGGGCGGGCATCCCGCCCGTCACCACTATCGCCGACCACGCCGCTCAGCTCGAGGCGCTGTACGCCGCGGTGCGAGCAGAAACGGGGAGGGGCGGCTTCTGACCGCCCCTCCCCGCTTTTTCCCGATGGGTACGCAATCCCTCAGCGGAGCGCCTCCAACTGGGCGGCAGCATCCAGCAGCCCCAGCGCGCGCAGGCGCTCGGATGTCGGCCAGCCCGTCGAGCAATCCCAGCCACGCAGATCATAGTAGCGGTCGAGCAGCGCGCGGAACTCGTGGGCGTCCGCACTCAGGTGGGTGCCATCGGTCTTTTCTGGCCACTGGTAGTGGGGGATCACGGCTTCGTCCACCGCGCGGTTCCGGCCAAAATTGCGCACATCGATGCACCGCTCGAGGTTCACGATCCGCTCGGCGATGGGGCGCTCCATCTCGCGGATATCGAGGTCGATGCCGGTGCACGGGCGATACAGGGCAGCCTCAGCCCCCATGTCGCCGAGGATCGACCCCTGCTCCGCAGCGAGCTCGCGCTCCAGATCCTCGCGCGTATCGAACGTGCGCCGCGTGAGCGGAAACACCCAGTCGCAGAGGGCCATCGAGTCCTTGATGATCGTCCGGTGCTGGTGGAACGCCGTCACGTGCTCGATGTAGGCATCCCCTGGGTACACCGCCTCCTCCGACCCGTACAGCACCTCTGCCAGCTCTTTGAGGCGCGCCGGGATCTCGGCGGGGTCCTTCGGCGCGTCCGGATAGCCGTACAGCCCGTTGAGGAAGAAAAAGTCGTGGGTGCTGGGCGTCACATCGCGCGTCGATACGGCGTATAGCAGCGCCGAGTACTCCCAGAAGGGGCTGGGGTGCGGCTCCATGGCGCGGCCGTCGCGATGCCACCCATGCCCGCGGCTGCCGGCATCCTCGATGAAATCCACCAGGTGCCGGGGCCCTACCGGGTGCCGCTCGTAAAAGCGCGCCAGACCCTCCGCATAGTCATTACCCAACCCCTCACGCCGGGCGACGCGCATCAGCCACTGCCGCCACCACTCGGGGTCGTCCACGTCGAGGCGCTCACCCTCGATCTCGTGGATGCCCAGCTCCTTGAGGGCGCCAAAGTAGCGGTACCAGGTATCATAGACCCAGGTCGTCATCCCTAGGTCCTCCACCAGGCTACCGACGTTCAGGCCCATCTCTCCGAGGCCACGCGGCCGAGGGACGAACAGCTCGCCATGGAGCGAGCGACCGCGGTACTCGGGGTGTGACCCCCTGGCCCAGCCGCTATCGACGCACAGGCTCATCTTGTACGCGGCGCCGACGCCATAGTGGTCGGTGAGCGGCTCCATGCGCGCGCCACAGCGGACGGTGCACCCATGGGTGCAGGCCACCAACGGGAAACCGGAGTCGATCTGGCCGATGCCACCGATGCCGCCGCGCGCCAGCTGCCACACGCGCTGCACCTCTGAGACAAAGCCGGCCGGGTCGGCGAGCGCCACTCCGCCCGTCCCCCGGATGGCGATCGCCTTGAGGTTCTTGGCCCCAAACACCCCGCCAAAGCCGCCGTTACCCACCGCGTTCTTGAGGCGGTGGCCAATGGTGGCAAAGCGCACCCGGTTCTCGCCCGCCGGACCGATGGCCGCCACCTGGTACTGCTGCCCGTGGCGCTCCTTCAGGGCTCGTTGCGTGGCATAGAGCCCCTGGCCCCAGAGATCGTCGGCCTCCTCCAGCGAGACGCGGTCATCCTCGATGCGCAGGTACACCGGGGTGCTGGCCCGCCCCTGGATGATGATGCCGTCATAGCCGGCGTACTTGAGCTCGGCGCCCCAGTACCCCCCCATCGTCGCCGAGGCCCACATGGGCTGTGGGTAGCCCCGCGGCATGAGGCTCGACACCACGACACGCCCGGATGTGGGCGCGCACGTGCCCACGAGGGGGCCTGCACTCAGCACAATGCGGTTCTCAGGGTCGAACGGCCCGACGCCGGGCCGAACCTCGTTCCAACCGATCAGCGCGTTCCACCCGCGCGGCCCCAGCCATACCGTCGGATCGGGGGTCTCCTCTACCGACACGTTGGCCGCGTCGAGATCGACCCGCAGCATCCTGCCCGTGTAACCACCCTTTGCAGCGTTCATTCACCGACCTCCACGATGTACGCGTCGGGCTCATAGGTCAGCGCCTTCCCCGCCAGTGGGCACATGGCCACACACTGCGGTCCATCATCGCGATCGCTGCACAGGTCACACTTGATGGCCAGCCGCCGGTCGGGATGGCGACGCGGTGCCCCCCAGGGACACGCCTTCTGGCAGCGCATGCAGCCGATGCACACCTCCTCCAACACGCGCACGGCGCCGGAGCGCGCATCGCGCGTGAGCGCGTCCACCGGGCATGCCGCGATGCAAGGCGCCTCGGGGCACTGCACGCACAGCGTCCCGCTAATCGGGTTGGCGCCGTCGAACTCGTTCAGCTGCACCATAATGCGGGCCACCGCCGGTCGCGCTACTCCCTCCTTGGCGATGGAACAGGCAATCTCACAGACTCGACACGTACGACACCACTGGGGATCAAAGCGTACCCTGCCCCTGGCGCCTGCGGTTGGCTCGGGGCTCCCCTCAATGCGACGATGCGTTGCGGTCATTGCGCCCTCTCTGGCCTCAGGATCGATGGTCGGTGGTAGCACCGCGATGCTGGCATCGCGCTGCCAGCCAGCCCTGCGATGCTAGCACCGCCCGGATGCACTGTCAATCTGAGCGGGCTCCCTGCAGAGCCACCGCACACGCCCAGGCGCCGCCGAAAGACGACGGCTCGGACGACGGAGCGTCGGATGACGCCGTCATCCTAACCGCAGTGGTCGCCTTGGGCCAGCTATTTGGCCGCATCCCCACGCGATGCTATACTATGTGCCCGGGCGCGTGTGCCCCACACAAGATTGGAGGGCACCCATGACCCGTTACATCTTTTGCACCGGTGGAGTCGTCTCCTCGCTCGGCAAGGGCGTCGCCGCCGCTTCCATCGGTCGCATCCTCAAGGCGCGGGGCATCAGCGTCGTCATTCAGAAGCTGGACCCCTACCTGAACGTCGACCCCGGCACCATGTCTCCCTACCAGCACGGCGAGGTGTACGTGCTGGAGGACGGCACCGAGACGGACCTCGACCTCGGCCACTACGAGCGCTTTACCGGCGTCTCCCTGACGCACAACGCCAACGTCACCACGGGACAGATCTATGCCGAGATCATTTCTCGGGAGCGACGCGGTGATTACCTCGGCCGTACGGTACAGGTCATCCCGCACATCACCGACGAGATCAAGCGCCGCATCCACATGCTCGCCGAAGAGACGGCCGCCGATGTGGTGATCGTCGAGATCGGCGGCACCGTCGGCGATATCGAGAGCCTCCCCTTCCTCGAGGCGATCCGTCAGATGCGCAAGGATGTGGGCGCAGGCAAGACGTGTTACATTCACCTCACGCTGCTGCCGCACATCGGCCCCACGAATGAGCTCAAGACCAAGCCCACCCAGCACAGCGTGCGCGAGCTGCGCAGCATCGGCATCCACCCGGACGTGCTCATCTGCCGGGCCGACTATCCCATCGACAGCGAACTGCTGGACAAGATCTCGCTCTTTGGCGACGTCGACCGCGAGGCGGTGATCCCCCTCGAGACGCTCCAATCGATCTATGAGGTGCCCCTGGTGCTCGAGGAGCACGGGCTGGGCGACTATCTCATGCGGCGCCTGCACCTCCCGCCCACCCCTCCGGATCTGGAGAGCTGGCGCAGCCTCGTGCAGCGCGTCAAGAACCCCAATTGTGATGTCAACATCGCCCTCGTGGGCAAGTACATCGACCTGCACGATGCCTACCTCAGCGTGCAAGAGTCGCTCCTCCATGCCGCCGCCCATCACGGCTGTCGGGTGCACCTCACCTGGGTCGATGCGGAGGAGGTGGAACGCGGCAACGCCACCGACGAGTTGCAGCACGTGGATGGCATCATCGTACCCGGCGGCTTTGGCGAGCGCGGCATCGAGGGCAAAGTGCGCGCCGCGCACTTTGCGCGCGTGAACAAGGTGCCCTACCTAGGGCTCTGCTTGGGGTTGCAGGTGATGGTGATCGACTTGGCCCGCGAGGCACTGCGCACCTCGCAGGCGAATAGCTGCGAGTTTGCACCCGATACGCCCCACCCGGTGATTGACCTCATGCTCGAGCAGCGGGGCCTCTCGGACAAGGGGGGGACGATGCGCCTGGGGAGCTATCCCTGTGTTCTGAAGGAGAACACCAAGGCGCGCGAGGCCTATGCCGTGGAGCAGGTGCACGAGCGCCATCGGCACCGCTACGAGATCAACAACCGCTACCGCGAGCTACTCGAAGAGGCGGGGATGGTGTGGAGCGGCGTCTCGCCTGACGGAATGCTCATCGAGATCGGCGAGATTCGCGATCACCCCTGGATGGTCGGCAGCCAGTTCCACCCCGAGTTTCAATCCCGCCCCAACGCGCCGCATCCCCTCTTCCGCGGCTTTGTGGAGGCGGCCCTGGCCTACCGGCGGAACGGTGCCAAGTCGCAGCGCTAAACCACAGACACAAAGAACGCGGCACTCTTCTGGGGGAGTGCCGCGTTCATGTATCTGCCCTTGTCCCGCCGGCGCGCATCAATGCGCCCGCGCCGGCCGAGCGGTCATCCTGCGACGGACCGAAGGCGCATGTGCAGAGCACGCGGACACGTCGTCCCCGAGCGATCGCCAGGGGCCGTGCCGCCTTTGCCGTGTTTTGAAAACGCACCCGACGTCGAAACGATGCCGCCCTGAGCGCAAGCGAGGGGCCTTGACGCCCATCGACAAGGTTTCTCGCCGCGAGGTTTCACGCCTCGCTCAGAACGACGCTGTGGCCCTTTTTCCCAACGCTACCTAGCCCTCTAGCAGCGCATCGATGCGCGAGGCCACTGCCGCGGCGCAGGCCTCGGGCGTCGTGGCGCCCCGCGCCAGCTGCTCCGTCTCTGCATGCCACACACTCAGGCACTCGGCGTGGCGCAGGTTCCAGGGCAGCCGTTCCGCCGCGGCGGTCTCGGCTACATCGGCCACACGGGCGCACAGGGGGCAGCGCTCGAGCACGCGGGGATCACGCCACGACGCTGCGCGGCAGCCGGGTTCGGCATAGCCCCGCAGGAACATCTGCACCCCCATCTCGCGGCTGCACATGAACCGAATCCACTGGAAGGCCTCGCTGGGGTGCGGTGACCGCGCGCTGATGCCATAGGCCACGCCCTCCGCCACGGCTCCGGGAGGCCCTTCCACGACGAGCGGCGGGAGCAGCGCCCCGTCGACGTCCTCGCCCCCGAGGTGCTGGAGGGACACGTACCCCATCAGGTCGGCGCGCACCATCGCCAGGCGCCCCTCCGCGAACATGCCCGCCATGCTCCCCTCCGCCTCGTGAGGGCGCGGCGCCACGCTGTCGGTGTGCATGGCGTCATACAGCCAGCGGAGGAATACCACCCCCTCGGCGCTCTGGATGGTACAGCTCCGCCCCTCGGCATCAAAGAGCTCGGCGCCAAAGGCACGCATGAGCGGGTACGCCGCCGGCAGGCGATAGCTATCGCCATAGCCATAGATGGGCGGCTTCTCGGCACAGAGGCCGCGCGTCACGGCGCCCGCCGCCTCCAGAAGGTCCTGCAGCACCCACTCTCGCGAAGGGGGCTCGACGCCAACAGCGTCCAGCAACGAGCGGCGATAGGTCAACAGGCAGTCACCGGCGTGGGTGAGGAGGGGGATGGCCATCACCTGCCCCTCGCGGGTACAGGCGCTCAGCGCCCCGCGAAACACGCCCGAGGTATCATAGTGCTCATCCGCCATGATGGCGTCCAGCGGCTGGAGCACCTCCTGAGCATGCCACTGGGAGAGGAGCGCGCCAAACGGCACCTCGACCACATCGCCCAGTTGCCCGGCGGCCCGCAGCGTCGCCACGCGCCGCGGATACGTGCTCCAGTTCGACGTGGCGCGCCACTCCACGCGGATGGCGGGGAACATCTCTTCAAAGGCCGGCGCCATGGCGCGCCCAAAGGCGGTCCAGCCATAGTCCAGCGCGTCGACCACGAGCGCCACCGTGGGTCGCTGCGTCGGTTGCGCGGTGACGACCATCGGCACCGCGATGGTGCGCTCGACGACCTTGGGCGTGCCCTCGACGATCACCGTCTCACGGACGATCTCGGTGATGACTGTGGTGACCTCTTTTTCCACCACCCGCTCCACCTCGACCACCCGTCGAGCGCAAGCACTCCCCACGGCCGCGAAACAGCCGAGGGAAAGTGCGCGCAGTATATGGCGACGCGTCAGGCCCTTCATGGGGATGCCATCCTCGAATCCATGGGAATACCACAGCGCCATTATAGCATAGCGCTCCAGCGAGAGGAATCGTTCGCCTCTGAACAGCGTTTGATCCCCACTTGCCCCTGTGGTATAGTGCTCTAGCACAAGAAAGACCTGAGGTGGAGGCACAACAGCCGTATGGCTAAGCAGATATTTACCGATCCTAGCGAATTTGACGATTGGCTGGGAGAGGATTTCGAGTATACGAGTGAGGATTTCGACGTCGACGAGTTCGCCGTCCTACCCCTCCGCGACACCGTCGTCTTTCCGCACATGGTAGCGCCCCTCTTTGTGGGGCGCGATCGCTCGGTGCGCGCCATCGAGGGCGCCATGGCGGACAATCAGCGGCTCGTGGTCATCGCCCAGCGCGATGAGGAGGACGACGAGCCCGATGGAACGGACCTGTACACCATCGGCACCGAGGTGGTGATCGGGCGCAAGCTCCGCATGCCTGACGGCACCACCAGCGTGTGGGTCCAGGGGCAGCGGCGCGTGCAGGTGTTGCGCTACACCCAGGTACAGCCGTACCTGCGCGCCGAGGTGACGCCGGTACAGGAAGAGGCGGAGACGGGCCTCTCCACCGAGGCGCTGATGCGCGCCGTGCTGGCCCTGTTCGAAAAGGTCGTGCAGTACAGCCGCAACATCCCCGATGATGCCTATGTCGCCGCCATGAACGCCGAGGAGCCGGGTTGGCTGGCGGACCTGGTGGCGTCGGTGTTGGATATGCACGTGGAGCAGCGCCAAGAGCTGCTCGAGACCGCAAACGCTACGCAGCGGCTCCAGCGCGTGAGCATTGCCTTGGCGTCCGAGTTGGACGTCCTCGAGCTGGAGAACCGTATCCACTCCCAGGTGCAGGAAGAGGTCGACCGCAGCCAGCGCGAGTACTTTTTGCGCGAGCAGATGCGCGTCATCCAGAACGAATTGGGCGAGACCGACCCGCACCTCCAAGAGACGAATGAGCTGCGGGAGCAGATCGCCAAGGCCCCGCTTCCCGACGAGGTGCGCGAGCGTGCGGAGAAAGAGGTGGCGCGCCTGGCGGGAATGCCGCCGTCGGCGCCAGAGGTTGGCGTCATCCGCACGTACCTCGATTGGATCCTGGCGTTGCCCTGGGAGCACACCACGGAAGACAATCTGGATATCGTGCGCGCGCAGAAAATCCTCGATGATACGCACTATGGCCTGCCCAAGGCCAAGGAGCGGATCCTCGAGCACATTGCCGTGCACCAGTTGGCCGCCGACAAGATGAAGAACCCGATCCTCTGCTTCGTCGGTCCCCCAGGCACCGGCAAGACGTCGCTGGGGCGCTCCATTGCTGAGGCCCTGGGGCGCAACTTTGTGCGCGTGAGCCTCGGAGGCATTCGTGACGAAGCCGAGATCCGCGGCCACCGGCGCACCTATGTGGGCGCGCTCCCCGGGCGCATCATCCAGACGATGCGCCGCGCTGGCAGCCGCAACCCGGTGTTCATGCTCGACGAGATCGACAAGCTCGGCCAGGATTTCCGCGGCGACCCGTCCTCGGCCCTGCTCGAGGTGCTCGATCCTGAGCAGAACTATGCCTTCTCGGATCACTACTTGGAGGTGCCGTTCGACCTCTCCAAGGTCATGTTCATCACCACGGCCAACCTGCTGGACGCCATCCCCCCGGCGCTTGAGGATCGCATGGAGGTGATCGAGTTCCCGGGCTATATGGAGGAGGAAAAGCTCCACATCGCGCGGCGCTTTCTCATCCCGCAGCAGGTGGAGCAGAACGGGTTGCACTCCCTGAGCTTTTCGGAGGGCGCGCTCCTGGGCATCATCCGCGAGTACACCCACGAGTCGGGCGTGCGCAACCTCGACCGCGAGATTGCCAACATTGCCCGCAAGGCGGCCCGCCGTGTGGCCGAGGGCAAACCGGCGCCCAAGAGCATTGGCCGGCAGTCGCTCGTCAAGTATCTCGGGCCGCCCCGCTACTCGCTGGGCATCGCCGAGGAGATCGACGAGATCGGCGTGGCCACGGGCCTGGCGTGGACCGAGTCGGGGGGCGATACGTTGTCCATCGAGGTTTCGATCATGCCCGGCAAGGGCGCCCTGCAGCTCACGGGCCAACTCGGTGAGGTTATGCAGGAATCGGCCCAGGCGGCGCTCAGCTATACGCGCTCCCAAGCCGAGGCGCTGGGGATCGAGGATATCGATTTCGACAAGATCGACATCCACATCCACGTGCCCGAGGGCGCAGTGCCCAAGGACGGCCCCTCCGCTGGTGTGACCATCGCTACGGCGCTCATCTCGGCGCTCACCGGCCGGGCGGTGCACCACGATGTGGCCATGACCGGCGAGATCACGCTGCGCGGGCGCGTGCTGCCCATCGGGGGCCTGCGCGAGAAGGCGTTGGCCGCCCACCGCGCCGGCCTCAAGACAATGCTGCTGCCCAAGCGCAATCGCAGCGACATGGTCGAGGTGCCGAACCGGCTGCGCAAGCACATGCGCTTTGTCTTTGTGGACAACATGGCACAGGTCATCCCCGTCGCCCTGTCGTCCAAACGCGACGAGCGCGTCTCCCAGCGGCTGGCATCCGTCCAGTAGCGGCCAGCACCCACGCCAAGGGCAGGGCTAGAAACGAGGGCCCGTCCTCCACATGCCGGCTGGCATGCGGAGGACGGGCCTTTCTTCTGCCCCGTGTCGTCGGTCCTCGCGCGGCTACGCCGCCACCGCGGCGGGGACCAGATCCTTCAGCGTGCGCAGGAGGCTCAGCAGGTTCTCCTGCCACCCCTCATCGATGCGCAGCCAGATGCGCGTCCCGCGGGCTCGTACTCCCAACAGCAGCGCCGACACCCGCTCTCCGGCGGATACGGAGAGCGGCAGGGGCAGCGCCAGCGCCACCTGGTTGTCGTCGGTGCTGACGGACTGAATCCCCGCATCGCTGGCCAGGACGCGCACCCGTAGCAGGTAGAGCAGCCCTTTCACCGGCTCGGCGAGCTCGCCGAACCGATCGGCCATCTCTTGCTCGAGCTCGTCCACATCCTCCACCGTGTCCACCCGTGCCATGCGCCGGTAAAAGCGCAAGCGCAGCTGGCTATCCGGGGCGAAATCCTCCGGCAGATAAGCCGATACCGGCAGATCGATGCTCGGCCCCACACCCAGAACGCTGGACGCGGCCACGGCGTGCTGCGCCTTGCGGATGGCGGTCACGGGCTCGCCCGCCGAACGGCGCAGCTCCTCCACGGCATGCTGCAAGAGCCGCACGTAGAGGTCGAACCCGATGGCGGCAATGTGGCCGTGCTGCTCGGCGCCCAGGATCTCGCCGGCGCCGCGAATCTCCATGTCGCGCATCGCCACCCGGAACCCAGCGCCCAGGTCGCTCGCCTCCTGAATCGTCTGCAGGCGCTTCTCCGCGATCTCGCTCAGCGGCTGCTTGTAGAGCAGGTAGGCATAGGCGCGGTTCGAGCCGCGGCCCACGCGCCCACGGAGCTGGTAGAGCTGTGCCAACCCAAAGGTATCGGCGCGATCGATGATGATCGTGTTCACATTCGGGATGTCGAGCCCACTCTCGATGATGGTGGTGCACAGCAGCACATCGTGCTCACCCTGGGCAAAGCCCAGCATCACCTGGGCCAGCTCATCCTCGGCCATCTGCCCGTGACCGATTACCACCGATGCCTCCGGCACGATGCGGCGCAGCTCTTCCGCCACGAGATAGATGTCCTGGACGCGATTGTGCACCAGGTAGACCTGTCCGCCCCGATCCATCTCGCGCAGAATCGCCTTGCGGATGAGCCCCTCGTCCCACTCGGCCACAAAGGTGCGCACCGGAAGGCGATCCTCCGGTGGCGTGTCGATGATGCTCATGTCGCGTGCGCCGCTGAGCGCCATGTAGAGCGTCCGGGGGATCGGCGTCGCCGTGAGCGTCAGCACGTCCACCTCGCGCCGCAGCTGCTTCAGCTGCTCCTTGTGGCTCACGCCAAAGCGCTGCTCCTCGTCGATGATGAGCAGCCCGAGATCGCGAAAGGTGACGTCCTTCGAGAGGAGGCGGTGGGTGCCGATGACGATATCCACCCGCCCAGCGACGAGCCCCTCGATGACGTCGTCCTGCTCGGAAGGCGACAGGAATCGCGACAGCATCGCCACCTCGACGGGAAACGCGCGCAGGCGCCGCCGAAAGGTGTGGTAGTGCTGTTGGGCCAGCACGGTGGTGGGCACGAGCACCGCCACCTGCCGCCCGGCCATCACCGCCTTAAAGGCCGCACGGAGCGCCACCTCGGTCTTGCCATAGCCCACGTCGCCGCAGATGAGGCGATCCATCGGCTTGGGCCGCTCCATGTCCGCCTTTACCTCGGCCAGAGCACGCAGCTGATCATCCGTCTCCTCATACGGGAAGGATGACTCGAGCTCGTGTTGCCAGGTGGTATCGGGCCCAAAGCTATAGCCCGGCGCCACCTCGCGTGCGGCGTACAGCTCGAGCAGCTCCTCGGCGATATCACGCACCGCCTTCTCGGCGCGCGCACGGGCGACGGCCCATTCCCCCCCGCCCAAGCGGTGCATGTACGGTTCGCGGTCGTCGGCGCCCAGGTAGCGCCCTACCCGATTCGCCTGATGGATGGGCACAAAGAGGCGATCGCCGGCCGCGTACTCGATCTCGAGGTACTCCCGCTCGAGGGAGCCGATCGTCTTGCGCACCATGCCATGGTAACGCCCGATGCCATACTCGATGTGGACGACATAGTCGCCCTCTTTCAGGTCGGCGAACAGCGTCTCCGGGGCGACGCTGCGCCGCTGGGCCGGGCGCCGGCGCCGCGGGCGGGACCACCCAAAGACCTCGGCATCGG
Source organism: Chloroflexota bacterium (assembly GCA_012841405.1). Taxonomy (GTDB): domain Bacteria; phylum Chloroflexota; class Anaerolineae; order UBA1429; family UBA1429; genus DUUT01. Next base: position 103,122 of record DUUT01000073.1, read on the forward strand.
TGAGCACCACGACCTGGCCAGCATTGTAGACCCACCCCTCCATCACGATGCCGTCCACCACCTGAACACTGCCCGTGGGCGGGACGTCGCCGAGGTCGGTGGTCGGCTCGCAGTAGACGTTCTTCTCGCGCAGCAGGTTGCACATGCGCTCAGCCTGCCGCGTAATGACGACGACGCGCCGCCCGTCGGAGCGCAGGTCTGCGATATCATCGAGGGCGTGCTGCACGTGCCCCCCGAACTCGGGGGCCGCCACGAAGGCGCTCTCGCCCAGCAAGGGCTCGCCCTCGTGGGCGCCGAATCCCAGCGTCACCGCACGCTTGGCGGCCAGGCGCGCTTTGAGCTCCTCCCAGGTGAGGTAGGGCACGGCCACGTTGGGCGGCAGTTGGCGGTCGCTCACCATGTCTGCCCGCATCCCCAGCGACTGGTTCTCCAAGCCCAGGGCCGCCGATTCCAGCGCCACCATGTCGTCCAGCAGCACGAGGGCGTTCCGGGGTAAAAAGTCGAGGAGCGTCGAGCCCCGCGGATAGAGGTACGGCAGGTAGAACTCGATGCCGGTGAACGGCTCTCCAGCGATCAAGCGCTCGATCTCTTCGCTCATGCGCTGGCGGGTGGCATAATCCGTCTTGTCCAGGTCCAGCGCCCGCAGCGACTCGGCGGCCGGCGCCCCCCATTCGGCCAGCGCCTCACTCGCCGGCACGAGGGTGACCTCCTTCAGGTCATCCTTCGAGCGCTGCGTGCCGGGGTCGAACGTGCGCATGCTGTCGATCTCGTCGCCAAAATAGTCGATGCGCACCGGTTCCCGCCGATCGGGCGGGTAGACGTCCACGATGCTACCACGGTGGCAAAAGGTCCCCGGCTCCTCCACCACGCCCACCGGCTCGTAGCCGGCCCGCACGAGGTGCTCCATGAGCTGGTAGGGTGGCAGCACATCCCCCACCTGCAGACGGCGCGTGGCGCGTCGGAACGCCAGCGGTGAGACGCTCTTGGTGATCAGCGCCCACACCGAGGTGGTGATCACCAGGCCCCGGCCGGCCTCCCCCTCTGCAGGCGCCGTCCCGGCCCCGCCAGCTTCCATGAGGGCGGCGAGGGCGCTCACCCGCGCATGGATGGTCGAGCGATCCCACGGCATGCGCTCATAAAAGATGGCGTCGGGCGCCTGATAGTAGAGCACCCGCTCGGCCTCAGCCGACCAGGCACGGATCTGGTCGGCAGCCTGCCGGCCGTTCTCGGGTCGCGCCGCAACGAGCACGATGGGCCCCGGCCAGATGCGCTGCAGTGCCGCGATGACGTACGGGCGAGCGGCCTCGAGCAGGCCGATGGACAGCACCGGCAGCTGCCCATTCTGCGCTGGCTCGTGCACCGCGTCTCGGAGCGCGTCGACGAGTTGATGGTACCGCGGATCGCCCTCGAGTAAGGAGAGCAGCCCTGTCAGATTCACCGCATATCCTCTTGCTTCTCGGCGGCGCGGGTCGCCAGGCCATTGAACTGGTTCATCGCCTCGCGGATGCCGTGCGTCAAAAAGCACGCGATGGCGTCCGCCGCCACATCGCATGCCGCCAGCAGCAGGGGCTCCTGCTCGCGGCTGATATCGTTCAACACATAGTCGATCGGGTCACCATACTCGGGGCGGCCGATGCCGATACGCAGGCGGTTGAACGTGCGCACGCCCAAGGCGGCGATGATCGACTCGACACCGCGGTGCCCCCCGCTGCTGCCCCCCGGGCGTAGGCGCACCCTGCCGGTGGGCAGATCCAGGTCGTCGTACACCACCATGATGCGCTCCGGCGAAATCTTGAACCAGCGGCTGAGCGGCTGCACCGCGAGGCCGCTGTCGTTCATATAGGTCTGCGGCATGGCGAGGATCACCGACTGCCCGGCGATCTGCCCTTGCCCCCACACCGCCTTGAAGCGCTTTTTGTTCAACACGATGCCGTGTTCACGGGCCAGCCGCTCCACGCAGCGAAACCCAATGTTATGTCGATTGTTCCGGTAGCGCTCGCCCGGGTTGCCTAGGCCAACCACGAGATATGGCTGCGCTCCCATCGTGGAAGCTCCTCGCCCCTTCATCATTCTCCTGATCCATGTGCCGACGACGCGGCCCCGTGGGCATCGCACGGCACGACAACAGGGGGCCAGCCCCATCGACCGGCCCCTCCGAGGTTTCATCCTATTCTCACGCCGCACACCGCTACAGCAGCCGGCGTATCCCGAACACAATACCCACGAGCACAAACACGACGCCCGTCGCCAGGGAGCCATAACAGAAGGCCTGGGGCCACCCCTTGGGATCGATCGGCAACTCGTTCTGTTGGATCGGCCGGCTCAGGGTCGGCGTCGGCGACGGCTGCGACAGCGCCGCCGTGGGCGCAATGATCTGCACAGTGGCTGTTGCCCGGGGCGTCACCTCCAGGGGTGGCTCCGTGGGGCTCGCCTCAGGCGTCGGCGTCTCCTCAGGTGTCGGCGTCTCCGTCGGCGCGGTGTTCGCGATGACAATCTGCCGGACGATAAACTCTTCGAAATTGCCGTCTTGCTTGACGGCGTGCAGGCGCAGGCTATAGACCCCGTCGGGCAGGCGCGTCGTATCCCAGACCTCGAGCTGTCCGTTCACCACGGACTGGTCGTGCATGTTGCCGATAATGGCCCACTGGGCGGGGTTCGGCCCCACGCCAAACTCGACCTTGTAGAACTGGAAATCCGGCACCAGCGCCGACCCCATGATCGGCACCATGCCCCGCACCTCGGCATTGATCTCGGGCGATGTGATCTGCACCTGCGTCTGCTGCTGCGCCGGCGCAGCCAAGGCGGGCGTCACTACTCCCAACAACGCGGAGCCCAGCAGCACGGCCACCAGTACATAACGTAGCGTTATCGGTCTACCCATCACTGCTCCTTGCGGGGTGACAGGGAGGCGCCGCTCAGCCCCCGTGGGGCCGACCCAATCCACTCCACTTCCCTGGCATATGGTATCAAGTCTACCACAAACCTCGCGCATGGCAAAGCAGCGAGTCACCACGAGGTGCGTCCCGGATGGTACGGGCTCAGCCGGGTGCGCGCGTTGCGGACTGAGATGGCGATCCATACCGCGGATCGCATCATCGCCTCGCGTGCTTTCGGGCTGCAGCCGGTGCAGGCGCTGGGCGCCCACGCTACGCCGCGAGCTAGAGCTCGGCGCGAGCGGCTCAGGCGTACGACGCCTGAGCTTGGCCAGGCTCGCCTACGCGGGCTCCGGGAAGGTGCCCCCGCCCTGCTACGCGACAGCGGCCTGTTGCCCGAGGAATTCGTCAAACATCGTCAACCCGCGGCGGACGCGCGGCGGTGCGCCGTGCTCCGTGGATTTGGGATACACCTCTCGAGAGCCGATTGCTTGACAGTCCCTCGGTTCCGCTTACACTCAGCGTACCTCAGCACCCTCCGGGGAGGGGGTTACGGCCGCCCTCCATCCGCCAGCTACCGATCGCAACCCCGCCCATCGCATGGTGTTGTCACCAGGGGGCGCGGCGCCACGGGGAGTGGGTATGACCGAGCCGGACGAGGGAAAGCGCGTCGAAGCGGCAAAGACCAGCCCCGAAGCCTTCGGCGAACTCTATGAGCAGTATGTGGATCGCATCTATAGCTATATCTATCACCGCGTCGGAAACGTGCACGACGCCGAGGACCTCACCTCGCGCACCTTTTACCGGGCGCTCTCCCACCTCTCGACGTACGAGGACAAGGGCGTGCCGTTCTCGGCGTGGCTCTACCGCATCGCCCACAACCTGGTGGCCAATTGGCACCGCGATCGTGGGCGCAGGCCGGTGATCGCCCTCGACGAGATCGTGCTCCGCTCCCGAGCGGATCTCCACCCCGAGCGCGTCGTCGAGTCGAATGACGAGACGCGCCTCCTGCTCGAGGCGATCGAGCGGCTCGACGGGGTGCGTCGCGAGCTGTTGGTGCTCAAGCATGCGGAGGGGCTCTCCAATGCCGAGATCGGCGCCATCATGGGGCGTAGCGAGGGCGCCATCAAGTCGCTGTACCATCGCACCCTCCTCGCCCTCCGCAAGGATCTTGCCAAACGAGGTGTAAAGGTCGAATGAGCCGAGCGGATATGGCCACGCGCAAGGGGCTCCTCTCTGCGCTGCAGGGGACCCTCGAAACGATCGATACCGCCTGGTGGTGGCTCGAGGGCGCCCTGCGGGCGATCGGCATACTGCCACGCCAGCAGGCGGCGGTCGAGCCCTTGGAGAGTATCGTTCAGGAGACGTTGCGCCGCGTCGAGCCCTCTGATGCCTTTCGTCAGTCCCTGCGTAGCGAGCTAGCTTTTGCCGCCCACCAGCGCAACGCGGGCCTCATCGTCGAGCATCCCCGCCCATTTTGCCAGGGGCTCATCGTCGGCGTCTCCTTGGGGCTCGCCGCCATCCTCGGCACCACCCTCCTCGTCATCTTTTGGCCCCGACGGCGCGTCGTGGTAGACCACGCCTGAGGCCTCGCCCACCAAAACGCAGCGAGGCGCCCCTTGGGGGGCGCCTCGCACGAGGATCGGTACAGCACCGCCGCGACGCGTTACACGCGATGGCAGGCTACCCAGTGCCCATCGCCCACATCGCGCCATTCGGGCTCGACGGTGGCACACATATCGATGCGCCACGGGCAGCGCGTCTGGAAGCGGCAGCCACTCGGCGGGTTCGCCGGGCTGGGCACATCGCCCTCGAGAATGATGCGCTGGCGCTTGTCCTCCACTTGCGGGTCGGGGATGGGTACCGCTGAGAGCAGCGCCTTGGTATACGGGTGCAGTGGGTTCTCGTAGAGCTCCTGGCGCCCCGTCAGCTCGACGATCTTGCCGAGGTACATCACCGCCACGCGGTCACTAATGTGGCGCACCACCGACAGGTCGTGGGCGATAAACAGGTACGTCAACCCGAACTGCTCCTGCAGGTCCTCCAGCAGATTGATGATCTGCGCCTGGATCGACACATCCAGCGCCGAGATCGGCTCGTCGCAGACGATGAACTCGGGCTGTACCGCCAGCGCTCGGGCGATGCCGATGCGCTGACGCTGGCCGCCGGAAAACTCGTGGGGATAGCGGTTCACAAAGTAGGGATTCAGGCCCACGATGCGCAGCAGCTCTTGGACGCGCTCGCGCCGCTCCTGGCGCGTCAGGAGGTTGTGCACCTCGAGCGGTTCGCCGATGATGTTGCCCACGGTCATGCGCGGGTTGAGGGAGGCGTACGGATCCTGAAAGATCATCTGCATGTTGCGCCGCATCCGCCGCAGTGCCTCGCCGCGCAGCTCCAGCAAGCTCTCCCCCTGGAAGCGCACATCGCCGCCCGTGGGGCGGTAGAGCTGCAAGATCGCTCGCCCCGTGGTCGATTTGCCACAGCCGCTCTCCCCCACGAGGCCGAGCGTCTCGCCGCGTCGGATCGAGAACGTGAGGCCATCCACGGCCTTGATGTCGCCGATGTGCCGCTGAAAGAGCACCCCCTGGGTGATGGGGAAGTACATGCGCAGATCCGTCACCTGGACGAGATCCTGGCCGTTCTCGGCGCCCATGGCGCCGGTTGCCGTGGTGTCAAGTGCGTTCGTGGCGCCCATCAGCCTTGTCTCCCCTTCCCGTCTACCTCCACCCAACAAGCGATCTCGTGCGACGGTGCCACGGTCCGCAACGGCGGGTTCTCCTCCAGGCACCGGCCCACGCGGAATCGGCAGCGCGCATAGAACGGGCAACCCGGCGGCATCATCACGAGATCGGGGGGCAACCCTTCGATGGGCGTCAGCTTTTCGCGCCTCGTGGCATCGAGGCGCGGCAGCGAGCCCAGCAGCCCCAAGGAGTAGGGGTGGCGCGGGTTGGCATAGTACTCGCGCACCGTGGCGCGCTCGACGATATAGCCGGCGTACATCACCTGCACGCGATCCACCAGCCCAGCGACGATCCCCAGGTCGTGGGTGATCCAGATGATGGCCATCCCCAGCTCGCGCCGCAGCTCCTTGACGATATCAACGATCTGCGCCTGGATGGTGACGTCCAGCGCAGTGGTCGGCTCGTCAGCAATGAGCAGTTGGGGGTTGCACGACAGGGCCATGGCGATCATGACGCGCTGGCGCATACCACCGGAGAACTGGTGGGGATAGCTATCCAGCCGCGAGCGCGCCTCGGGGATGTTGACCATCTCGAGGAGCTCGATGCTGCGCTCGCGCGCCTGGTCCTTGGTCATGCCCAGGTGCAACTCGAGTGCCTCGCCCAGTTGCTGGCCAATGGTCAGCACGGGGTTGAGCGACGTCATCGGGTCCTGAAAGACCATGGCGATCTGGTTCCCGCGGACGTGACGCATCTCCTCTTCGGAGAGCTTGAGCAGGTCGCTCCCCTGAAAGAGCACCTCACCATCCGCGATGCGCCCGGGAGGCTCGGGGATCAGCCGCATCATCGAGAGCACGCTCACGCTCTTGCCGCAGCCGCTCTCCCCCACGATCCCCAGGGTCTCGCCCTCCTCAAGATCAAAGCTCACCCCATTCACCGCATTGACGATGCCATCTTGGGTGAGGAACTGGGTACGCAGGTTCCGCACTTGGAGCAACGTCGCCATCAGTGCAGCCTCCCTGCCATAGTACGTAGAATGCTCATGGTGCTACCTTTCGAGCGTAACGTGATGGAGCCACGGCGAGATCGCTCCTGTGGCCCGGTATCCCCGTACATGGGGCTTGACAAGCACATACACCACGCCGTGGGTCAGTGGGATCCAAGGCGCATCCTCAACGATTATCCGCTCCGCTTGGCGATAGAGCGCGGTACGGCGCTCCGGATCGTCCTCGATCCGCGCCTCCTCCAGCAAGCGATCTACCTCGGGGTTGGCGTACCCCATGTGGTTCTGCGAGCTGGCGCTATGGAACAAGAGATCGACAAAGTTCTGCGAGTCCGGAAAGTCGGCGATCCACCCAGCAGAAAAGAACGCGTAGCGGCACGCGTTCAGGTCCTGCAAAAAGTCGCTCCACTCGACCTGCTCCACCGTCGCCTCGATGCCCAGGTTCTCCTCGAGCATGCTGAGGATGGCGCGATCGAGCGTCGACAGGTACCCGCTCGTCCCGCTCACCGAGAGCACGATGGGCGGCATGGCGCCCTCGCCGCCGTAGCGTGACGACGCCAACAGCTCCCGGGCCCGGGCTGGATCGTAGGCCAGCCCCTCCAACGTCGGGTCGAAATCCGGCATGGCCGGCGGAAGGATCCCCTTGGCTGCGGTGGCCGTGCCCCGGAGAACCAGGTCGGCGATCTTGGTCCTGTCAATGGCGTGGGCGAACGCCTGGCGCACCGCCCGATCATCGAACGGTGGCTCGGTCACGTTGAAACCCAGGTACTGCACGCTGGGTTCCGCCCCCGTCACCAGCTCGCGCGACAACGGGTTCTCCGGATCCGTCACCCGCTCAACTTCTGACGGCACCACCTGCACGATGTCAAGCTCACCCGTCTCGTACATGGTGAGCGGATGCCCACCGCTCAGCACGTACTCGACGCGACGCACCGACGGCTTGTGGCCATAGAAGGCGTCGTTCGCCTCCAGGGCGATGAGATCGCGGCTGATGCTCGCCAGCTTGTAGGGCCCCGACCCATTGGGCCGCGTTATCCACGCGTCGCCCTGCGCTTCGATCTGCACGCGATCGACGACGAACGCCACCGGGTAGGTCAGCTTGGCGAGAAAGTAGGCCTTGGGAGCATCGATGGTGATGCGCAGCGTGTGCTCATCCACGGCCTCCAGGCCACTGATACGCTCTGCCTGCCCCTGCATGACGGCGCGAGCGCCCACGATGTCGTCCAGATAGCTACTGGCCACCGGCGATCCCGTCTCGGGGCGACAGGCCCGCTCCATCGAGTACACCACGTCCTCGGCTGTGATCGCCCTACCGTCGTGAAAGGTCGCCTCTGGGCGCAGGTAAAAGGTGTACGATAGCCCGTCCTCGCTCACGACGTAGCGGCTCGCCACGTCGGGTACGACGTCGAGATCCTGGTCGAGGGACACCAACCCGGCAAAGATGTGCACCACGTACTCGGCAGAGGTGCTATCCTGCACCAGGGCCGGGTCCAGGGTAGGCGGCAGCCCCCCAGAGATGCGCAGCGTCCCAGACGAGGAGGCCGTCCTTTCCACGGGGCGCGTCGCCGACGCTTGGGGCGGTGCTTCGGGCGCAATCCGCAAATAGTCATAGGCAAGATACGCGCCCAGGCCGCACGTGCCGGTAAGCACGCACAGCAACAGCAGGACGAACAGGATGATCAACCACGTCTTGCGCGTCATAGGCGATGTCAGTGGGCGCTCCCGCACAGCCGCTCCCCGCCGGCCACCTCATGCGCAACGATCATGACGTGCCCTTCATGCGCGGATCGAGCGCATCGCGCAGGCCGTCACCGAGAAAGTTGAAAGAAAACATGGTGATCGCCAGGGCGATGGCCGGGAACAACACCTGGTTCGGGTACGACCGGATGGCACGGGAGCCGTCCGAGATCATGGACCCCCAACTCGGCGTGGGGGGGTCCACCCCCAGCCCGATAAAGCTGAGGAATACCTCCGTACTGATGTGGGAAGGGATGTTGAGCGTCACAGCCACGAGGATCGGCCCAATGATGTTGGGCAGGATGTGGCGCACGATGATGCGCAGATCCCGAGCGCCAATCATGCGCGACGCCTCGACGAACTCTTTTTCCTTCAGCGACAGGATCTGTCCGCGGGCCAGACGGGCAATACCCATCCACGCCGTCACCCCGATGCCCATAAAGATGAACAGCATGCCGCCGCCCTGCAGGCCCAAGAGCCGGTCGACCGCGCGGTTGATCTGGTTAAAGGTATAGGCGGCCGTGCCGGGATCCTGGTTACCGCCAAAGCTCGTCTTGAAGAACGCCATCAACAGGATGATGAGCAGCATCGTGGGAAAGGCGTACATAATGTCCACGATGCGCATCATGATGTTGTCGACCGTGCCACCGTAATAGCCCGAGATGCAGCCATAGACCAAGCCGATGATCAAGGCCGTCATGGCGCCCATAAAGCCCACCGGCAACGACACGCGAATGCCATAGATGATGCGGCTCAGGAGGTCGCGCCCCAGGTAATCCGCGCCGATGGGATAGATGTCACCGATCTGGGTGTACTGCTCCATATTGCCCGGCATGATGTCCGCCACCCACTGGGGCACCATGTGATTGAGCGCCGAATCCCCCTCGGCATAGTGGTACGGAGTCAACGCATCGGCAAAGACCCCCGCCAAGATGAGCAACAGCAGCAGTACAGCGCCGAGCACTGCAGCGCGGTTGCGCAGCAGACGGTGCCAGGCATCGAGCCACAGGTTGGCGGTGCGCTGCTGTCCCTCACCCTCGGCAGGGGTTACGCGCACGAGCCGCTGTGCGGCACGTTCTTGTTCAGACATTGCGACTCTTCTCCTCGAGCAGGTTGCTTCACACGACGGGGCGAGGGACGCACCGTGCGCCGATCACGTGAACTTGATCCTGGGGTCCAGGAACGCATAGGTCAGATCCACGAGTAGGTTGGCGATCACGAGAAAAACAGCATAGAGCAGCACCGTGCCCATCACCACGGGATAGTCACGGTTGGTGATGCTGGTCACAAAGTACTTGCCCAAGCCAGGGATGGCAAAAATCTGCTCGACCACAAAGGTGCCGGTCAGCAGGGCGGCGAACATCGGCCCCAGGATGGTCGCCACCGGTATAAAGGCGTTCTTGAGAGCGTGGCGCACCATCACCATGCGCTCGCTCAGCCCCTTGGAGCGCGCTGTCCGGATATAGTCCTCGCGGATCACCTGCAGCATGCTGGCACGCGTCAGGCGCGCGATGATGGCAGACTCGTGCAATCCTAGGGCAATCGCCGGCATGACGAGCTGCTCCGGCCTGCCCCAGCCCGCCACGGGGAACCACCCGAGCGTGAGGGCGAACACGAGGATGAACAGCGGCCCGAGAACGATGTTGGGGACCGAGACGCCAAAGATGGCGACCCCCATCGTGAGGTAATCCCAGATGGTGTTCTGCTTCAGGGCGGCAATCACACCGAGGGGCACCCCCATCCCGACGCCGATGGCCAGGGCGGCGAGGCCTAGCGTCGCCGATACCGGCAGGTGCGCCGCAAAGATATCATTCACCGTACGGCCGCGGCTGGCGTAGGAGGGTCCAAAGTTGCCCTGCAGCAGCCCGGCGAACTCGCCGGAGGGGTTGCGCGTAAACCCCATATAGTCGGTGTACTGCTTCCAGAGGGGTTGGTCGAGGCCGTAGTGCTTGTTCAGATTGGCAACGATCTCGGCCGGCAGGGGTTTCTCGCGGTCAAACGGGCCCCCCGGGACGGCGTGAGCCAGAGCAAAGGTAACGATTGAGATAAAAAAGAGCACCGGGATCATCCACAGGACCCGGCGGACGATGTAGCGTCCCATGCCACTCCTTCTCCTCAGCCAGCGGTCTTGCACGACGAACGGGGTAGGGCTGCACCGTTCATAAGCAGTGGCCCATTGTACCACAAACCGGCGAATCGTACATAATGAGGGCAGCCACGCAGCCCCGAGGGCTGCGTGGCTGCCGTGGACGGTGTATCACACAGCACAACGCCGGGCTAGTGCGCCAACACCTTCCACTTGTCAATGTGCTCACCGCCGAGCGGCGCATAGGAGCGCTCGACGTACGGCTTGGTGCACACGACGGATGTGTAGTAGTAGATGGGGATGATGATCGCTTCGTCCACCGTGAGGATCTTTTCCGCCTCAAAGTACAGCGCCTGGCGCTCGTCGGGGTCAGAGGACGCGGCGGCATCCTCGACGGCCTTCATATAGGCCTGCGCCCCGGGAGACGCGGGATCCCACTTGGGGTTGTTCTGGCTCTTGGTCGGGTGAAAGACCTCCAGCAGCCAGTTGTTGGCGTCCGGATAGTCCGCACACCACCCGTTACGATAGATCTGCGGCGCATCCTCATCGAGGGTATCGAGGTAGACGGCCCACTCCTGGTTCGCCAGCTTGACCTCGACGCCAAGGTTTTCCTTCCAGCTCTGCTGCATGAACTCGGCGATCTTTTGGTGGCCTTCGCTGGTGTTGAACATCAGCGTCACTTCCGGCAGGCCCTGGCCGTCAGGATAGCCGGCCTCTGTAAGCAGCTCCTTCGCCTTGTCCGGGTCAAAGCTGATACCGACAAAGTCATCGTTGTCGGCCACGCTGCCAAAGATACCGGGGCACGCCAGGCTCTTGGCCGGCCGCTGCTCGCCCTTGGTCACCGTGTCGATCAGCTTCTGCCGGTCGACGGCGTAGGAGAACGCCTGGCGCACGAGAGGATTGTCAAAGGGCGGCTTGGTGGTGTTAAAGCCATAGTAGTAGGTGCACAGGCTGGGGGCGATGTACAGCTCTTCCGAGAGCGTCGCGTCCGCCTTGATGCGGTCGATGTCATCCAGCGGCGCATTAGCGACATCGAGCTCGCCGTTCTCGTACATGGCGAACGCCGTCGAATCCTCGTTCACCATGAAGAAATTGACCTGCTCGATGCTGACGTCCTCAGCGTCATAGTACTCCGGGTTCTTCATCATGACCATGCGGTTCTCGTGCTCCCACGTGTCGAGCACGTAGGGGCCGTTGGTCCAGATGGTGCCCGGCTCGGTCCACGTGTCGCCGCCGGCCTCGATCGCCTCGCGCGGCTGCGGGCGGTTCACCCACATCCCAGCGATCCCCGGGAAGTACCCTGCGGCCTGCTCGAGGGTGAACTCGACGGTATAGTCGTCGATGGCGCGCACACCGATGCTGTCCAGGTCGGTGCTCTCACCCGTGTTCACGGCCTCGGCGTTCTTGATGATATAGTCCACGTAGGCATAGTCCGACGCGGTCTCGGGGTTGAGGGTGCGCTGGACGCCATACACGACGTCGTGCGCCGTCACCGGGCGCTGCTTGGTGACCTTTTTCGTGGCGGGGTCGTAATGCACCCAGCTGACGTCGTCGCGCATCTTGAACGTCCACGTCAGGCCGTCAGCAGAGGCACTCCACTCGGTGGCCAACTCGGGGATCACTTCCAGGGTCTCGTCGTCAAAGTCGGTGAGGCCCAGGAAGAGCAACTCGACGCACTGCACCGACGTGGTATCGGTCGAGAGCGCCGGGTCGATGGTCGGTGGCTCGGTGTACAGGTTATAATTCAGCTCCTTGGCCAGGGCTTGGCCGCGAGAGCACCAATGAGCACCGTCGTCACCAATAGGACGATGCTCAGCAGCACGAGCAGCTGCTTGTTGCGCAACATCTTTTCTCCTCCGGTCAAACTGCTAATGTCGTTCGGCACTTCGGGACAGACGCTCGCGGTCCAGCCTCCCTCCTTTCACCACACAGGGCCCACCGCGCGGCGATACACGGCATTCCATCGACGCAGCAGGCTCCATGCACACGATCATAGCATCCGGGCGCACGACACGATACCGCGCCACTGGCATTGGGGGCATTATACGCGGACAAGGCGACTCGTCAATCACGCCCAAAGCGCGAGACCCGTGCGCCACAAAAGGGCATCGCCACGAACCTCACGCTAGGACCGATACGGTAGAACGGCGACGGTCGCGCTATGGAATAATCAACGTCTGCCCAACCCGGATGCGGCTCGGGTCCGTTAGGCCATTGGCGCGTGCCAGCGCCTGGGTGGTGATGCCATAGCTCTCGGCGATGGTCGACAGGCTCTCACCGACCCGCACCACGTGGCGCCGTGGGGCGCTCTCAGCGCCAGCAATGACGGTGAGCACCGTTCCTGCGTCCAACGCATCTGCGGTCGCCAGGTCAGGGTTGAGGCCGTGGAGGGCCTCCACCGTCGTGCGGTAGTAGCCAGCGATCCGTTCCCAGGTCTCTCCGGCTTGCACCCGGTGCTGGATCATACTCCCCGTGGGCAGGGCTTCGGTGTGGGTCGCCGGGATGATCAGCGTCTGCCCCACACGGATGACGGTCGCATCGCTGAGACCATTACGCGCCAGGATGGCGGCCGTCGTCGAGTTAAAGAGCACGGCGATCGAGCCCACCGAATCCCCCGGCTGCACGCGATAGGCAATCTCGGGCAGCGGCGTCGGGGGCACCTCGTCAGGGCTCGATGGGGGCGTTTCAGGCGTTGGTGGGGCCGTAGGAGCGACCGTTGGCACGCTCGTGGGGGTCGCCGTGGGTGGCGCCGTGGGTGGCGCCGTGGGTGGCGCCGTGGGCTCTGGCGTCACCTCTGTGGGGGTTGGCGCGGAGGTCTCGGCCGCTTCAGGGGATGGGTACGCCGCCTGCGATACCACCGTGGCCGGAGCCGTTGGCGCTGGATACCCGGCATCTGCCGCGGCTACCCGCGCGATCACCGGCGTTTCGATCCGAGGATTCACCGCCAGGGGCACGACCGTACGGGCGGGTTTGGCGCGCTGGCACCCGACGGTGCTGGGCAAAAGCCCGAGCAGGATTACAAGTAGACATAGCGTTATTAGGCGCCCAACCCGACCCTTCATGGCGGCAGTCTCCCATCGTTGAGGACATTGTAGTATCTACCCGCCCATGGTGGACGGTGCGCAGCGTTCCCGCTGGACTGCCGCATCATAGCACAGCAGCGCAAGCGAGGTCAAGGGCAACGACTGCCAAATAGCACAACACCTCCCACGCGTTCCCCGCCTACCACGCTCGGCAGCCGAGACGTTAGCGGGAGAACCTATGGGAGGTGCCTTGGGAGGCCGCACCGCCTTAGCGGGGCGATACGGGGCCAAACTCGGACGGGGGCCAGTAGCGCAGCCAGGCGCGGCCAACGATATCGTCGATCGGCACCACGCCAAAAGCGCGTGAATCGTTGCTCGACCGGCGATTGTCGCCCATCACAAAGACGTGATTCTCTGGCACGACGACCGGCTCCATCGAGCCCCACGTGGGCTGATCGAGGTAGGGCTCCGACAAGGGCTCACCATCGATGTAGACCATGGCATCGCGGATGGTTACCGTCTCACCGGGCAAGCCGATGACGCGCTTGATGAGGGGATCCACGGAGCGCTGCGGACGCCGCAGCACGATGATATCGCCGCGCTGAGGAGAACGGAAACGGTAGGAGACCTTTTCGATGATGAGGCGCTCATTGTCATGCAAGTTGGGATCCATGCTCTGCCCCTCGACGCGCGTCGCCTGCGCCAAAAAGATGTTGACGACGAGCACGATCACTAGCGCGGGCAGCACCGCCTCGAGCAGTTCACGGAGCCACGAACGCACCACATCGGCCGGCCCCGAACGCTCTTCCGCCGAACCCCGAAGCTCCTGCTCAGCCCTGTCCTGATGCTCTTCGTTCACCACGCCTCACCTGTGCCTGGAAACGATTCGCTCGGAGACAAGACAGCACAGGCCCGGCATTCGGGCCCGTGCTGTGATGTCACTTGCCAGTGGACCTGGCGACCTTGCGGCCTGGACCACCTTCGCTGCGGCGTTGACCGGTGCTAGCGGCCGCCACCACGCCGAGACTCACCACGTCGGCCAGAACCGCCACGGGGCGGGCCACTCGGTCTGCGGTCGCGCTGGCGCGCTTCCTCGGCCGTCCAGCCCTCCAACACCGCCTGGCGCGAGAGCTTGATCTTGCCCTGGTTATCGATATCGATCACCATGACCATGATCTCGTCTCCGACCTTGCACACATCCTCCACACTCGGGACACGATAGTCGGCGAGCTGTGAGATGTGGACCAGGCCATCCTGGCCGGGCAGAATCTCGACAAAGGCCCCAAAGTCGGTGGTTCGCACCACCTTGCCCGTGTAGATGCGCCCGATCTCGGGGGTGGCGGTCAGCTCGGTGATGCGCCTGATCGCCTGCTCCGCGCCGCTGCCATTGACCGAAGCGATGTACACCGTGCCGTCATCCTCGACGTCGATCTTGACGCCGGTCTCCTCAACGATGCTGCGGATGGTCTTGCCACCCGGCCCGATGAGGGCGCCGATCTTGGCAACGGGAATCTGCATCGTATGGATGCGGGGCGCAAAGGCAGAGAGCTCGGCACGTGGCTCGGCGATGGTCGCCTTCATCACATCGAGGATCTGCAACCGCGCCTCGCGCGCGCGATGCAGCGTCTCCTCAATGATCTCGTACCGCAGCCCCGTGATCTTGATATCGAGCTGGATCGCCGTGATCCCCTTGGTCGTACCGGTAACCTTGAAATCCATGTCCCCAAGGTGATCCTCGAGGCCCTGGATATCCGTCAGCACCGCCCAGCGATCCCCTTCGGTGATGACGCCCATGGCGATACCAGCCACCGGCGCCCGCAGGGGCACGCCGGCATCCAGCAGCGCCAGGGTGCAGGCACAGGTGCTGGCCATGGAGGTCGAGCCGTTCGATGAGAGCACCTCAGAGACGACGCGAATCGTGTACGGGAACTCGTCCTCTCCGGGGAGTACCGGCACCAACGCCTTTTCGGCCAGAGCACCGTGGCCGATCTCGCGGCGGCGCGGCCCTCGCAGGGGATAGGCCTCGCCCGTCGAGTACGGCGGAAAGTTGTAGTGGTGCATATAGCTCTTGGACGTGTCGCCGCTGAGCGACTCGATCATCTGCTCGTCCGACGCGGTCCCCAACGTCGCGATGCTCAGCACCTGCGTCTCACCGCGGTTGAACAGGCCCGAGCCGTGGGTGCGGGGGAGCAACCCCACCTCAGCACTCAACGGGCGGATCGTCTTCAGGTCGCGTCCATCGATGCGGATGCCCGTGTCTAGGATGCGGCGGCGCATGAGGTCCTTGAAGAGGTCCTCGAACGCCTCACCCACCTGCTTGGCGTCCACATCGGGGCCCATCTGTTCGAGGACCTGGTTGCGAATCGCCTCTTCCGCCTCCCGGCGGTCGCTGCGCGCGGCGCCCTCGGCCACCAGGGCGGCCAGCGGCTCCGTCGCCAACTCGCGTACTCGGGCGACGATCTCCTCGTCGAGCACGTGGCGCACGCCGGGGTTCTTTTCTTTGCCGATTTCCTCCGCCATCTGGCGCTGCAAGGCGATAATGGGCTGCATCGCCTCGTGGCCGCGGCGGATGGCCTCCAGCATCTTGTCCTCAGGGAACTCGTTCGCCCCCGCCTCGATCATCAACACCGACTCGGCGGTACCCGCCACCGTCAGGTCGAGCTCGCTGTTGGCCATCTGGCTGACGGTGGGGTTGATGACGTACTCGCCGTCGATATAGCCCACCCGCACCGCGCCGATGGGCCCCATGAAGGGGATGTCCGAGATCATGAGCGCTGCCGAGGCGCCGATGGCCGAGATCATGTCGATCTGGTGTTCCTGATCGGCCGAGAAGGACGTCACGATCACCTGGACGTCATTGCGATAGCCCTTGGGAAAAAGGGGGCGCAAGGGTCGGTCGATCATGCGGCAGAGGAGGATCGCCTCCGTCGAGGGGCGCCCTTCCCGCTTGAAAAAGCCCCCGGGGATCTTGCCTGCAGCGTAGCGACGTTCCTCATAGTCGACGGTGAGCGGAAAAAAGTCGATCCCCTCCCGCGGTTCCTTGGACGCCGTCGCCGTCACCAACACCATCGAGTCGCCAAGCCGCACCGTAACGGCGCCGCCTGCCTGTTGGGCGAGTTTGCCCGTCTCTATGACGACCTCCGCATCACCAAAGGCCGCCTTGTACTGTCTAGCCATGTGTTTACCTACTCTCCCATCTTTCCATAGGGAGGTCGGCGCGGATTGTCCAGGGACTGGGGGATGCGTCCCAGCCGTGTGAGGCCCATCCCCCAATTCCTGCACAAACCGCCCCGAACCTCCCGCGTGACACTAGAGTCCCTTGCGCAGGATAGAACGCATCGCTGGCGTAAAACAAAGAGTAGATGGCCCAACACAGAACCATCTACTCATTTGGTCATGCAGTGTTGCCTCTTGCCAGAACCCACGAGGGCAACTACCGACGGAGGCCGAGCCGCGACACGATCTCGCGGTATCGCGCCTCGTCTTTGTTGCTCAGGTACGTCAGATGGCGCCGCCGCTGGCCGACGAGCTTGAGCAGACCACGGCGAGAGTGCTCGTCATGCTTGTGCTCTTTGAGATGCTCCGTCAACCGGTTGATGCGCTGAGTCAGCAGGGCTATCTGGACCTCCGGCGACCCCGTATCCGTCATGTGCCGGTGGTAGCTCTCAAACACACTATCTTTTTCGCTCTTGGTCAGCGCCATGCAGATGCTTCCTTCCTGCCACAATGGTAAACCCCTACTCGGCATTATAGCACAGTAGGGGCATGTCGCCAAATGCCAGCGCATCTCTCTTAACACCCACTAGGTGCAAGAAACCCGCTCCATCCCGAGGAGGGGCCTGCGAACCATCGTCGCGCGCACAAGGCAGCGCCCGCCCCGCACCGGCGCCCTCACTTCAGCCTCTTTTTCTCGATGATCATGGGAATCGCCCGCTCGATGCGCCGCGTGCGCGTCTCGGCGCGCTTGGCGCCATTGATCCAGGCCGCATAGTCCTTCCGGTACGAGTAGGACAGTGCCTCCCAGCCCGCCCAGGCGGCGGGAGAGGCATCTAGCGCCTCCTGCAGGTCCGGTGGCACGTCGACCGACCGCTCCCCCTCGTCACACTCGACGGTCACGTGGACGACGTCGCCGAACCCCTTGCCGATCTTGGCACGGATGGCCTGCGTCACCCCCAGCCAGTAGCCGCCTCCCATCCTGACGATGGATCCGCGGTACGGCGCGCCGTCAAAGGTGGCGACGATCTTGACGCGCTTGGCGCCGAACACCTCCTCGACGTCAAAGGGGAGATCCACGTAGGCGGCGTTCATCCCCTCGTGCTGCTTGATGATGGCGTCGAACTCTTGCTTCATAGAGGGCCTCCCACGGCGATCGCTACTCGACTGACATCCCCAGGGCGCGGAGGTTCCGCGGCAGGGCGCCGAGGAAACCCGCCATGTCGAGGGCGTTCACCTTGGCCTGGAGCTCCGCCGGCAGCTCGTCCACCGACAACCCTTGGAGGAACAGGGCCGTCGCTTCCTCAGCAACGGTGACTTCGACCCCGGGCCTCCCGATGTACGCTCGGTTCTGGGGGCAGGCTTGGGTGCACCGGGAGCAGCCGTAGGCCGCATGGTGCGCCGACGGCGGCACCCACTCGGAGAAGCCATCGTACTCGCGGCCGGCCTCGTTTAGGCACGTCAGGCAGCGGGTGTTGTCGATGAGGAACCGGTCCCGCAGGATGGCCCCCGTGGGGCACGCATCGCGGCAGGCCGCACAACCATCGCACGCATCCATCGCCCGCACGGGATGCCACGTCCCCTCTAGACATAGGCCGTCACAGAAAAAGGTGGTGAGGTTCAGCAGGCTGCCCATCCCCTCCACGTAGCATAGGTTGTTCCGGCCATAGACGCCCAACCCGCTCCGCACCGCCAAGAGCTTGTGCGGGAGCCGCGTTGCGCGGTGCACGCGGTAGCCCAGGGGTGCGAGCGCCTCGTTCAGGTAGCGCTCGGCGGCGATGGGCGCGCTCACGTGGCCCACATAGCCGGGCGGTATCGCGACGGGGATACTCCGCCCCCGGTGCGCGAGGGTGATCGTCGCCGCGGGGCTCGGCGTGGCAACGATGACGATCGAGCGCACCACTAGACCCTCCTCGGGGATGTCGAACCCATAGATGCGCTCGACGATGTGCCGCTGATAGTCATTCAGCACGTTGGCACGCCTGAGGTCGGCGATGTCGCGTCGCAGATCGTCCAGGCGCGAGATCGGCACGACGACCGCCTTGTCTCCATGGGCCCGCGCCGCTCGGGCGATACGCTCGATCATGGCAGTCCCTCCCCCGCGTTCGTGTGGCCCCCTCGCGCGCCGCGCGTCTCGACTCCAACCGTCGCCCTGGAAAGCGTCACGCATCGAGGCAGGCGGGCGGTCCCGATGGGGGTATTGTGGCATCAGCCTGCACGGAGCCGCTCCAGCCAATCCCCGTCTACCAGCCCGTCCTCACGGCTCACACTCCCCCAGCCACCGACACCCTATTTGGCTCTGTGCTGATCCACCAGGATGAGGTTTCCATCGGGATCCTGGATGAGAAAGCTGCCGGGCCCCTCCGACGCCGGATCAGCCTCGGTGATAAAGGCGATCCCCCTCTGCTTGAGCTCCTCTTGGAGCTCGCGGATATCCTTGAACGGGTTCACCTCCTCGGCGTTGCTGTCCCAGCCGGGGTTAAAGGTTAGCATATTCTTCTCGAACATCCCCTGGAACAGGCCGATGATGCAATCGTCGTTCTTCATGATGAGCCAGTTCTGGGCGATATCCCCTCCAAAGATGGTGAACCCCAGCTTTTCATAGAACTGCCGAGATGCCGCGATGTCCTTGACCGCCAGGCTTACCGAGAATGCGCCGATGCCCATAGTGATCCTATTCTCCTTTGTGGTGGGGATCTTGATCGTGCTCCGTTATCGCCCGAAGCACCCTGCAGGGATTTCCTACGGCAACGACATCCGGCGGCAGGTCTTTGGTGACAACGCTGCCCGCGCCGATGACGGTATTATCGCCGATGGTGACGCCGGGGACAATGATCACGCCCGCCCCCAACCAGCAGTTGCGCCCGATACGCACTGGTGCGTTGTACTGGTAGGCCTTTTCGCGCAAGTGAGGTGAAATCGGGTGCCCCGCTGTTGCCACCGTAACATGGGGGCCGAACTTGGTATAGTCGCCCACATAGATGTGGGTGTCATCGACGAGCGTCAGACCAAAGTTGGCATAGATATTCCTGCCGAAATGCACATGGCGCCCACCCCAGTTGGCGTACAGCGGCGGCTCGATATAGCAGCCCTCTCCGATCTCGGCGAACATCTCTCGTAGCAAGGCGTTACGCTGCTCCAGCTCGGAAGGTCGCGTGTGGTTGAATGCGTAGAGCTTGTCGAGGTGTATGAGCTGTTCCTTCAGCAGCGCCTCATCCGTGGGGAGATAGAGTCGGCGGTGGCCACGGCAAAGCTGATCCCCTCAGCAGCGCCTCATCCGTGGGGAGATAGAGCTCCCCGCTATGCATTCTCTTGTGGATATCCATGAGCTGTGTCTCTCGCTTTCAAACGTTCCGTTCACACACGTCGCTCGCAGGGAATCGATGGCCTCTCTTCTCGTCTGGCATGGGATATCGCGCATGGGGTATCACTTTCGGTACTTGCGGGTGCGCAGGCCCATGCGATGGCGCCTACACATCCCGGTACGCCGCGATCGCCTCAGTGAGTGAGCGGACGAGCGCCATCAGCTCGGGCGCGTCGACCCACCACCTGCCCACATCCTCCCCGCGGTAGGCGCGCATCGCCAGCCCAAGTATCGCCCCCTGCTCCTCCGGCACCTGAGGCATCGCCCATTCCGCGGCCACATCCTTGGGAGCAATCGCACCGACGGCCAACGTAAACCACATGCGGGCCAGGGTCAGAATGACGTTCCGCTCATCGCCCGTGAGGTTCGCCAGGAGCCCCGGCAAGGACTCGTGGATGGCTTTTCGAAGGTCCGCCATGGGCACCGGCTCGAGGACATCAGATGCCTTGGGGCCGTACAACGAAAGGGAGTGCTCCCGCGCTTGAGCCAGCAGAACGGCGAGATCCGGATCCGCGGTGGTGCCCGCGATGCGCCCACTCTCAAAGGTGTCCCTCAGCCACTCCCCGTAGAGGAGCTCGCGCGTCGGTGGATACCGCCACGGCACGATATCCTCTTGGGCGACGCCCGTCACCTCGAGGGGGCGCACGGCCTCTGGGTTGCCCAACCTGCCCGAGATGCGCATCAGGGCGTCACCGAGCATCCTACGCTGCGCGTCCGACAGGCGCGCGCGCGTGACGACGACGAGATCAACGTCGCTGTCAACGCGCAGGCCGCCCACCACGGCCGAACCATACAGATAGACCCCCACGAGGCCGTCACCGAACAGCTCCTGGACAACGCTCGATGCGCGGAGGGCTTCAGGCGGTATCGCTACCTGCTCCAAATCATCCCCCTACTCTCCCATGGGACGGTGCCACCGCGTCGCTCAATAGCGGCATGCGCTGCATACTCCTACTTGAATAGTAACCGACCGCACACGTCCGCAAGGGCACCGATTGCCTTCTGAGCAGGATTCAGATGAACATCATAGTAATAGTCTGACGCAAACCATCCCATGGCGCGATAATAGTCGTAATCATAGAGTCTGGGTTCAGAGCGTTCAAGCCCTGAACGCGCCATCCTGAACTTGATGATCTCCAGCACTGGAGGATTCATCGATTCTTCGTCCAGTTTCTCAGAGAACCGATGGGCGAGCTTGGTCATTTTGGCTCTCAAGTCGGCAAGCCGCTCTTGCGGTAACGGTTCCGGCGTGATCACCGTGGCACCACGGAGGACATCGAAACCGAGATTACTCCCGACTCCTTCGAGGTATTTCTGCACCTGATTTCCAAACGGAACGAACTGCACTCCAATCGCCGTGAATGTTTTCCTAAAGAATCGCGGTCGATGATAGATAAATGCGATGTGGTCGATGAAATTCTTCATTCGCCCGGAAACGTTAAAGGCATAGCTTGGGCTCGCAAAAACGACGCCATCCGACTGTGCCATCTTTTCTAGGAGCGCGTCACGGTCATCATGGTGAGGGCAGAATTGCTCGCCTCGATCAAAACACAGCTTGCACCCCGTGCAGAACGCGAGATGGTAGTCGTTCAAAAAGACATTATCGAAATCGATATCGTCGTTCTTTTTCAGGCTCTTCTCGAACTCTTGTACGGCCAGATAGGTACCCTTTTTGCGCGCACTGCCAATAAAGGCGGTAACCCTTTTCATGGAGCCCCTCCGCTTACGGGAGCTTGCCACCAGGTTGGTTGACTGGCAGACGACCTGGCCACAGCTAGGTGAGAAACGTGACGCTGTCGAGCGTGAGCTCTTGGAACGCAGCATACCTGTCGACCAAATCCTGTATGCCCGCCCTGGACACGTTCCCATCATCCCACAAGGCAACGCTTACGCGTATTCTCTTGCCTCTCTTCCTGGATTTCCACGTGCCCACGACGCACCCCCGCCAGAGCACAGCACCGGGGTTGGAGACGGTCCGCCAGATGTGTTTCTGCCTTACCCTATTATCCAGGATAACCTCACGGTCTTGCAGACTCAAATAGGGATCGTGTCCTCCGAGCAGGTGCAGCCTTCGCTTGGGCTGCGGCGGCGATAGGAGCCGCTCTTTGTCATCGGTTAGCACATAGAGCACTTTGCCGTTCAGCGTGACCGGTTCGATGTGATCAGTAACGGTGTGCCACATGCGTTCGGCCTGTGCCGGGGAACACCCAAGCCAGCCCATGAACCCGCGGCTGGATGCCGGGCCGTAACCGTGGAGGTACTTGCGCACCAGCCTTTGCTCGGAGATGCCCTCGCTCTCCAGTGAATGACCTGTCCAGCTCTTGTACGAGGTGAATGTGGGGCTGATGCCCTCCCGCTTGCCAAAAACGACCAAGCCCATAAACGCACAGGGCCGAAGCAAGAAGGACACCACGGCCCCGCCAACGGTCTGCCTCTCTGGGTTCCCGTACATCGAGGGCTTGGCCCACAGAGACCTCCTGTCCTGTGGAAGCAGCGGCAGCACCCCCGCGGCCAGGGTCTGGTCGAGCACGGCCTTGCTTCGTATCACCTGTCCGTCCAGTTTCGGCATGACCTCTGTGAGCAGTTGCAGCAGTTCCTCAAAGGGCATCCGCAGGTAATCAAGGGCCAGTTGTATGCCGCGCGTATAGATCCGGGGCTCCCCTCGTGTGGAGACGAGGGCCGTCAGAAACGCACCACTCTCAGCGGCGGGAAAGACCACCGGCGCACCACGGAAGCTCCATGCCTGCAACAGGGTCCTCTCCTCTTCGAGCATCTGTCGCATGTCGTCCTGTGTGCAATCGGCGACCCGGTTATGTAGCGCCACCTCCCACGCACCGGGTGGCGAGTTCTGCAAACCACAAGCGCCCGCAATGCGCTCTACGTCCGCCTTGGCGTACCATGTGTCCAGATGGTGCGTATGCAGGCGAAAGTACCGAATCTGTTCGCTCGAAACGGCATCCATCGAGCTAGCCTCCGTTGGACATCAGAGCAAGAGATCGCTTGCGGATGGCGTGCGACGGCGTCACGAGGCTGTTGTACCCGCCGCTGGTGGCGGCGGGGGCGGAGGCGCCGAAGGAGTAGTGCTCCCTCGAAGCGCTGGAGATGGAAGGCACAGCGTGGAGGCCGGGGAGCGCCCGCCCCGTCACCATGCCATGCGGGTGCGGCGGCGGGGCTCGGCGTCCACTGGGCCCCCCTGCGAGGTCCCCACACACTCCTGTGCCGAATGTCTCCAATTGCAGAGCAAATGACCTTCTGTTAGATTATCGGCTGGCATCTCGTGTGAAGAATACGGGGCAGTGAAATGAAACGCGCCTGCGCTCTCTATCAGACGGAAAGGAGGTGATGCTCCATGCAGTTTCTGCTAATCGTACTAAACAAGGTTGAGTTGTTAGATACTCTACTCCAGCAACTCATGGATAATGGCATTCATGGCGCCACTATCATTAACAGCACAGGAATGATCAAAGAGCTTGCCAAAGCGAATGTAAACTCCCCAATCGTTGGAGCTCTCCGATATCTTATCGACCCAGATAGGGAGGAGAGCAAAACCATCTTTATCGTATTACAAGACGATCACGTTGAGATAGCCAAACAGACTGTCCGCCAGGTGGTAGGGGACATCTCACAGCCGGACACTGCTGTCATGTTTACGTTACCCGTTCTGTCAGTCGAAGGAATCGAATTGTAAGCGAATGCCACTCAATACACTCTTTTATCTTGCACTGATTTTGCTGTCGGGACTGGTTTTTGGCCGCCTCGTAAGACTCATCAAGCTTCCCAATGTCACTGGGTATCTGATCGCAGGTTTGCTGATAGGACCGTATCTCTTCAAGCTGGTTCCCCTTGACCTCACAAGACAGCTTGACCTTGTTTCTGAGATGGCTCTGGCCTTTATTGCTTTTTCCATAGGTGCCGAGTTCAAGACGTCGTACCTAAAAAAGGTGGGCTTGACTCCTGTGGTCATTGCCGTCTGTGAGGCATTGGCAGCATCGACTATCGTTACGGCAGTATTGGTGTTGCTCAAGTTCGATGTAAAGATAGCGATACTCCTTGGTGCCATTGCTGCCGCCACGGCGCCTGCCGCCACCATCATGGTAGTAAAGCAGTATAGGGCACGAGGCCCTGTCACCGAAACGCTTCTCAGTGTCGCTGCCCTGGATGATGCCGTTGTTCTCATTGCCTTTGGTTTCGCCATGGCCATCGTCAATAGCCTGCAGCGTCCTGGTGAGGTTTCCGTCATGACGTCGATGATTTCGCCCTTTGTTGAAATCATCGGGTCGGTTCTTCTCGGCTTTTTGCTCGGTATCCTGCTCGCCATCCCAATGCGCTATTCCAAGGAGGACCCTAATCGGCTAATCGTAACCATAGCCTTCGTACTCCTTGGTTCTGCTCTGGCTACCGCGCTGCGTCTATCTCCATTGCTTCTTTGTATGTGCCTCGGTGCCGCGTTTATCAACATATACACGCCGAGTAATACGATCCTCCGACTTGTGGAGAATGTAACGCCGCCCATCTTTCTGATGTTCTTTGTTGTTTCAGGTATGGGGTTGGATCTTTCGGCGGTACCCAAGATCGGAGTTATCGGAATCGTCTATGTGGTATGCCGTGTCATTGGCAAGGTCGCAGGAGCGTACGTTGGTGCTGCCATGATGAAGGCACCAGCACCAGTTCGCGCATACCTTGGATACGCGCTTGTTCCGCAGGCAGGCGTTGCCATCGGCCTCTCATTGGTTGCCGCGAATGCCCTTCCGGAGCTGGGACAAGCCATCCGTGCCGTGATTCTCTGCGCCACGTTGATTTATGAGCTTGTAGGTCCGGCCATTACCAAGATCGCCTTAGAGAAAGCAGGAGAGATCACGCGATACGCCTGAGCGGATGCCGGCGGCGCAGACCCATGCCGCGGTTGGTGCCTCAACCCCATGATCGCCATGATCGCCGCGGCCGTCCAGATCGACCCCGAAAGCATCGATGTGGAGAGCACCTTGATGACCGGGGACTATTGCACGATGCGTGTTCGGCTCGAGTGATGCGTCTATTCCCATGCGGAGCTCAGCAGGATGAGTCCGAATGCATCCTGAGCGCTATCGCCGTATCGATCTCAACAACAAATGACGAGACCGAGTGAGATCGTTCTGCCGATGCGGAAAGGGAGGTAAGATTCTATGGGATCACGAGTCGAGCGGGGTTTCGTTCGGGCGGCAAGCACCCTGAAGGCAGAGGAAACCGGATGGAAGCGAGTGTCTCTCTATGGAGTCGTGACGTTGCTCTTGCTCACGCTCCAGAAGGCCCTCAGCACGGCGGGGAGCTACATCGCAGGGAGCTTTTCATACGCGGCGTTGGATCCCGACCACGCCTACGCCTGGAACGCGGTGCACCACCTCACCATGATGGCCTTCACGCTGCTCGTCATCCTGGCTCTACGCCGGCGGCTTGGCGTCAACTTCGGCCTCGGCCTAGGCGACAAGAGAGCAGGGATCCGATTCGTATCGGCGTACACTGCCATTCTTGCCGGCGTCTCTCTCGTTGTGCACACCCTCATGCTGGTAAGCAACGCCTTGCCGGCGTACACGTATCCGCTCAGCACACGAAACGTTGTCGGAACGCTCGGCTTTCAGTTGTTGCTGACCGGGCCAACCGAAGAGCTTCTATACCGGGCGCTGCCCCTTACCATCCTGGTGTGCCTGTTCGGCAGCAACAAGAGGTTCACATGGGGCATCACCCACGAGGGGATCGTTGCCGCTCTGCTGTTCGCGCTCGCCCATGCGAAATGGTCGCTGTTCCCCCTGGCGTTCGACGCAGACGCATCTCAGCTGCTGTACTCGTTCGCGCAGGGGATCATCGCTGCCAAGGCGTACCAGGAGACCCGAAGCGTGATCTATCCGATGCTCATGCACAGCATCAGCAATGTCCTCATGGTCGGCACAGGGTATCTGTTTCTCGCGCTGTGATCATCTGTATATTCTGATGCAAGCGTCAATGTGGTTTTGCCGCTCCTCATCAGGGCTCGTTTCTGTCAGCCGCTGCAGCTGACTCCTTCATGGAGGTAGCCCGCGCTTCATGCACGGATTAGCTCGCCTGCCCAGTGAAACAGGCACTCAGACATGCGGTCAAAGTCGACCGCATCACCCCTCCCGAGGGCGATGAACCCGCTGAGAATCTCTTGCTCGTCACTCGTGACCGATTCCAGCAGATCATCTTCGTGACGGATATACCTGCCGGTATCCCTAAAGGCGATAGCCTGTACGACAAAGGATGCCAGCTTGTACAGGCCGCGCAGCGTGTTGACGCTCCTTCGATGCACCATGTTGTGCACACAACCGTGGTAGATGTTGCACGCACCGATTCGGATCGCACGATCCACGGCTGCAGCGTCCAATCGCGGTAGCAGCGCGTCAAGCGTTCTGACGAGCGGTGTCGTATCGTAGTAGAGCTGGAACACATCGGAAGCGGCCCAGCTCAAGAGCTCGTCTTTCCCTGCGAGAAACCCACACATCAACTCTCGGTGAGGGAGGGCATCGATCAGATCGCGGTATCTCTGGATGTCATCGGCCGTCAGCCTGTCCAAGACCACCACGGCATCAATGTCACTCGTTTCCGTTGCTTCGCCCCTGCCGTAGCTTCCCTGCAAGCCGATGAAATAGATGCGCTCACCGAAACACTCTTTGACGGCCTTGATAAAGCGTTCCATCGATACATCGATGTCGACCATCACCACCTCGTGTTATTGATCCTGTCCATCAAGGAAACATATCAATAATCTAACAAATCTGTTTAAAAAGAAGCCTATAGTGCTATGACGGACTTTTAGTTCTGAATAATACATTGATTATCCCAATCTCCAACGAGTGGGCTATTCATTATTCGATACTTGCGATTTGTATCCCACATTTCATTAAGCTTGTCGAAATTCCAATCGGGTTCCAGCATCAGCATCGCCAGCTCATCGATTTCAACCAGATATTCTTCTGTTAGTTGTTCGAATTTATCATCTATATAGCTAGGCTGGAATTTGTATGATATTTCATCATTCATTAAAGCATGAAAATCATAGAATATACGTCGTATGACTGCTTTCAGCGAATTCGTGCCTAATCCGTCCGAATACACGTATCGCGAGCCATCTGCCTTTCCACTCCGAATATCTAGCCATGCTTTTGCTGACCAGTCAAAGCAATCCATTGGTATGCCATATTGATCAAAACCTGTATCTTTTTCTTCATAAAAGCCATCGGCGTCAAAATTCACCCATCTGCATTCTTTGTCATTCCAATATTGATTTATCCAATGATCACCGCTTCGGTTTTCTGCAATATATGGTGCAAATCCAGCCCTTGAGCGGCATGGTATTCCCTTTGCTTTGAGGATTGCAGACATTAGAACTGATACATATCTGCAGGTAACGACAATCTTGTTTTCTGTGGCTCTTTGAAATGTAAAACCTCCGTCATCCAGCCTAAAAAGCTCTGCTGTCATCGCTACAGCTGTCATTAATACATCATCTTCGCAGCGAAGCCGGTACCAAGGAAACTTTGTCATATCACCATATCTCAAATCTGCATTGGCGCCTGAATTTCCTTCACGTAAAGTAACACGATGGATTACTTGTGAGCAAGTAAGATTTCCCAATTGACGTATGTCATCGGGCAAGCTCTCAAAATACTCTAAATATGGACCTGCATATGTATAGGTTCCTGTACTTTTATGATGCTCCAAGATATCTCTTCTCATTTCCTCTCCTCCAACCCAAGCATAGTCCTTTTCATCCTTCTTATTCTTTGGCTCGCGACA
>DUUT01000074.1 GCA_012841405.1 Chloroflexota bacterium
CCATGCCCCTACGCGATGCGACGCAGCGACCAGCGGATGGCGTTGCGCAGCATGGTCTGGAACATGGGGTGGCGGATCGCCTCGAGGGTGTGGCCGTGGGGCAGATAGACGACCCGCCCCTTGCCGTGCGTGTGCGCCCACCCCGATACGGATTGGCGTCCGTCCGGGCCGCGGCTGACGAGCAACGGCGTCACCCGATCATAATCCCAGTGGAGCCAGTGCTGCTCGTCCTCGATCTCGTAATCCTCCACGCCGGCTGTCACCGGATGCGTGGTGTTGACGACCTCGACGGAGAAGCGCCGGAGCGGCGGGTGTCCGATGTAGTAGCCCCCCAGAGTGCGCCGATAGGCGCCCTGCCATGGGTAGCCCCAGCCGGCGTTGTGGAGCGCGAGGAAGGCGCCACCACCCGTCACGAACCGCTCGATGGCTTCCTCCTGCTCGGGTCGCATCCACGCGACGCTGGGCGCGTCCTCGCCGTCGGCGCACTCGATGCCATCGCGTAGGATGACGAGCATGACGGCATCGGCGAGGGTGTCGGCGCCCAGTGTGGCATAGTCGGTCGTGCAGTGCAGCTCCAAGCCCTCCCCGAGGATGGCCGAACCAACGCCCTCAAAGGCGTACTCGGGGTTGTGATAGTAATCTCCAGCGAGCAGAATGGCCCGTGGTGGTGGCATGGTGCCCTCCTCCGATAGATGATGCCCCGCGCTACGTACTGAGGCGGCGGCTAGTGTCCCGAGCACCCCGGCGGGGTGAAGCCCCCGCCGGGAAGCGCTTGCGTGGATTCCGCGCCGTGAGGTGCCGGAGATGGCGTTAGGCTCCCAGCTGGAAGCGCTTGCCCTTCAGGCCGGCGCGGCCGGCAAACTGGGCGCGTGGGCCCAACTCGGCCTCGATCTCGAGGAAGCGGTTGCCCGAGGGGCCGGTGGCGGAGCCACGGATGGTGCCGCACATGAGGCCCACGGCATAGTCGGCGATGTCCACGCCCTCGCCGCGGCTCGAGCAGGGCATGACGCCATAGCCGTGGCGGTAGGCGAGCCGCACCATCTCCAAGGCCTCGCTGATCGTCCCGATCTGGTTCACCTTGAGGAGGACGGTGTTGGCGGCGCCCACCGCCACCCCCTCCGCTACCCGAGCAGGGTTGGTGGTAAAGAGGTCGTCGCCGACGATCTGGATGTCGAGCTCGCGCGTCAGGATGGCGTGCCCCTCATAGTCCACCTCGTCCAGCGGGTCCTCGAGGATGACAAAGGGATAGTTGGCCACCATGTCGCAGTACCAGGCGATGAGGTCGTCCCGGGTCTTGGGCTCGGCGTTGAACAGCCCGAGGAAGCGATCGGAGTCGCGGTCATAGTAGGTGCCGGCCGCCACATCCACCTGCAGCCCGATGCGCCCCTCGTAGCCCATGCGCACGATGGTCTCTGCCTGCAGATCCCACAGCTCACGATCATCCTTGACGTACCCGGCGGGAATCCACGGCGAGGCGTCGCCGCGCTGGGGGATGCCGAGCTTGGTCTTGAGCACATCCTGGAACTCGGTAGCGATATCCCAGCCGGCGTAGGACGCCTCCGAAAAGGTGTCGAACCCGTAGCAGAGGAACTCGTGACTGGGCTTGCCACCTGAGCGCTGGCCTCCGCCGTAGCGATCGCTACCGGCAAAGGCGCCCACGGCAGCTGCGGGCAGTACACAGGCGTTCGCGCCGCCGATGTGCTGGTAGAGCGGGATGCCAAGGCTCGCCGCACCCGCCTTGAGGGCCGCCGCAGAGACGGCCGCCGTTGCGTTGCCGCCCAGGCGCTCCTTGGCGCCCGGCCCGCCGATGTTCAGCAGGCAGTGATCGACGTCGAGCTGACGGTGCGCCTCGACGCCCACCAGGGCCGGGGCGATCACCGTGTTCACATTGTCCACGGCGCGCTGCACACCCTTGCCACGCCACTTGACGCCGCCATCGTAGGCAAAGGCGACCTCGTGCTGGCCGACCGAGACTCCCGCCGTGCAGATGGCGACGCCGATGCCGCCATTCGCCGTACGCACGGTAGCCTCAATGCCGGGGCGACCGCGCCCCGTGTAGACCTGACGGGCTCTGACTGAGACGATGGCATGAGGTGCTGACATATGGTTATCCTTTCCATGGGCCTCACCGTCGTGCCGGGGAACTGTACCCGCGTTGGGGCCGAACTGCAAGGGCGCGAGCGTGGGGGCGCGTCCGACTCGTGCTTCCGTGCACTAAACGAATGAATTCGTCACGATATAGCTTGAACGCTATGGAGTGACGAATTCATTCGTTTCTTTACGGTATAGAGGGCTCGTCGCGAGGGGGCGCCCTGGCGCCCCCTCACGGTGCATCAGTACACGTGGCGGATGCGGTCAAACGATGGCAGGATGGGGTCCTCGAGGGTTTCCATGTGCTCGCGCAGACGTTCCATGAGCTGGGCCTTGACCTCGGCCATGGCGGGGTCATTGAACCGGTTGTGCAGCTCCCACGGGTCGTCCACCACGTCGTACAGCTCGCCCATATCCACCTGGTTGAACACCAGCTTGTGGCGCTTGGTGCGCACAAAGCGCAGCGGCGCGGGGAACAGGTGGGCGTAGAACGCGCCGTAGACGCTGTCGCGCCCGGTGGGCTCGTCGCGGCCGAGCACCTGGGGGAGGATGCTGCGGTTGTCGGGCACCTCTGGCGGTGTGACACCGGCCGCCTCGAGGAAGGTGGGGAAGAGGTCGTTGAGCAGCACGAACTCGTCACAGGAGCTGCCGGGGCGCTCGCACGCGGGGTGGGCGGCGATGAGCGGCAGACGCCAGCTCTCCTCATAGGCAAAGGGGCCCTTCTCAATCATGCGATGGGCGCCCATCTGGTCGCCATGGTCCGTGCTGAACACCACGAGGGTGTTCTCCTCCATCCCGAGGGCGCGCAGCTCGGCCAGGATGCGGCCCACGAGGTCGTCCAGCATGGTGATGTAGCCCCAGTACCTCGCCACGAGCTCGCGCCAGCCTGCCCAGCCGTTGCCCGACAGGCTCCAGAAGCGCTCGTAGAGGGCGTGGACGCGGGGCTTGTCGGCCCAGGTCTCGGCGTAGCTGGGCTCCGGTGGGATATCCGCCGGGTTGTACATGGAGTAGTAAGGTTCGGGAACGAGGCACGGCGTGTGCGGCCCCCAAAAGTTCGCCCACACGAAGAATGGCTTGCCGCTTTCGCGGCGTTCGGCGGCAAAGCACCGCAGGTGGTCGATGGTCTCTGCCGCGACCATGGCCTCAAAGGTCTGGTCGATGGTGCCGGACTGCAGGGCGTACATCTCCTGGTCCTGCTTGCCGGGGTTATCGCCATAGTGAGCCTCGAGCACCCGCGGGTGCTCGTAGCCGTGCTCGCGCAAATAGTCGCCATAGTGCGGCGTGGGGCGGTTGGTGCGACGACCGTAGCGCAGCCCTTCGGGGATGCCGGCGACGGTGGGTTGGCCATAGCCGGGGAAATCCTTGCCCGCAAAGCCGTACTCGCTGGGCACGCGGGCGTCATCCACATGCCACTTGCCGGCATAGCCCAGGTTATAGCCGGCGCCCGCTAGGCTCTCGGCGAGGTTGGGGGTGCCGGGGGGGACGATGCCGCCGTTCGTGGGCACGCCGTTCTTGTGGGGATAGAGCCCGGTAAAGAGGGCGGCCCGCGACGGCGAGCAGGGACTGGTGGGGCAGTAGGCGGCGTCAAAGCGCACCCCACGGCTCGCCAAGGTATCGAGGTTTGGCGTGCGGCAGGTGGGAGCGCCGTAGCAGCCCAGCGTGTCCCAGCGATGCTGGTCGGTGAGTATCAGCAGGATATTGGGCCGGTCGGTGGAGGGCATAGGAGTCTCCTGGATATCCATGGTAGGCCATCGCCAGTGCAGCGAGGGTGGCACGCCGACGACGCGGGCCGGCGGCGGATCGCGGGCTGCAGAGGCGCGCGCCCGATGCGGCCAGCCGCGGCACACCCCACGCGGCAGGGGAGCGTGTGCTCCCCGAACCGCGTGCAGCAGATCGTTTCAGCAGGGTCAGTCATCGGCGCTGCCTTAGCGGCGGTGTGCGGCTAGCACGTCCTGGTTGAGGCGATGCCCCAGGCCGGGGCCCTCGGGCAGGATCAAGTAACCGTCCTCGATGCGCTCGGCAGGCTCGAGCAGGCTGGCGCGCCAGTCCACCTCGCCCCAGGCGTACTCGAGGATCAAAAAGTTCGTCAGCGTGCTCACCACCTGTGCGGTGGCGGCCGTCGAGACGGGCCCGGCGGGATTGTGGGGCGCCACGAGAACGCCACCGATGCGGGCGGCGCCGGCGATGCGCTTGGTCTCGAGCAGCCCCCCGTCATGCTTGACGTCAGGCATGATGACGTCTACCACGCGCCGCGTAAGGAAAGGCGCAAACCCCTCGACGGCATAGACACTCTCGGCCGACGCCGTGGCCATGGGAACGAGGGACGTGATGCGCGCCAGATCGTCGGTGCGCGTGTGGGGCAGCGGCTCCTCGAACCAGAACAGGTTGCAGTCCTCGAGGGCGCGGGCCACGGCGAGGGCCTCGGGGACGTCAAAGCGTCCGTGGCAGTCCACGGCGAGCTCGACCGCGTCGCCGATGGCCTCGCGCACGGCGCGCACGCGCTCGACGCCCGGCAGCCATGCGGCGCGTGGCCCCGTGCGGACATGCGCCGGACCGCGCACCTCGTCGAACGGGGCCAGCTTGACGGCGGTGAACCCCTCTGCCACGGCCTGGCGGGCGGCGGCGGCAAACCCTGCCGGCGAACGATCCTCTACGTGGCGGTTGATGTTGGCATAGAGGCGCACCCGATCGTGCACCGCACCGCCGAGGAGCGTCCGCAGGGGCACGCCGAGGCGCTGGCCCATGATATCCCACAGCGCCTGCTCGATGGCGCT
Source organism: Chloroflexota bacterium (assembly GCA_012841405.1). GTDB lineage: Bacteria > Chloroflexota > Anaerolineae > UBA1429 > UBA1429 > DUUT01. The sequence goes on from DUUT01000074.1 coordinate 4,866, forward strand.
CAGGGCCGTGTGCTCGACGCGCCCCCCGTTGCGGTTGCTGAGGGAGGCCCAGATCGCCTCGATGCGCAGGGGATCCTTGCCCACGAGGCGTTGGCCGTACTGCTCCAACGCGGCGACAACGAGAGGGTCGTTGAGGCTGTGGCTCGCCTCACCGAGCCCCGTGATGCCTTCATTCGTGTGGATGAGGCAAAAGACCCAGTCGCCCCGTCGGTTGACGCGGACGACGTGCGTCTCCAGCCTTTCGATCGTCAATGCCATGGTGGATAGCCCTCAGCCCTTGATGGCTCCGGCAACACCCTCGACAAAGAAGCGCTGCAGGAGCAAAAAGACGGTGATGATCGGCGTCAGCGAGATGGTAGCCGCTGCCGCCATGCCCGTCCAGTCGGTGGTGTGATCGGTGACAAAGGCATACATCCCCACGCCCAGCGTGCGCAGCTGTGGCTTGGAGAGGGTGAACACGAGGGGCATAAAGAACGAGTTCCAGGTCCACATAAACTGCATGATCGTCGCGGTGGCCAAGATGGGCTTGGCCAGCGGCAGCATCACACTCCAGAAGGTGCGCACGAACCCGGCGCCGTCGATGCGTGCCGCGTCCTCGAGGTCGTTGGGCAGCGCCTGGAAGAAGCCACTGAACAGCAGGATAAAGAGCACGTGGCCGCCGCCGGCCTCTCCGAGGATCACGGCCCAGAGGGTATCGAGCAGCTTGAGCCGCTTCATCATCTCGAACACGGGGATGATGGTATAGCCGGTGGGCAGGAACAGCGTGGCGACGATGGCGCCCATAAAGAACTTGCGCCCCGGAAAGTCGTAGCGCCCACAGGCATAGCCCGTCATTGAGGTCCACGCGAGGACCATCGCCACCACCGAGACGGTGACGGTAACGGTGTTGAAAAAGTAGACGCGGAACTTGGCGACTTCCCATGCACGGACAAAGTTGTCAAAGATGATCTCTTTGGGGATGAGGTTCAGGCCACCGCTGAACATCTCGGCCGTCGTCTTGAAGGCGGCGGACACCATCCACAGGAAGGGATACATCCAGATAAAGCCCAACGTGATCAAAACGATGTGCGTCAGAGGCATGTGCAGGCGCCGCACCAACGCCGTAGCGAACGATTCTTTTCTAGCGATCACTGCATGCCCCCTCGTGCACCGATGGTACCGGCCCTGCGAATGGCGAGGCCTTGGATCAGGGAGAGGATCATGGCTGCGAGGCCGAAAAAGATGCCCGCGGCCGAGGCGAACCCGATGCGCGGCATGCCGGTGCTGCCAAAGGCGTAGCGATAGATAAAGACCGAGATCGTTTCGGTGAGAAAGAACGGCCCACCGTCAGTCATCACCTTGACGAGGTCGAACACGCGCAGCGCGCCCACCACGGTGAACAGGGTGATGACGAGCCCCACCGGACGGATGAGCGGCAGGGTGATGCGGAAGAACGTCTGCACGGTGCTCGCGCCGTCTACCTTGGCGGCCTCGTACACTTCGCTGGGGATGGACTGGAGCCCTGCGAGCCAGTACATCATGTTGGTGCCAAAGCCCTTCCATGCCGACACGACGACGATGGTGAGCAGCGCGGTACTCGCCTGCCCGAGGAAGTGGATCGGCTTGGAGATGAGGCCGAGGCGCACCAGCACGGTGTTGACCACGCCATTGAACGGCGAAAAGATGTACGTCATCACGATGCCGACGATGGCGGTGGTGGTCACCACCGGCAAGAAAAAGATGACACGGTAGACGCTGGCCGCCTTGAGGCGGCGGTTGTTCAGGATGATGGCCATGATCAGTGTGGTCGGCAGCTGAATGACCACCATGCCGGCCATGAACTGAAAGCTGTGCTTGAAGGCATTCCAAAAGTACGGGTTGGCGACGACCTCTTCAAAGTTGGCCAGACCGACGAACCGCGTCGGTACGCCGAGGCCGGACCAATCAAAGAAGGCAAAGTACCAGCTCGCCAAGACGGGCCATACGGTGAACATCAGGTAGAGGATGACCGCCGGCGCGATAAAGATATAGCACCAGACGTGCTCGCGCATGCGCCGGCCGAGGCTTTTCCTACGCCCTTCCTGATGTGCTATCGCGCGGGCAGGTCCTGGTGTGCTCAGGGCCCTGTGGGACATCGTGGTCTCCTAGAATGAAACTTGGTGCACCCCCATAATTGGGGGTGCACCCTATCGTCAACCGAGGCAGTCGTTTAGTAGGTAACGGGCGGGAGCTCGGCGTACATCTCGTCCGTATAGTCCTTGCTGGGATCCCAGTTCGGGAAGATCCAGTCGTCGATGCTCACGGCGACGCCCTCATCCCGCAGGTAGTTGATCGCCCGCTCGAGCTCGGCGCGGTGGTCGGCGGTGTACTTTTGCGCTTGCTCCACATAGTCCGCCACGCTGAGCTGGCCGGAGAAGACGCCACCGAGCAGCTCACCCCAGTTGGGGTGTAGCTCCTTGCGCTCGACGCTCACCTTGGCCTGCTCCACGTTGCGGGCCACGGGGTTCGGCGAGGTGCGGATGTCCTCGGCGATCTTGAAGATCGTCTGGATGATGGGGTCCTTGATGTTGCTCTCGTCGTTCGCCTCGGGCAGCGTGGTGAACCAGCCGTTGCGCGCCCACCCCTTCTGGTACACTGGGCCGAACTTGAAGAGCAGGAACCGGTTGATGGCGTCGGTAACCTCGGAGCCCTTGGCGACGTAGACGCGCTCGATCTGGGAGGTACCCAGGTTGTAGCCCAAGCGGCCGCCGTCGAACTCGGGCGGCGGGGCGACCGAGTACGAGAATTCGGGGAACTGGGTGTTGTAGGCGCCGGCGTCCCACCAGCCGCCCAGGAACATGCCAGCCCAGCCACTGGGCAACCCGGCGCGCGACTCGGTGTGGCTGATGGTGGAGTAGCCGGGGAACAGGCTCCCGTCCTCGGCGATGTCCATGCACAGCTGCAGGGCAGCCACCATATAGTCCGAAGCGATGGTCAACTCGCCCTTGGTCCAGTCAAAGTTCTCGGCCTCAGAGTTGCCGCTGGCCATCGGGCCGGCAGTGTAGGCCAGCGAGCCGACGAGCCCGGTATAGTCCCAGGGAGAGGTGCCACCGAGGATGAGGCCGTACGACTGGCCGCCGCCTGCCTCGGTGAGCTGCTTGGCTACATTGCGGAAATCGCTCCATGTCTTGGGGGCCTCGGTGATGCCGGCCTTGTCGAACAGCTCGTCGTTCATGTAGAGAACGCGCGTGGCCGACGTCTTGCCCACCGGGTAAAAGCCGTAGAGGTGACCGTCAATCATGTTGACGCCGTTCAGGAACATGTAATCCGGATAGGCGCTGGTCAGGTAGGTCTGCACCTCGTCCGGGTAGGGCATGATGTATTCCTGTTCCAGCATCTGCTGGAGCGTCAGGTTGAACTTCCAGAACACGTCCGGGGGCGTGCCGCCGGCAAAGAGCAGCTGGGTGGCCTCGTTATAGTTCGCCGGGTCCGTCCCGTCCATCTGGATCTCGATGTCCGGGTTCATTTGCATGAACTCGTTGATCATCTCTTCGCGGTACAGCTGCTCCGTCGTGGCCTGCAGCCAGTAGCGCAAGACCTGCTTTTGGGCGGGGGCGGGGGCGGCTGTAACGACCTTTTCGATGACCTGTGGCGTACCCTCGACGACCACTGTCTCTTTGACGATCTTTTCGACTTCCTTCTCGACGACGACCGTTTCCTTTACCACCTGCGGCGCACAGGCGGCCAGCACGGCGCCTGCCGTGCCCGTGAGGGCCCACTTGAGCCAACGACGACGGGTGATTCTCTGCTCCATCCTCTTCTCCTTCGACGATGACACTACCCGCTCGACGATGCAACAGCCTTCCGAACCCATGGGAGTAGGCGTGCGCGCTACCCCCGCCGCACCGGCCCACTACCCGCTGCATAGCGCCTGCTCGATCCACCGGTAGGCTGCCGTGCGGGGCTACAGCATACATAACGATGGCCGATTCGCCAAACGGCGGTCCCAACGACTCCCAGGGCGGGCCCGTGGACACAACAAACGCCCCGCCCGGGCGATCTTGACAGAACACCACGCGTCGGGTATCAGTAAGGGTGCAGTGCGTTGCAGCCCAAGCTTAGCTGATCGGCGTGCTCTGGGGAAGGGCCTCAGTCCCCAGAGAGTCCGGTATGAGTCCCAACGATGATCGCTTCCCATGACAACTCGATGCGTGCCGCATTTTCGGAGCACGTCCACGACGCCCTCAGCCGGCTCTACGACCTGGCGCACCTCGGCTCGCACCCCCTGGTGGATATCCTGGAATGCGAAGGTCAGAATGCCCTCGAGCGCAGCCAGGAGCTGCGTCGCATCCTGTTGGACGCGATCCGCGCCGTGCGCCCCCCGGCGGGGGTGCCAGCGCATTCCCCCGACTGGCGCGGGTATCGCATCCTCGAGCTGCGCTACATCGAGGGGGCCGTGCCACGGGAGGTGATGGCTGAGCTGAATATCGGGCGGAGCCAGTTCTTTCGCGAGCAGGCGCGCGCGCTCGAGGCGGTCACCGAGGTGCTCTGGTCGTACAGGCGGGAGCGGCACGCCGAGCAAGAGCGAGCGGCAGGCACGGATGACGAGGCGCGGGAAGACTTGTTGCGCACGGCCGTGGAGCGCGTCGCCGAGCGGTCGCAGGTGGAGGCGATCCGCGGCGGGCAGCTCCTTGAGGAGCTGCGGCCGGTCATCGAGCCGTTGGCCCGGGCCGAGGGCGTTGCGCTGACCATCGATTCTTGTGGCGGGGGCGTCCACCTACACGTCGATCGCGTTCTGCTGCGTCAGGCGGTGCTGAGTCTCGTCGCCTACGGGTTGCAGGGGGCACGAGGCGGCGAGGCGGTGATCGACTGCTTCGCCGCCGAGCGGGCGCACGGCTTGCGCTTGCGCGTCCGGTCTCGGGCGCAAGCGGCCGAGGTTTCGAGAGCGACGGATGAGGAGAGCGGCGCCTGGCGCGAGCTCGTCGCCGCCATGGTAGCTGTGGTGCGGATGCGGCACGAAGGCCCCGTGTGGGAGGCGCGGCTCGCCTGGCCTACGTCCAAGCTGGTGCTGCTCGTCGTGGACGACAACGCCGACTTTTTGGGGCTGTATCGCCGCTACACCACCGGCCACAACTGGCAGATCGTGGGGGCCGCCAGCGGGGCAGAGGCGCAGCAGGCCATCGCCGAGCTGCGCCCTACGCTCATTCTGCTGGACGTGCTGATGCCCGGTGAAGACGGATGGGAGCTGCTGGTGGCACTCAAGGACGACGAAGACACGCGCCATATCCCCGTCGTCATCTGCAGTGTCCTGGAGCAGCCTACTCTGGCGATGACGCTGGGGGCGGCGGGGTATCTGCGCAAGCCGGTTCAGAAGCAGGATCTCTTGCGGGTTCTGGCGCCATACGAGCGGGCAATGGCCACGGCGGAGTGAGGCCGCCAAGCACGCCCTCGAGCATGCGGGTGAACTCGACGAACTGGAGTGGCTCCTTGCGCGCGATGGCGACGGGGCCGCGCACCTGCAGGCTGGAGTAATCCTGCCCTCTGGCCGTGACCAGGATCACGGCTGTCTGCGCACATGCGGGATCCCCCGCCATGTGCTCCAACACCCCCAGGCCATCCTTCTCGGGCATCACCAGGTCCAGAATGACGAGATCGGGGCGCTCGCTGGCGATGAGGCGTAGCGCCTCCTCCCCATTGTGCGCCTGCAAGCGGTTCTCGCGGGCAATGCGCGTGCGCAGCATGCGGTGGAACAGGCGCACCACGTCGGGGTCATCGTCGGCGATGAGCACGCGCTGGATCGGTCGCCCGAGGCGATCGATGGCGGCCAAGAGCTCGTCGCGCGAGACGGGCTTGACCAGCAGGTCATCCGCGCCCATGGCGGCAGCCACGCGACGGCTGCTCGGCAGGTGTGCGCGGATGATGGGCAGGTCGGCGGGGAGCGGCCCGACCTCGGCGGATGCATCGAGGATCAGCGCCATGGCGGTGAGATCGCACGCCAGGGCGACGCCCTCCTGCACGTCATGGTGGGTGACGACGCGGTACCCCTCGAGGCAGTGTTGCAGCAGCGGGCCGATGCGGGGGTCGTCATGCACCAACACGACGATGCGCTCGGCCGCGCCGGTTCCCGGCAAACGGGGCCGGAGCAGCGTGTCGTCCTCCGTGGCCTCTCCGTTCGGTGCGGCGCAAGGCAGCGCGAACCAGAAGGTACTCCCCTGCAGATAGGTGCTCTCGACCCCCATACGCCCATGGTGCAGCTCGATGAACCGCTTGCTGATGGGCAGCCCGAGGCCGGTGCCGCTGTGCCACGTCGACACGGGTTGATCGGTGGAGCGGAACTCTTGAAAGATCTTGGGCAGGTCGTGCTCGGGGATGCCGCGGCCGGTATCGGTCACCCGGGTGATGACCTCCTGTCCCTCCCTGCGCACCTCCAGCGTGATGGAGCCCCGCTCGGTGAATCGGGCGGCGTTGACCAGCAGGTTCAACAGCACCTGGCGAATTCGTAGCCGGTCGAGCCAGATGCGCGGCAGGTCGGGGGCCACACGGATGTGCAGCGCCAGCCCCTTGGCGGCGATATAGTCGTGCACCATGCCCGTCGCTTCGGCCACCAGCGTGGCCAGGTCGGTCTCTTCTTTGACCAGGCCGAGGCGCCCCGCCTCGATCCGCGCCAGGTCCAACACGTCGTCCACCAGGGCAAGGAGGTGCTGGGCGTTGTGGTGGATGACGTTGAGGTCACTGCGATAGGGCCCGGGAATCTGTACGCCGTCATAGCTTTCGGGGGCGGTCAGCATCATCTCGCTGAACCCGACGATGAGGTTGAGGGGCGTGCGCAGCTCGTGACTGACGTTGGTCACGAACTCGGCCTTGAAGCGCTCCGCCTCCTCGGCGGCTCGCCACGCCGCCACGAGGGAGGCATTGGTGCGGCCCAGGCGAGAGTAGGCCTGGTCGAGATCCTTGACCACGCGCGCCAGCTGAGCGCGGTGCTCTCGGGCCGCCTCCATGTTCTCGCGCGCCTGGTGGAGGCTATAGATCGACCAGTGGGTCACGGTGAACAGCGCGTGGGACGACGCCCAACCGAGGAGGCCGGCGAGCGCGCCCATGGCGATGGCGCTGATCGCAAAGCCGCTCGGCAGTACGCCCGCGGGTTGGCCATAGTGGAGCCAGACACTCAGAATGACGATGCCAGCCTCCACCACCAGGCCCGCGAGGAGGCCCGTGGTGATGATGGCCATGAGGGGCAAGAGGGCGTAGAGAAAGATGACCGCCGGCTCGCGAAAGCTCACCAGCGAGATGGTGATGGCGGCGCCCAGCCCGACATGCCAGACGACCTGGGCGATGGGCCAGCGGTGCGTGACGTGGCGTAACGCGATGGCGGCACTCAGGAGGATGATGATGGTGGTCAGCCAGACGGTGGGGCCCAGCGTCTCCGACCAGGTGATGGTGGCCACAAAGTGCCAGAGCATGTAGGCCGCGACGGTCGCCAGGATGACGCGGCGCTGGGTGAGCTGCGCCAACTCGGCGGTCGTCTGGGCTAGGTCCGGGTCGCTCTGCGCCGACGCGCGCCATGTGCGCCACATCGCGGCCTCCAGTCGGGCAAGGGGAGCATTGTCCTCCAGTGGGAGTCACCATAGAGGGAATGGGCGGCGGTGTCAAGAATCGGGCCGGGTGCGCAACGCGGCGCCGGTCCACACCGGGGGCGCGATGGCGACGTCCATACCGCGGCGCACCGCGTGGGAGGGGACCGATGGCGCCCTTGTATTATCGATCTACTTCGTGCAGAATGTGGCGGCCTGTTTGCGCCGGATCTGCTGGCTGGCGCCGCATCTGCGGAGCTGTGCTGGATCCCACGGGAGGTCGCGAGCCATGTGTTGTGTGATCGCCTCGGTGCTCATCTTTGGGCCGCGTATCGCGCTGATCATCTGGTGGTTACTGCGCCCGGGTCTCTTTGGTCAGGTCTTTGATAGCCTGCTGGTGCCGGTGCTAGGGTTCTTGCTGCTCCCGTGGACCACCCTCATGTACCTGGTGGCGGCGCCGGGCGGCATCAGCGGCCTGGAATGGGCCTTGCTCATCGTCGCCTTTTTGGTGGATCTCGGTGCGTACGGTGGCGGGGCCTACGGCAATCGGAACCGGTGGCGACGCTAGCAGAGAGGTAGGCCCACCATGCCCAACGAAGCTTTTCCCTCGCTCGACCTGAACGTCGTGATCGGCCAGCTTGCGCGGAGCGCCGAGGCCATCCGCGCGCTGGCGTGCGCTATCCCCAAAGTGGCGGCCCAATGGAAACCCGCGCCCGACGCGTGGTCGCTGAGTGAGGTCTTGGCGCACCTGTACGACGAGGAGCGTTCCGACTTTCGCCAGCGCCTCCAGTGGATGCTCGGGGAACGCAACGCCCCGCCGCCCCCGAGGGAAGTCTCAGGCGGTGGGGCGCTGGAGGGGTTCCTGGCGGAGCGGGAGGCCTCCATCGCCTGGCTGGAGGCGCTGGGTTCGCCTGACTGGGACGTCTCTGTCGACCTCACCTTCGGCCAGGGCGCCGAGGCCGAGACCCTTACCTTTCGCGTGGGGGACATGCTCGTGTCGTGGGTCGAGCACGATACCCTGCATCTGCGCCAGATGGTCGAGCTCTTGCACGCGTGGTACGCCCACGTCGCGCCCCCGTATAGAACGGCCTACGCGGGGAGCTGGTAGGACCCACTCCTCACAGCTACTGGTGCGAGGCGCTGTGCCCTGTAGCGGGCGGATCTCTCCCCCGCCGGTGGACGTAGCGGCGGTCGCGCTGGTCTCGTCCGCGTCCCTAGACGTTGCACAGCTCGAACGCCGCCCGCAGCGCCGCCATGCGGTCCCCCTTGGGCGTGAACTCGTGCCCCATGTAGAGGTCGTACCCCGCATCGGCGATGGCGCGGCAGATGCCGCGATAGTTCAGCTCCTGGGTATCGTCCATGTCCTGGCGACCGGGGTTGCCGGCGGTGTGGAAATGCCCAATGTAGGGCAGGCATTTCTGGATGCTGCGGATGACGTCCCCCTCCATGATCTGCATGTGATAGATATCAAAGAGGAGCTTGAACCGCGGGCTGTTGACCATCTCGCACAGTGCCGCGCCCCAGTCGGAGCGGTCGCACTGGTAGCCGGGATGGTTCACCTTGGAGTTGAGCAGCTCCATGTGGAGGTTTACGCCCTTTTCCTCGGCATAGGGCATGATGCGGCGCAGCCCCTGGGCGCAGGCGATCATCCCCTCCAGATCGCTCTGGCCGGGATTGCGATTGCCGCTGAAGCAGATGAGCCCGCCGACGCCGTACTCGGCCGCCAGGTCGATACGCTGGCGGAGCTCGGCGACGATGCGGTCGTGGTTCTCGACCTTGTTCAGGCCGTCCGTGAGGCTGGCGTGGCCCGACATGCTGGCCAGCGCCAGGCCGTGCTTGCTGGCCGCCTCGGCGATGGCCGGCAGCTGGTCGCCGGGATCAAAGAACTCGACGGCTTGGTAGCCGATGGCGGCCACCTCCCGGCAAAAGGCGTCCAGCGTGGTGGATTCGGGGCGGTAAAAGATGGGCAGCACGACACACTGCTTGATGGGCATGGCAACCTCCGGCGATGATGGGATGGGTGAGGAGCTCGCAACGCGACTTCACGCGCGCGAGCGCCTCGCAGGCGTGGCACTGTCACCTATCACGCGATACGTGAGGTTCCGGTAGAACCCCGTGTGCCGCTGGGCCGTGTCTCAACAACGAACCCTACGTAGCGACAATGTCGCCCCGAGCGTAAGCGAGGGGCCTTGACGCCCATAGACAAGGTTTCTCGCCATGGTCAGAACGACGCTGTAGCCCTTTTCCCAAGCACGACCTAGATCCGCGCCCCCAGCTTGATGTAGCGCTCCGGATGCTGGGCGATCTTGGGGTACTCGTCCGCCAGGTCGTCATAGGCCACGACGGGCGTGACGATGGGCGCGCCCGTCAAGCGCCCGTCGCACAGCCAGCGCCAACACGTCTCAAAGATGCGCGACTCGTCCCAGCGAGGGTGGTCGCGATCGGGCTGGCTGCAGGCGCGGGTAAAGACGATGGTGGGCAGGTTGAGGTGCGCCTCGGCGCCCAAGTCGAGGCCGGCGCCATAGGGTGGGGGAAAGGCGCCCGCCACCACCGTGCCGCCATAGGCCACGCCCCGCAGCGCCGCCTGCAGGGCGTGCACCGAGCCGCTGTACTCGATGACGACGTCGGCGCCCCGCTTGGCGGTGGCGCGCTTGATCTCGAGGCCGGCGTCGACGGCGGTGGGATCCAGCGTGAGGTCGGCGCCCAGGGCGGCGGCGATCTCGCGGCGCTCGGCCAGGGGGTCAATGGCCACCACGACGGCCGCCCCGGCCAGCTGCGCCAGCTGCACGGCCATCAGCCCGATGGCGCCCAGCCCGAACACGGCCACGGCATCCCCGATGCGCACGTGGCCGTCGCGCACGGCGTTGAAGGCAAACTCGGCGGGATCGAGGCAGACGGCGGAGCGCCAGTCCATGCCGGGGGGCATCTTCCAGCAGCGCTCGGCGGCCGTCACCACCACATCGGCGAACCCGCTGTAGGCGCAGACACGGTCGCCGGGGGCGAGGGCCGTCACTTCGGCCCCAACCTCCTCGACGACGCCCACCACCATGTTGCCCACGCCCACGGGGTAGCGGGCGGCGCCCGGCGCGGCGGGTTGGAAGAGCTGGTACTCGGGGTCGAACACGCCGCGAGGCATGGCATAGCCCTGGTAGAGGGCCATCTCGGTGCCATGCTTGGCGGCGGCGTACTCGGTGCGGATGCGCACCTGCTGCGGCCCGGGGGGCTCGGGGGTGAAGGAGCGCCACTCCAGCCGTTCCTTGGCGACGCAGACGAGTCTCTTGGCCATGGGCGTTCTCCTTTGGGCGTGTGCTCGGAGGGAGGATAGACGAGGTGGGCGCATGGCGTCAACCGGGGGAGGAGGCGACGGTTGCCGCACGGCGCCGGACAATGGTAGACTGCAGGCGCCCCGCGAGACGGGCGCTGGCGTCCCCCCGCTTCGCCTAGCGGGATGCGCCACGATCGTGCATAATACCCGCGAAGCACGCGTTTCCACCACCTACCGAAGGGAGCGTACCATCCATGCGTGAGAACACCATCCGCAAGCTGTTGCGTGAGGGCAAGCCGACCATCTGCGCCCGCACGGCCGTCGTCTGGCCCGACATTGTCGAGCTCATCGGCAGCCTGGGCATCTATGACTATGTGGAGTACGCCGCCGAGTACGGCACCTTCACCCTACCCGATCTCGACAACTACTGCCGGGCGGCAGAGCTCTACGGCCTGGGGACGATGATCAAGCTCGACCAGGACCCGCGCCTGTTCATGGCGCAGCGCGCCATCGGCTCGGGATTCCAGAGCGTGCTGTTCGTCGACTGCCGTACCGTCGATGAGGTGAAGGAATGCGTGCGCATCTGCCGGCCCGATACGCCCACCGATGGCGGTCTCTTTGGGGCCGCCGGGCGCCGCTTTGCCTACACCGGCGGCGCCATCGGCGAGATGGCTCAGGCGCTGCGCGATGTGGTCGTGGCCATCATGGTGGAAAAGGCCGTGTTGGTGGAGCAGCTTGAGGACGTGTTAGCGCTGCCCGGCGTGGACATGATCCAGTGGGGCCCCACGGACTATACCATGAGCAGCGGGCTCTACGCCCAGCGCAACGCTCAGGAAGAGGTCAAAAAGGTCGAGCGCAAGGTGTTGGAGACGTGCCTCGCCAAGGGCGTCCCGCCCCGGGTGGAGCTGCAGAGCCTCGATAACCTGGATTATTACCTGGAGATGGGCATCCGCCACTTCCGCATCGGCCACGACATGGCCGTGTTGCGCGAGTTCTACCGGACCCAGGGCGCGGCCCTGCGCGAACGCGTCGAAAAGGCGTAAGGCGCCTTGCGGCCGAGCCGTCCGTGTGGCGGCTCGGCGTCCTCGAATCGCTCCGGCACACACAGCGCCGCGGCACCGCCTGCGGCGCTGTGTGTGCCAACGTGCCGTGGTATCCCCACGCGTCGGACATCGTAGCCATATGCCCTGTCTACGGAGGGAAAGGACATGGAGTATCGCCAACTCGGGGGCGCCGGCGTGCGCATCTCGGCGGTGGGCCTGGGAACGGGCGGGCAGTGGGGTGGCCGCGTCGACCGCCAGGCGGCGAAGGAGATCGTCGCCGCGGCGCTGGACGGCGGCATCACCTACTTTGATACCGCCAACATCTATGGCACCTGGTACGATGGCCGGCCCCTGGCGGAGGAGCTCTTGGGCGAGGCGCTGGTGGGCCTGCGCGAGCGGATCGTGCTGGGCACCAAGGGCGGCCAACAGCTGGGGGAGGGGCCCAACGCGTGGGGCTCTTCGCGCACCAACCTGATGAACGCCCTGGAGGGGAGCCTCCGCCGGCTGCGCACCGATTATATCGACCTGTATCAGATCCATCTGCCCGACGCCACGACGCCTGACGAGGAGACGATGCGCGCCCTCGATGACATGGTGCGCTCGGGCAAGGTGCGCTACGTCGGCGCGTCACAGTACCCGGCCTGGCGCATCTGTCGTTGCAACGACCTGGCGGAACGCTACGGCTGGGTGCCGTTCGTCAGCACCCAGGCGCACTATAACCTCCTCGAGCGCCAGGTGGAGGCCGAGCTGCTGCCCTTCTGCCGCGCGATGGGCGTCGGTGTGCTGGCCTATTTTGTCCTCGCCAACGGGCTCCTCGCCGGGCGCTATGCGCCCGACGGCCCGCCCCCGGCGGATAGCCGCGCGGCGGCGTTCGAGCGCACTCGCCGCTATCTCGATACGTATGCCACACCCGCCAAACGTATGCCACACCCGCCAACTATCGTCGGATTGCGCGTCTCACCGCCTGGGCTGCGGAGCGCGGGCACACCCTGGCCGAGCTGGCCATCGCCTGGGTGTTGGCCGAGCCGGCCGTCTCGACGGTGTTGACGGGGGCCAGCAGCCCGGAGCAGATCGCGGCGAACGCCCGCGCCGCCGCGTGGGCGCTGACGGCTGAGGAGATCGGCGAGGTTCGCGCTATGATGCACGACGGCGCCGACGACTAGGTAGTGTTTGAAAAAGGGCCACAGCGCCGTCCTGAGCGTGGCGAGAAACCTTGTCGATGGGCATCAAGGCCCCTCACTTACGCTCGGGGCGACATCGTTGCTACGTCGGGAGCGTTTCTGAGACACGGATTAACCGGCGGGATTGACCGCTGTATGGACACATGGGAGGAATACACCGATGCAATACACCATCCTGACGGGGACCGGCGTTGAAGTGTCGCGGCTCTGTATGGGCACCATGACCTTTGGTGCGCAGGCAGACGAGGCCGAATCGGTGCGTATGGTGCATGCGGCCCTCGACGCTGGCATCACCTTTTTTGACACCGCTGATATCTATAACCAGGGCGCGACCGAGGTCATTCTGGGCAAGGCGCTGCAGGGGAAGCGGGATGGCGTGGTGGTGGCGAGCAAGGTGCGCAACCCTATGGGCCCGCACCCCCGCCGCGACGTGGGTCTCTCCCGGTGGCACATCATCCATGGGGTGGAGGCGAGCCTCCGGCGCCTCGGCATGGAGTGCCTCGACATCCTCTACTTCCACCAGCCCGACTATAACACGCCGCTGGAGGAGAGCCTCTCGGCGGCGGATCAGCTCGTGCGTCAGGGCAAGGTGATGAACCTCGGCCTCTCGAACCATGCGGCGTGGCAGTTCTGCAAGGCCCGCTGGGTGGCCGATCGGCAGCGTGTCACCGCGCCGACGGTTACCCAGGTCGTGTACAACCTGCTGGCTCGGGGCATCGAGCAAGAGTTCCTGCCCTTCTGCCGCGAGGAAAAGATCGGCGTGACGGTGTACAACCCCTTGGCCGGAGGGTTGTTGACGGGCAAGCACACCGCGGATGGGCCAGCGGCAGACAGCCGGCTGGCGATCAACACCGGCTATCGGAACCGCTACTGGCGGGACGCCAACCTCGAGGCGGTGGATGCGCTCACCACGATCGCCCAGGAAGCGGGCATCAGCCTCCTGGCCCTCGCCTTCCGCTGGCTGGCGGCGCAGGAGGCGGTGGACGCCATCATCGTCGGCGCCAGCCGCCTCGAGCAGCTGCAGCAGAACCTCGCGCTATGGGAGGGCGACCTGGACGAGGCCACTCTTGCCGCTTGCGACCGCGTATGGGAGACGTTGCGCGGCCCCAGCTATGCCTATAATCGCTGAAGGAGAACGCCATGGAGACCCGCGTCATCTACCTGGATATCGGCCGCATCATCACCGAGACGGTGACGTTGCCGCCCCTGGGGCCGAACGATGTGCTCATCAAGACGCACCAGGCCTCGGTATGCGGCTCGGAGCGCTACTTCTATCGGGGGATCACCGTGCGCCCGCAGGACGAGGCGCGCGCCCGCAGCCTGAGCCACGCCCACCACGAGGAGGGCCACGGGCCGGATCACGCCTACCCCATGGGACCCCTCGGCCACGAGGGGGCGGCACCATCCTAGAGGTTGGCTCGGCGGTCAAGGAGTATCTGGGAGGCGGCCGGGTCTCGGTGGGGGATCGGGTGGGGAGCCTCGTCTACCCCACCTACACCGACTACTGGGTGTGTGATGTGGCCGGCGTCCAGCCGATCCCCGAGGGGGTGTCGTTCGAGGTGGGTTGTCTGTACGAGGCCCTCGCCTGCGCCGCCTGGGCGGCGCGACACATGGGTGTCCGGCTCGGTGACACCGTGGCCATCAACGGCGTGGGCTTTGCCGGCAACATCCTGCTCCAAGGCGCCATCAAGTCAGGCGCCAGCCTGGTCATCGCGGTGGACGTCGTCGACGCCAAGCTGGCCATCGCCAAGGAGCTAGGCGCCGACGTGGTCATCAATGCCCTCCACGACGATCCCGTCGCCGCCGTGAACGACCTGACGCGGGGCGAGGGGGTGGACGTGGCCGTGGACGCCATCGGCGGCACGGGCATCGGCATCAAGCAGGCCCTGGGGATGGTGGCGCATAACGGCACCATCGCAATCTATGGCGACAACTATGCGCCGGTGAACGATTTCTCCTTCCACCGCTTCCACGAGGACGGCCTGACGGTGCGCAATCTCAACGCCATGCACTACACCAAGCTCCGCTCGGTGGAGCATGCCCGCGAGGCCTACCGTGCGGTGCAACGCGGCGTGTTCGACGTGGACGTCATCCTGCGCAACTCGGATCGCTACACGCTGGACGAGCTCGCCGACGTGTTCGCCAAGGAGGCCGAAGCGTTGGACACCCAGACCTCGCTCAAGACGCTGATCACCCCCTAGCGCACGAGCGGACCGGAACGGTAGTGACGAGCTCATCCGTTCGTCCCTGCAGTCGGAACAGAAACGAACGAGTTCGTCACTACCTGCTGGCCACACGTCGCGGCAATGAACCCGTTTTGCGCCTCGAGGGCCGCCCCCATGGAGGAACGCATGCATGCGTTCCTCTCCTCGACGCGAGCAAGGCCGACGAAACGCGTCGCTCCTCCAGACCACTCGGCCGCGCTGTTGCGGGCGCTAGATCGGCTGGCAGCCCGGGCAGTAGTAGATGGCGCCGCCGAGGTACGGCTCCTTGCGGATGACGGCGCCGCACGCCGGGCAGGGGGTTCCCACCGTGTTTCTGCTCAGGATCGTCGTGTAGCCACCCGGGTTGCCGAACAGATCGCGCTCGGTATCCCGGCCTCCCTTGGCCGTCATGTCGGCGAGCACCCCCTTCACCGCAGCGAACAGGGCATCAATCGACGCGGCGGGCAGGTCGGCCGTCTTGCGCTTGGGATGGATGCGCGCCGTCCAGAGGATGTCCTGTAGGACGCCATTGCCCAGCCCCGGGAAGCGCTGCTCTGTGGCCAGAAAGGCCTTGGCCGACAGCTTGAGCGTATCGGCGTCCAATAGCGTCTGAAAGTAGGCGCGATCAAAGGCGTCGGTGAGGGGTGAGGGACGCTGCAGGGCGATGTCTCGGTCGGGAGAGCCACTCCGCTCACCGATGGGGAAGCACAAGAACCCGCCCCACATCTGGGCGCTGGAGCTCATGGCCGTGCCGTCCTCGAATGTGATGAGGAGCTGATGCTTCTGCGGACGCTTTGCCCCCTGGGCATGGTAGCGGATTGGTGCGCTGACGGAGACGAGCATGTCCCCCGCCTCCACCTCGATGCTGCCTGCGAGGGCACAAGCCGTACCGATGGTCTTGCCGGCGAGGCGCTGATTGTACTCTGCCGGGTCGCCCGTGTACCAGGCGAACTTGTGCGGCGACTGATTGGCGACGGCGCTGGCGATGCGCTTGCCGGTGAGGGTGGTGGCGATCTGTCGCGCGATGACCGTGGCCTCAGGTAGCTCGATCATGGGGCGTCCTCCTGCGCGTTCCTACGATACTAACGATAGGATCAGGAGCCAAGGCGCATGGCGCGCTCCCCCCGCGGCTGACTCGCCATCGAGGGTGGTGTGCCACGGGGGCGTCACCGCATGCCGCCTGTGCGGCACGTGCTGGTGCAGCACGTACGTACGCTGCTTGTACCACAGTCATGGGCGCGTTACCAGCAGGGGACGATCTCATACCCGTATTGACGCGGCGCGGCCCGCATGGCAGCATGATAACGCGTTCAGTGACGCCCACACGTCACCGCAGCTCCCCACCGGGTTGCCAACCGTCCTCCCGTTCGTGGCCACTGTCTCCACCCCTCCGCCTTGCGCATTGTCCCTCCCCCCGCATCGCTGGCGTCGCTGCGCGAGGGAGGACGCGGTAAGCGGCGCGATTACCGATGCAGGGGACGTACCGTGCGTGCATTCGTCGTCTGGGCGCCCCTGGCAGAGCGGGTGGAACTGCAGGGCACCTTCGAGGCGGCCATTGACAAGCTCGCCTACCTGCGAGACCTCGGCGTGTCGCACATGGAGCTCATGCCGGTGAACGCATTCACTGGAATCCACGGCTGGGGCTATGACGGCGTGCTCCTCGATGCGCCGCACCACGCCTATGGTGGCCCTGAGGGGCTGAAGCGGCTGGTGGATGCCTGTCATCGCGAGGGGTTGGCCCCTGCCAGCGGGCCGGCCGCGCTACCTCCTGCTGACGTGCGCTCCTTCGGTGGTCTTCCATAACGACGACCGTCTCGGGATACCTCCCGAGACGGTCGTCGTTATGGGCCGTAAGGGGCAGCAGGCCCCCTAGAGCACACCGTAGGTATCAAATACCTCGCGCAGCGTCTTGCCGGCGAGTAGGTCCTGGCGCGAGCTGTTCTCCTTGCTCACCTTTTCCATGGCTCGGGCCAGGACCTCTTGCTCCACCTCTTGCGGGATGACCACGATACCGTCGAAATCGGCAAACACGATCTCACCCGGCTTGACCAGGACCTCACCGCAGCGCACGGGCACGTCATAGGCCTGAACGCGGGCACGGCCCATCGAGTCGACGGGGCAGATGCCCGTGTAGTAGACGGGAAAGCCCATCTCGATGATGCGCACGCAGTCGCGGATCTGGCTATCACAGACGCAGCCCACCGCGCCGTTGCGCTGGGCGACGGTGGTCATGAGCTCCCCCCAGGGGGCGTTGGTGTGGGCATGATCGGTCGAGTGCACCACGACATCGCCCGGCTTGAGGTCGTCCATAAAGGGGATCTCCAAGCCGTAGGGGTCCTCCTCGACGACGTAATCCGTCTCCATCCACCGGAGGGTACGCGCCCGCCCCACGAACCCGCAGTTGCGCATATCGGGCAGAAGGGGGCGTAGTCTGCGGTGCATGGCCTGATGGCGGTAGCCAAGACTATCGAGGATATCACACACTACGGGTACATACAGGCGTTCCTTCATAAAGCGAAAGATGTCGGCGTCATTGTCGAACACAGTACGAGCTCCTTCCATAATAGTTACCTCTATTGATGACGCCCTCCGAGCAGTAGACGCAGGGCAGGGATCGCAGCAGTCGCCTGCCCCTGTTCCCTCGCCACGCGTCCTGTCGGAGGGGGCGATGCGGCCACGGCGGCGAGCCGCAGCGGCGGCCGTATCGCGTCTCCTCAGGCCAATGCCCGCCATGCCGCGGCTTGCTCGCGTCGGCGCGTCGCCACCCGCCGGTAGGCGCGTGGGATGGTGGCCAACAGCGCCGCCGCCTGCTCAGCAACCGTGGTGTAGAACGCTGCCGCCCCCTCCTCGAGGGCCACCGCCTGCGCCTTGGCGGCGTCCCAATCATCCGCGGGCGCCACGGGCCGCGTCAGTTCCTCGGGCACGGCGATGCCGCTGAAGGAATAGTTGGTCTCGAGGGCGTCGGTCACGGTTTCGCGGTAGGTGCGGACGAGCTGCGTCTTGTCGCGCTCGCAGCGCCGGGCATAGCCCTCCAGGGCCGCTCCGTGCTGAGGGTAGGTCGCCGCCAGCTCGCGGTAGAAGCGGGCGGAGGCGTCCTGCAGCTCTTCCGTGAAGCGGACGATGGCCGAGGCTGTAGTCACGTCGCTCATGCTAGAACCACCTCTGGATGACGACCTTGGACTCGGTGAAGAAGCGGATGGTGTCCTGCCCCTGGCCGTGGAGCACCCCCAGGAAGGAGTCCTTCATGCCGCTGAAGGGGAAGAACGCCATCGGCGCCGCCAGGCCGATGTTGATGCCGATGTTGCCGCAGCGCGTGCGGTACTGGAACTCGCGCGCCCACTTGCCGCTGCCGGTAAAGATGGAGGCCGCGTTGCCAAAGGGGTTGGCGTGGATCATGGCGATGGCCTCCTCGAGGTCCCGCGCCTTCAGGATCGCCGCCACGGGGCCAAAGATCTCCTCCTGGGCGATGGTCATCTCCGGCGTCACGTCGGCGAACACCGTGGGGCCGAGGAAGGCGTCGCGGGGATAGTCCCCCTGCACCGTGAAGGTGCGCCCGTCGAGGCACAGCCGGGCCCCCTCGGCGATGCCCCGCTCGATGTAGCGCACCACGTTGGCCTTCTTCTCGGGGTCGCGCAGCGGGCCCATCTGCACCGTCTCGTCGAGCCCGTAGCCGATGGTGATGCGCCGCGCGGCGGCCACAAAGGCCTCCACCACCCGCTGGTAGAGCGCCTCGCGCGCCGACGCCGAGAGGCCCTCGCCGACGACGACGAGGTTGGCGTTGGCCAGGCAGCGCTGGCCGGTGTTGCCAAAGAAGGACGTCATGCAGGCGGCGATGGTGGGCGCCAGGTCGGCGTCGGGCATGACGAGACCAAAGTTCTTGGCGCCCCCCTGGGCGATGACGCGCTTGCCCGTGGCCCCGCAGCGCGGGTAGATGACGTTCTTGGCCACGGGGGTCGAGCCCACGAAGCACACCCCCTCGATGGCGGGGTGGTCGAGCATGGTGCCCACCACGCCGCGCCCGCCGTGGACGACGTTCCACACCCCCTCAGGGAAGCCGGCCTCCTCGGCGAGCTCGGCGATCTTGACCTGGGAGATGGGGTCCTCCGAGGAGGGCTTGACGACGACGGTGTTGCCGGTGGCCAGGGCGAAGGGGATGAACCACAGGGGCACCATGCAGGGAAAGTTGTAGGGCCCGATGATGCCGAACACCCCCAGAGGCTGGCGGATGAGGTACTCGTCAATGCCGGAGGCCACGTCCTCGAGGTTGTTGCCCATCATCAGCGAGGGGATGCCGGTGGCCACCTCGACCATCTCGATGCCGCGGCGTGTCTCGCCGCGCGACTCGTCGATGGTCTTGCCGTGCTCCATGGTCTGAATGCGCGAGAGCGTCTCGAACTCTTGCTCCATGAGCTCCTTGAGGCGGAAGAGGCAGCGCGCGCGGGCCAGGGGGGGCGTGCGCCGCCAGTCCTCAAAGGCGGCCTGGGCGGCCTGCACCGCCTGGTCGAACTCGGCGGCGGTGGAGAGGGGCACGCGGGCGATGGGTTTGAGGGTGGCGGGGTTGACGACGTCGATCACCTCGCCCTCCGAGGCGACCCACTCGCCATCGATATAGTTGTGCAGCTCGAGCGGTTCCTGGATCGGCTCCTGCAGTATAGACATGCTGCTCATCCCTTCGTGGGTGTGCGACGCGGCGACGCCATACCGGCCAGGGCGGGGGCTGCGCCCCACATGCCTGGATGTCGGCAGGCAGCATAGGTCAAGAGCGCCGGAACGTCAACCTCGCTGTCGTGCGCCACGGTGTGGGCCTACGAGCGCGCCGCGCGCTCACGCTCGGCGCTAGTGCTGCCAAGCCCACCTCCGTGGGCTGGAAGGTGGTGCGGAGGGGCTTGGCGGTGGAAGCACAATGATCCGGGGTGTGGATCGCGACCCGGGGTGTGGGTCGGAGCCTCAGTCAGCGGCGCAGCGCGCTGCGCAGCAGCGCGCTCACTCGGCGGAACGCCGAGATCCTGGACACACCCCCCTGGCGCGAGGCGATTGACAGGCGCATGGCCTGCGGTTACGCTATGGCCGTCACTCGCAGGGCGCAA
Organism: Chloroflexota bacterium; assembly: GCA_012841405.1. Taxonomy (GTDB): domain Bacteria; phylum Chloroflexota; class Anaerolineae; order UBA1429; family UBA1429; genus DUUT01. Next base: position 25,175 of record DUUT01000074.1, read on the forward strand.
CCTCACGTTCTCATGCCTGCATGGACGCCATCGTCGACGCGCCACGCGCCCAAGGGGGGCGCGTAGGGTGTTCTGGCGTCCTCAGGAGGTGGGGGATGGGCAGAATGGCGACGGCCTTGCGCATCATCCGGGCGCGGTACTTTACGGCCACCATCGTGTCGGTGCTGGTGGGCGCCGCGGTAGCGTGGTACGACGGGACGCTGCATCTCGGCTATCTGCTCGTGACCCTCGTCGCGGCCCTCTTTGTGCATGACGGGTTGAACCTGAGCAACGACTACTTTGATCACGTCGCCGGCCCCGACGCCGTGAACGATGCCTACAACGCCTTCAGTGGCGGGAGTCGCGCGCTTCAGGAGGGGGTGCTCACCCCGCGGCAGACGCTGGCCCTCGTTGTCCTCAGCTATGCGGTGGGCGGCGCCATCGGCGTGTACCTGGCCGCCGTGCGTGGGTGGTGGCTGCTGGCGATCTGGGCGCTGGGGGTGTTCCTCTGCCTGGCGCGCAACGGTCCGCCGCTGCGCATCTACTATCTCCTTGCGGCGGGGCCTGAACTCGCCATCGGTCTGGGGTTCGGCCCCATCCTCGTGTTGGCCTCCTACTATATTCAGGCGCAACGGCTGAGCCTGCCGGCGGCGTGGGCGTCCCTGGTGCCGGGCCTCTTTATGGCGGCGCTGCTGTGCGCCAACGAGTTCCCCGACTATGCCGCCGATCGGTGCGTGGGCAAAAAGACGCTGCCCGTGCTCCTGGGGCGAGAGCGCGCCGTGTCCTCCTACCTGGGGTTGCTCTTTGCCGGCTATGGTGTGACCGTCGCCGGCATCATTCTGCGGCTCCTGCCCGCCGCTCTGGGGATCTCGCTGCTCACCCTGCCCCTCGCATTGCGGGCGGCGGGCGGCATGCGGCGCTTTCACAGCGATCCCGCGGCCCTGGCGCCGACGAACGCGGCGACGTATCGGGTACACTTTTACAGTGGGCTGCTGATGACGGTGGGGTACGTGATTGCCCGGGTGTGGGAATGAGCGGACGGACGACGGTCGACAACTGCCACGGACCGCACAGGAGGTAAGCATGCCTGTCTACCTGCCCGACATGACGAGTCAGGAGGCCGAGGCCGCCATTCGCGAGGCGGAGGCCATCATCTTGCCGGTGGGAAGTATCGAGTGGCACGGGCCCCACCTGCCGCTGAACGTCGATCACCTCAGCGCCCGTGCCTTTGCCCTGGCCGCCGCGGAGCGCCTGGAGCCCCGCGTGCTGGTCACCCATGCGCTGACCGGTGTGGTGCGCGGGCAGATGCAGTTCCCCGGGAGCATCACCATTCCGCCCCACGCCTTTATCGAGATCATCGTCGGCACCTGCCAGAGCCTGCAGTACCACGGCGTGCAGCGGGTGCTGGTGCTCAACGGCCACGGCAGCAACCGGCCCCAGGCGCTCGCCGCAGCCATCCGCGCCTCGAACGAGTTCGGCATGGAGGTGATGACGGCCAGCTGGTGGGATTTCACCCCCGAGAGCGCCGTGCAGGACATCATGGAGGGTAACCCCATCCCCGGCCACGCCGGCGACGCGGAGACGTCGCTCCTCCTGCACCTCTCCCCCCGCCTGGTGAAGGTCGACCGGGCGCTGGAGGCGTCCTGGCAGCCCGAGGTGGACGCGGGCCGGGGTGGCGCCGCGGGCTGGGTACGCGCCGGTGTGCACCAATCCACCGCCGAGAAGGGCAAGGCGCTGTTCGACCTCACCCTGGAGCACATGGTGGCCTGGCTGGAGGCGTTCACCGCGGGCAGGGCCACGCCCGTCGCCCCGCGCGCCGACCGGGAGGGCTATACCATCGAGTTCCTGGGGCCGCGGCTGTGGTACTTTTGGGCGGAGACGTGCCAGCAGTACATGGAGCAGTTCCGCCCGCGCTTTATCAGCGCAACGGGGCACCCCTATCCGGGCATCACGCTCGATGGGAACGGCAACCCGGTACGCACACCATCCGACGCGGCGGAGTAGCGAGACGCCTCCGCCGGGTGAGGTAGAGAGCTACACACCGCCGCCGTATCGGCATCCGCTCTGTTACCTGCCGCCGCCGCGTCCTGCGGAACGAGCGGCGTCATCGCCCATCTCCGCATGCGCTGGCGATGGGCTAGTCGCCAGGAGGGATCACCGCCATGTCCGACAGCGTGCCGCGCATTACCGAGATCCGGGCCATTCCCCTGCAGGAGGGGCCGTACGACCGCCCACTGAACACCGCCCGCAACCACTACACCCTCATCGAGGTGCGCACCGACGCGGGCATCACCGGCATTGGCAGCGCCTACACGAGCACCGACCTCGTGCGGGCGGCGCTGGGGCTGCTGGAGCCGCAGTACTGTGGCGAGGTGGCCATCGAGCCGGAGCGCCTCCACGAAAAGCTCGAGCAGACGAACTTTTGGATGGGGCGTGGCGGCACCGTGACGCACACCATCAGCGGCATCGACATCGCCCTGTGGGACATCTTTGGTCAGGTCACCGGCCAGCCCATCGCGCGGCTGCTCGGCGGCTACTATCGTGATAGAGTCAAGCCCTACACCTCCCTGAGCATGTCGCGCGGGCAGATGGAGGCCGACATCGAGGCCGCACTGGAGCGCGGCTTCACGGCCTTCAAGCTGGGCTGGGGGCCCTTTGGCCGCACCGGCAACCCCGCCGATGACGAGGCCATCATCAAGCGCGCCCGGGAGCTGATTGGCGACGGCGAGATCATGGTCGATCCGGGGGGATCGCAGCAGTTCTGGCCGCACGGCTACAAGTGGGCGCTGCGCACGGCGCAGATGCTGGCCGACTATGGCGTCATCTGGCTGGAGGAGGCGGTGGCGCCCGACGACGTCGAGGGGTACGCCCTGCTGCGCGAGCATGCCCCCATTATGATCAGCGGGGGCGAGGTGCTCACGCGGCGCCAGAGCTTTGTGCCCTTCTTTGAGGCGGGCGCGTGGGATATCGTGCAGCCCGATTGCACCAAGGTGGGCGGGATCACCGAGGCGAAGCACATCGCCTAGATGGCCTACCAGCACCAGGTGCTCACTGTGCCGCACGGCTGGAACACCGCCGTGGGCCTCGCCGCCGACCTGCACCTCGTGGCGTCGCTGCCCCTCGGCAAGTGGGTCGAGTTCCACCAGCCGTCTCAAGTGATCGACGAGATCGTTGCCGAGCCCTTCACCCTCGACGCCGAGGGGATGATGAGCGTCCCCACGGGGCCGGGTCTGGGCATCACGCTCGATTGGGACGGCATCAACCGACTGGCGCGGGGCACCGCGCGGTAGCCCGAGCAAGGGGGGCCAGGTGGTGCACGGCGCACGATCGTCGCCCGAGGCATCCGCCATCAACCAGAGGAGGGACACTCGTCAGACTGGCCAGCAGATAGCACCAAGCCATGCATGATACCGCACACCAGCCACAGGAGGTCGATATGCAGGTCGGTTTGGGAGCCATGCACATTTCCTGGCAGACGCTCGATGAGATCGACGAGAGACTGCAGTTCGCACGGCAGGTGGGTGTGGACAATGTGATCATCCACACGCCCGAGTTGCGCGGCGATGGCTTCTGGGAGTTCCGGGATTTGCTGATGCTGCGTACCCGCGTCGAGGCCGCTGGTCTCAAGCTCTATGCCATCGAGAACATGCCGCGCGATTTCTACGACAAAGTGCGCCATGGGCTGCCAGGGCGTGATGAGCAGATCGAAAAGGTGTGCATGACCATCCGGAACATGGGGCGTGCGGGCATCCATTGCTTGGGGTATGACTGGATGCTTGTAGGGGTGTGGCGCACCGGCCTCACGCCGACGCCCACCAGCCGCGGGCGGGCGCCCGTCACGTGGTACGATCACAGCTATGCCGAGAACGCCCCCACCTTTGCCCTCGGCGAGTACGACGATGACACGATGTGGGTCAACTATGAGTATTTCCTCAAGGCCGTCGTGCCCGTCGCCGAGGAGGCGGGTGTCGCTCTCGCCCTGCATCCCGATGATCCGCCCGTGCCCAACATCGCCGGCACGGCGCGCATCTTTCGCAGCACGGAGGCGCTCAAGCGCGTCATCGAGATCGTGCCCAGCGCCTACAACTGCCTCGAGTTCTGCCAGGGCACCGTAGCCGAGTGGTGCGAGACGCCGGAAGAGGTCTATGACGCCATTCGCTACTTTGCCAGCCGTGGCAAGATCAAGTATGTCCATTTCCGTAACGTGCGTGGCGTCGTGCCCTCGTTCGAAGAGACCTTTATCGATGACGGCAAGGTCGACATGCTCGAGGCCGTCCGGGCGTACCATGAATCCGGCTTTGATGGCGTGCTGATCCCGGACCATACGCCGCAGGTCATCGGCGATACCCGGTGGGGCCACCGCGGGCGCGCCTATGCCGTGGGCTATATCAAGGCGCTCATCAAGGCGGTCACCGCCTATGAGAGCAAAGCATAGGGCCCCCGCGCAGCCGTTGGCGCGCGGTCTGGCATGATCCACCGCGCAGCCCTGGGATGCCGTACACACGGCATCCCAGGGCTCCACTTGACACCTCGCGCGCTTGTGCTAGACTGAAACGTCGCCTCATGTCCAACGATGGACCTCGGCCAGTGGAGCCGAGGTTTTTGGTTCCCAGATAGTGGTGCAAGCAGATGCTCCAAGAACGCAATGACCTCCGTAACCTCGCCATTATTGCCCACGTTGATCACGGCAAGACCACCCTGGTAGACGCCATGCTCAAGCAAGCGCGCGTCTTTCGCGAGAACCAGCAGGTGGTCGAGCGCGTGCTCGACTCGAACGCTCTGGAGCGCGAGCGTGGCATCACCATCCTGGCCAAGAACACCGCCATCACCATCTGGGACCCCGTCGCGCAGCATCCCGTCAAGATCAACATCGTCGATACCCCCGGCCACGCCGATTTCAGTGGCGAGGTCGAACGGGTGCTCAACATGGTGGATGGCGTCTTGCTGCTAGTGGACGCCGCCGAGGGACCCATGCCCCAGACGCGGTTCGTGCTGAAAAAGGCGCTGGCCATGAATCACCGCGTCATCGTGGTGATCAACAAGGTCGACCGGCGGGGCGCTGATCCCGACGATACACTGAACCGGACCTTTGATCTCTTCTTAGAGCTGGGCGCAAGCGACGAGCAGGCGGATTTCCCCGTCATCTATACCAATGCCGTGACGGGGCAGGCGGGCCTGGGGCATGACCTGGGGCCCAACCTGGAGCCGCTGTTTGCCACCATCCTGCGGCACGTACCGTGTCCGCGCGTCGATCCTGACGCTCCGCTGCAGATGCTCGTCACCACGCTGGACTATGATGAGCACCGCGGCGCCGTCGCCGTCGGTCGTGTGTCGAGCGGTCGCCTTGTGGCGGGACAGGATCTGTTGCGCATCACGCGCGACGGAGACCAGTTGCCGGTGCGGGCGCGCTACCTCCAAGTCCGCGAGGGGCTGCAACGGGTGGATGTGGAGAGCGTCGAGGCGGGCGAGATCGCCGTGGTGGCCGGGTTGGAGGATGTGGCCATCGGCGAGACGCTGGCGGATCCCGAGCGTCCGGTGTCGTTGCCCGTCATCCGCGTCGAGGAGCCCACGGTGCGCATGACGTTCGGTGTCAACACCTCCCCCCTGGCGGGTAATGAGGGGCGTTGGGGCACCTCACGCCGGCTGCGTGAGCGCTTGTTCCAGGAGCTACGCCACGACGTCGCGCTGCGTGTATCCGAGACGAACAGCCCCGATACCTTTGAGGTCTCGGGACGCGGCGAGCTGCACCTGGCGATCCTCATCGAGACGATGCGCCGCGAGGGGTACGAGTTCCAGGTGTCGCGCCCGACGGTGCTTATGCATCGCGACGAGGATGGGCGGCTCCTCGAACCGTTCGAGGAGGTGCACATCGAGACCACCACCGACGCCGTTGGGGTGGTCGTCGAGATGCTGGGCAGCCGGCGCGGCCAGATGCTGAGCATGCTCGATGCGGGGGACGGGGGCGTGCGCATGGCCTTCCTGGCGCCCACCCGCGGCCTCCTCGGGTTCCGCTACCAGTTCGCTACCGCTACGCGGGGCATGGGGGTGATGAACACCCTGTTCCACGGCTATCTACCGATGGCCGGAGAGATCCCGACGCGTACCAGCGGTTCCCTCGTCGCCTCCGAGGCAGGGCAGGCCACGAGCTTTGGCCTCAAGAACGCGGAGGAGCGGGGCGTGCTCTTTATCACTCCCGGTACCACCGTTTACGAGGGGATGGCCGTGGGCGAGCACCAGCGTCCCAACGACATCGCCGTGAATGTTGCCAAGCGCAAGCACCTGACGAACATGCGCGAATCGACGCGCGACATCGAGGTGCGCCTCAAGGCGCCTCGCATCATGAGCCTCGACGAAGCCATCGAGTACCTGGCGGATGATGAGCTGCTCGAGGTGACACCGCAGAGCCTGCGGATTCGCAAGGCGGTGCTGAGCAACCACGATCGCGGCAAGATGCAAAAGCGCGCCAAGATGGCCGAGGCCTCGTGATCCGGACGCCGAGCCGTGCGGTGCGCCCCCATCGGGGATTCCCGGTGGGGGCGTTGCTGTTGGTGGGTCGCACGTCGGTGCAAGCCCTAGGCGCGGATGGCGCGGGTGGCCATGCTGCGGCACGAGGCAGCGCACTGACGGCACATCTGGGCGCACCGCTGCATCATCTCGTCGTCGGGGAACTGCTCACAGCTCGTCGCACAGCGCTCGCATGCCTCGGAGCACACGGCGCACGTCCGGGGGTGCAGGTCCGATCCGCGCAGCATAAAGTTGGCCGCCGTCTGGCAGGCTTCGGCGCAATCGAGTAGCGTCCGGATGTGGCTGACCTCGGCGTGGGGCCCACCCCTCTGTAGACAGTGGGTCACTGTCTCGAGGCAGATGGCGCTGCAATCTTGGCAATCCCTGATGCAGGCGCGCATCTCCTCATCGATCTCTACCTGTCGGCTGATCCGTTCACTCGTTGGCTGAGCCATCATCACCCTCCTGCGCAATCCCTCGTACGCTCCACGGTTCTCTGGGCATCCCCGAGGCGCCAGACGCCAGACGCTGCACCGCGTTCGCTGCACCGCACAGGAAGCGGCCTCAGAGGAGGTAGAACTGGAGTGGGTAGGTACGATAGGTGGCGATGGGCATCTTGTCTGTGGTGACAAAGCCGGGCGGGGCATCGAGGAGCTGCGGGATGCGGTTCACGATGGTGGCGCAGGTCAGCTCTTCCGTCGCGGGCTGGGCGATGGTGACGGTGGTGTTGGGTTCGCCCTGAATCGTCCATTCGTTGCGGTCGACCTCATCGGGCCCATAGACCTTGCCCACACTCTGGGTGACGATCGCCGGCCCCTGGTACGTCTCGGTGGTGACGATGGCCGTCATGCCGGTGGCGTGACCCGCCGGGATGGTGCGCCCCAACGTCTCGGAGGGGGTATCCTCCTCGCGGGTGGTGGGAACGAGCTCTTGCTGCATCGAGCGGATGGTCCAACCGAACCGGGCGCAGAGCCACTCGTTCGAGTTCCACACAAAGGAGGGGAGGGATTCGCTCTGGGCGATCTGCCGGTCGAACTCTTCCAGGCTCAGCCCGGCGCCGTGGACCTCGGCGAGGGCGATGCCATAATCCTCCACATTATAGCTCGTGAGCCCCTCGATGCGCGTGATCTGGTGGGTTGCGCCGGCCAGTACGGCGATGAGGTTGCCCCAGAACACGTCCTGGTAGCCCGAGCCACAGAGGGTGCAGAACGTATCCTTGGCCAGGCGGTCGAGGCGGTTCGTGATGTGGGGAGAGGTGGTCCAAGGATAAAAGGCCTCCTCGCAGGTGGTGATAGCGTTCACGCCGTGGCGGGCGGCGCGCTCGAGGTGCGGGTAGACGTCGTCCATCAGGCTAGAGATGGCGATCACGGCGACCTGGGCGTCGCTATCGGCAAAGACCTGCTCGGCGTCGTCGCTGATGGGGACGTTGAGGCGCACCGGCAATCCCGCGACTTGGCCGGCATCGTGGCCCACGAGGTCGGGATGGGTGTCGATGGCGCCGACGATCTCGGCGCCCTTCTCGTAGAGGTACCGCAACAGGATACGGCCCATCTTGCCGCACCCATACTGAATGACGCGGATCTTTTCGTACATGCCTTGCTCCCTTCCGGTAACCATACGCGACCGGCAGACGGAATGGGGAGCGGCCTGTGGAACGGGAGTGGGGGCGAGGTGGGGGATGCGTGCGAGGTTACCGGCGCGACACGACGACACTGCCATCATGACACACTCGCGACGCCTCGTCAACCGGGGGGAGCGGGGGGCGCGGCTGGAGTGCTGTTCTGGCCGCACAGGGCGCAAAGCGTCTCCCTGGGGCATTCCGAGTGCAGCGAGTAGCTGTCTCTCACGTCGAGGTCGCCTCCGAAAGCACCATCGATATGGGGGGCTCTACGGTAAGGTGAGATCTAGCCCATAGGTGGTTATCGCCTAGAGCGATGTCGGATCCATGGAAGGGGTACACCTCGAATAGCAGCGACTTGATTGACCTCCGTGCAGTGACGACCCTGACCGAGTGGACAGCAACGGGTTTGTACGGTAGTATCTTCCCGCTGTTGCCACGGATGCTGGGGGGACACCAATGCGTATTCATCAATCAAGCATGTCTGAACCGAGGCGCTCGAGACTTACAGGGACTTATAGAGAGCGACTCAGACAACTCCTCAGTGAAGATCTCGACTTTCATAGCGAAGACAGCAAGTACGCTTCTCACAATTTCCATTCCTTCCCGGCCAAGTTTCCTCCTCAGCTCCCCGCCAAGTTCATTCAGGAACTGACTGCTGCTGGTGAGACGGTGCTTGATCCCATGAGTGGATCAGGTACCACCGTTGTGGAAGCTCATCTAGCGGGGAGGCATGGCATTGCCTTTGACATAGATCCACTCGCTGTGCTTATTGGCAGGGTCAAGACGACTCCTCTCGATCAGAGTGCTGTCAGAAAGGCCGGGACTGAGGTTCTCAGGAAGGCGATGCGGTCTGTGAGCACGAGGCGAGAAGCCCTTCTCTCTTCATTAACGCACCGTTGGGATAGAAGCACTCGAGATTTCGTGGACTACTGGTTTGCTGCGGAGGTACAAGTCGAGCTAGCGGCAATCTATGGCGCCATTCAACAGGTCCAGGATTCTGCGGTGAGAGCATTTCTAGAGCTGGCCTTATCCGCAATCATCATCACAAAGTCAGGTGGAGTCTCGTTCGCGTTTGATCTCGCACATACGCGTCCTCATCGCGCAAAGATAGCCTTGGACCAGAACGGAGAGGTGATCTATGGACAGGAGCTCTTGCAGGATCCGTCACCTCGCGTAAAGCTGCTCACAAAGACGCTTAAGTCGCCGATAGAGGAGTTTCGGAGACGACTGGCGAGCAACCTGAGGTACATCCCATCACCAGAGCTGGGCCAGCCCCCGTACATCGGCTTTGGGGACGCTCAATCGTTACCACTACTCGACTCCACAGTGGACTTGATTGTCACATCGCCCCCTTATGCGTCAAATGCTATCGATTACATGCGAGCACACAAGTTCTCTCTGGTTTGGTTGGGGTACGATGTCGGCGAGCTAGGATGCATGCGACGGGAGTATGTTGGAGGAGAGGCCTTGAGTGGCTGTATCTTTGAGAGTCTACCCCCTCTCACCGCAGCAATTGTGGATGAAGTGACCGCGAAGGACCCCAGAAGGGGAGGAGTACTGCATCGTTACTACTCTGAGATGACTCGCGTAATCCGTGAGATGTATCGGGTGTTGCGCCCCAATAAAGCAGCAGTGGTGGTTGTTGGTAGTTCAGTTATGAGGGGAGTGGACACTAGGACGGGCGACTGTCTGGCTGAGATTGGAGAATCAGTCGGGTTCGAGGTTCCAGCGATAGGCATTCGTAATATCGATAGAGACCGCAGAATGCTTCCAGCGGGAGGAACGATTAACATGTCCTCCCAGATTCAGAACCGCATGCACCAAGAGTCAGTAATTGGCTTCCTAAAGCCTGAATGAGCCACCTTACAAGGGACATACGCATGAGCATAGCAGAACTCCGTCGTGACTATCATGCGCGAATCTGTCGAGAGATTGTCTGCATCAAACGAGGCAGGAAGGGAGAGTACCCAAACTTTGCTGATGCCGACAACGCCACAAGCATAGCGATAGCCCGAGGGATAGTTGACCGAATTGCTATGGAGATAGGCATAAGCGACGTGCCGGCCCAGACCGCTGGCGGACGGTTTGAGGAGTTCACTAGGGACTTCTTGGAGAGAGCATTCGAACTCCTGCAGCATATTCGGCCAGGTGCATGGCAGTACTCCACAAAGCGGTTCATTTCAGCCTTTGACCAGTACGCGCATTTGGCTGATTTGGAGAGAGCGATTCTGGCGAGTCAGCAGCTTTCCTCATCCTTGGGGACTGACTACATCGCGAGACCGGACATCGTTATCGGGCGGTTGCCTGTGAGTGACATGGAAATCAACCAGCATTACGACGTTCTACCCGGCAACGAAAGCGTCGCTAGGTTGACGCCATTGAGGAGCAGTAACTCCTCTAGTCCGATACCGATCCTACATGCGAGCATATCGTGCAAGTGGACAGTGCGTAGTGATAGGGCTCAGAACTCTCGCACAGAAGCGCTAAACCTCATAAGAAACCGCAAAGGGCCACTACCCCGTATCGCTGCTGTAACGGCAGAACCCTTGCCCACCCGGCTGGCATCATTGGCGCTCGGAACTGGTGACCTAGACTGCGTGTATCATTTCGCTCTGGATGAACTACGAGAAGCGATCCAGGACATCAAAAACGACGACCAGATGGATATGCTAAGGACGCTCATTGATGGTAGACGTCTGCGCGATATCAGTGACTTGCCCTTTGACCTCGCCATTTAGCTGCGAGACCAAAGGGCAAGTCGACATCGATAGCCTCCTGTCACACAACACGACGGCCACTGACGTCGCACAACGTGCAACAGGTCTAGCGCCTCCTCTAACGTAGTGGCGATATCAGAATTCCGTGTTTTTCCCCTATCGCAAACCAACCTCTTCTAGAATGTCGCCGATGGCTTGTAGCTGTGCTTCGTCCACGGCACTCTGCGGCGCGGCGACGACGGGTTTGCAGATCCCCAGGCACGATAGGGCGCCCTTGAGGGCGGGGTGAAAGCCGCCATGGCGATAGATGGCGGTCAGGGCAAAGATGCGTCGCTCGATCTCCCACGCCTCCTCGGTGCGCCCCTCCTTGACGGCGTTCCACAGGCCTACGAACCACTCGGGTGCCACGTTGGCGCTCGGGCCGATGGACCCACTGCCCCCCACGAGCAGGCTGGCGTAGAGCAGGTTGTCGCTCCCCGTCACTACGGTGAACCCCGCCGGGAGCTGCTGCACCAACGACTGAAAGTAGCCAAAGTTGCCGCCGCTGTCCTTGATGCCGATGATGGCGGGCTCGTCGGCCAGCGCGCGGGCCACCTCGAGATCGATGGCGATCTTGGTACACCCGGGGATGTTGTACAGCACGATGGGGAGGTCACCCGCTTCGGCCAGCGCCCGGTAGTGGGTCACGACGCCGGCGTTCGACAGCATATGATAGAAGGGCGGCACGACCATGGCGGCATCGGCGCCGAGCTGCGCCGCCCGGCGTGTCATGGCCACGGCGCGACGCGTACCCGGCTCGCCCGTGCCGGCGATGACGGGCACCTGCCCCGCAACTTCCGAGACGACGATCTGGATGGCACGCTGCTTCTGGTCGTCTGCCAGAGCGGTGAACTCGCCGGCCGAGCCGAGGACGACGACGCCATGCACGCCGGCGTCGAGCACCCGCCGGAGCAAGCGGCGGTAGCCCACCTCGTCGATCGTCTCGTCCTCGTGCAGTGGCGTGGCCAGTGCGGGATAGATTCCACCGAACCGTTCAAGTGCGGCCATGGGGCACCCCCTTCTCAGATGGGCGATGTGGCTCTTGGGCATCGGTATCGGGCACGGGCGGCAGTATAGCACAAGCGCGGCGCGCCGAAAACGGCGAGGGTCCGAGGCGCGGGGCGCGATTTGACGCGTGAGCAAAGCGTCGTACAATTAGTGAGCCGTCCAACTATTAGCCGACCAACTATCTATGGCGAGGGAGGAGGCCGTGTGCGGGCAGCATCACGATGAGTCGATTGACCGTCTCCTGGCGGAGGTCTGCCACCTCCATCGCTCCCGAGCGCATCAGTTGCTGGAGGCGCTGGGCCTCTACCGGGGCCAGCCCCCCGTGCTGTTCGCCCTGTGGGAGCAGGAGGGGTTGACGCACACCGAGCTGGCAGAGCGTCTGCACAACACCCCCTCGACGATCTCCAAGATGCTGCGGCGCATGGAGCGAGCCGGGTTCCTCGTGCGCCGGGTGGATGCCGAGGATCAGCGCGTCTCCCGTGTCTATCTCACCGACAAGGGGCGCGCTATCCAGAGCGACGTGATGGACGTATTTCGCAGGACCGAGGCCGAGACGTTCGCCGGCCTTGCCGCCGAGGAGCGCGCCCAGTTGCGTGGCTTCCTCCAGCAGTTGCGCGCCAATCTGCGACGCGCGACCCAGGGGTGAGGGCGTCGCCTCGCGGGATGACGCCTCTCGCCCCGCACAGCGAAGGGTACATGCCGACATGGTATCCGCGTCACCGATATTCTCCTACCTCAAGCCGTACCGCAAGTGGGCGCTGTTGGCGCCCGTGCTCATGCTCATCGAGGTCGCCATGGACCTCACCCATCCCCGGCTGATCCAGCGCATCGTGGACGAGGGCATTGGGCGAGGTGACATGGCCCTGGTGCTCCGGACGGGGCTCCTGATGCTGGGTCTGTCTGTCATCGGCGTGCTCGGTGGCATGGGCAACGGTGTGGCCGCCGAGCAGGTGGTCCAAGGCGCAGGTGCCGACCTCCGCGAGGCACTGTTTCGCAAGGTGCAGGCCCTCTCCTTCGGTAACCTCGATCGCCTGGGCACGGGCCCCCTGATTACGCGGCTCACCAACGACGTGACGCAGCTGCAGGAAGCTACCATGATGATGCTGCGCATGGCGGCGCGCGGGCCGTTCCTGATGGTGGGCAGCCTCGTCATGGCGATCCTCACCAGTCCCCGGCTCGCCTTTATCCCCCTGATCCTCATTCCCATTGAGGTCCTCGTGGTGGTGCTGGTGGTGCGCAAGGCCACACCGCTGTTTACCCAAGTGCAGGCGCGGATCGACGCCCTGAACGCGGTGATGCAGGAGAACCTCGCCGGCGTACGCCTGGTGAAGGCGTTTGCCCGGGCCGATCGCGAAGAGGAGCGCTTTGGCGAGGCGAATGCGCGCCTGGCAGGACAGGCGATCGCCGCCATGCGCACGGGGGCCACCATGTTCCCCTTTATGATGATGACGGTGAACCTGGGTGTCGTGAGCGTCCTCTGGTTTGGAGGCATCCAGGTGACTCGCGGTACCATGCAGCCGGGCCAGATCATTGCCTTTGTGAACTATTTGCTCACCACGCTCTTTAACCTGATGATGGTGAGCCAGCTCGTGCTGCAATTTGCGCGGGCCGGGGCCTCGGCGCGCCGCATCGAGGAGGTTCTCGGCACCGAGCCCCTCGTGGTGGACCGCGCGGATGCCGTCCAGGACCTTACCTTCCGCGGACGCGTCGTCTTTGACAAGGTCTCTTTCGGCTACGATGCCAATGGCAGCGAGCCGGTGCTGAAGGACGTCACCTTTACCGCCGAGCCGGGCGAGATGGTGGCCGTGCTCGGCACCACGGGCGCGGGCAAGTCAAGCCTCGTGCACCTCATCCCTCGCTTCTACGACGTCACGGCGGGGCGCGTGTTGGTGGATGGCGTCGACGTGCGCGAGGTGAGTCAGGAGGCGCTACGCCGCCACATCGGCGTGGTGCTGCAAGAGGCGGTGCTCTTTAGTGGCACCATCCGCGACAACATCCGCTACGGCCGGCCGGAGGCGACGGATGCGGAGGTGGTGGCGGCCGCCAAGGCGGCGCAGGCCCACGATTTCATCATCGGTTTTCCCGACGGGTATGACACCATGCTGGGGCAGCGTGGGGTGAACCTCTCGGGTGGCCAAAAGCAGCGGCTCGCCATCGCGCGTGCCCTGCTGCTCAAACCAACCATCCTCATCCTCGATGACAGCACCAGCGCGGTGGACATTGAGACGGAGGCCAAGATCCAGGATGCCCTGGAGGAACAGATGCAGCACTGCACGAGCTTTGTCATCGCCCAGCGCGTCAGCACGGTGCTCAAGGCGGACAAGATCCTGATCCTGGACGAGGGCCGTATCGCAGCCGAGGGTACCCACGAAACGCTGCTGGCCACGAGCCCCATCTACCGCGAGATCTGTGCATCGCAACTCGGCAACGGGGTCAATGGAAATGAGTAATCGTCAACAGTCCGCAACCGGCGCTGGGGCGGTGCGAGGACCCATTCGCCCGATGGGTGGACCAGGCCGCGGGCCGATGGGCATGATGCGCGTGGGCGAAAAGAGCAAGGATGCACGCGGTACGCTTTTGCGACTGTGGCGCTACATGGAGCGCCAGCGCTGGGCGCTGATCGGCGTGGTGCTCCTGGTGATCGTGTCCACCGTGGCGAGCCTGCTGGGGCCCTACCTCATGGGGCTGGCCCTCGATCGCTACATCGCCAATCACGATCTCGGGGGGCTGGCGCGCATCGCAGCCCTGATGATCGTCTGCTATCTCGTCTCGTCGGTGAGCTCGTGGCTGCAGATGTACCTGACGGTCGGGGTGGCGCAGCGCGCCGTGCAGGACATCCGCACCGACCTCTTTTCGCGGATGCAGTCCCTGCCACTGCGCTTCTTCGATCAGCACTCGCACGGCGACCTGATGAGCCGCCTCACCAACGACGTCGACAACGTCAGCATGATCCTTGGCCAGGGCGTCAGCCAGTTGCTGTCGAGCGTGCTCAGCATCATCGTGGTGATGGTGATGATGCTGCTCGTCAACGTGCGCCTGGCACTGATCAGCCTCGTGACGGCGCCGCTCATGTTCCTGCTCACCCGCATCATCGCCCGGAACGTCCGCTGGCGATTCCGCGAAACGCAGGAGGCGCTGGGCGAGCTGAACGGCATCATCGAGGAGACGATCACGGGCCAGCGCACCGTCAAGGCGTTCGTGCGCGAGGACGTCGCCATCGGCGAGTTCGGCGCGGTGAACGCCAACCTCAGGCGCGTCGCCATGCGTGCCCGCATCCTGGCGGGGTTCATGGGGCCGCTGATGAACATGGTCAACCACATTGGCCTCACCATCGTGGTGGGTTCAGGCGGGCTGCTGGCGGTGCGCGGGTTGGCCACCGTGGGCACCATCGCCTCGTTCATCAGCTACTACAATCGGCTGGGCCGGCCCCTGTCGCAGGTCGCGCAGCTCTACAGCTCGATCCAGTCCGCGCTGGCCGGTGCGGAGCGCGTCTTTGAGATCATGGATGAAGAGCCCGAGGTGGACGCTCCCGATGCCCGGCCGCTCGAACGCGCCATCGGCGAGGTGGTCCTCGATGACGTCTGCTTCAGCTATGAGGAAGGGGTTCCCGTGTTGCAGAACGTCAGCCTGCATGCCCAGCCGGGGCAGATGGTGGCCCTCGTGGGGCCGACGGGTGCAGGCAAGACGACTATCGCCAACCTCCTGACGCGCTTTTACGACGTCGATCGTGGCGCGATCCTGCTCGATGGCGTCGATGTGCGCGCCCTTCGCAAGGACGATCTGCGGCGCAAGCTGGGCCTCGTGCTGCAGGACAACTTTTTGTTCGCCGATACGGTGATGGAGAACATTCGCTATGGCCGCCTCGATGCCACCGACGAGGAGGTGATCGCTGCCGCGACCATGGCGAACGCCGACCACTTTATCCGGCGGTTGCCCAAGGGGTATCAGACCGAGCTCTCGGAGCGGGGCAGCAACCTGAGCCAGGGACAGCGGCAGCTGCTGGCCATCGCCCGCGTCATCCTCAGCGACCCGGATATCCTCATCCTCGATGAGGCCACGAGCAACGTGGATACGCGCACCGAGAAGCATCTGCAGGAGGCGCTGATGCGCCTGATGGCCGGCCGCACGAGCTTTGTCATCGCCCATCGCCTCAGTACCATCCGCGATGCCGACCAGGTGCTCGTGATCCATGGTGGGGAGATCATTGAGCGCGGTACGCACGAGACATTGCTGCACCAGAGGGGCTTTTACCATCACCTCTACACGAGCCAGGTCAAGGGGCGTGCGCTCCCCGATGCGGTGTAGGGGCCAGGGCGGCGCCACGCCGCGTTTGCGCATCCCCGCGCCCGCGTGCATAATGCCCCACGAGTGCGCGGCGGCCACGTCGCGCGTGACCACACCGCCACCTCAGGAGAGTGTGCCATGCATCCGTTTGCCACATTGTCCGTCCCCACCGGCAAGGTGGGCATTCACTGGTTCGAGCAGAATGCCTATGCACTGAAGGACGCCCAGGGTACCGTCGTGCTCGTCGACCCGTACTTTCCGCACGACCGGCCGCCGGAGCGCTTTTTACGGCCGGAGCCGCCGGTCATCGAGGCGGAGCTTCCCACCGACTATGTGCTGTTGACCCACGCCCACCTCGACCACACGAACTCGGAGACCATCGCGCGCATCCACGCCGCCTGGCCCGAGGCGCAGTACATTGGCCCCAAGGAGAGCGTGGCCCAGATCCTGCGCGACACCGACGTGGACGAGGCGCACGTGCAGACCATCGAGGCAGGGCAAACGCTGCCGCTGGGTACGCTGACGGTGCACGCCTTTTACTCCAAGCCGCCGGAGGGCGATCCGCAGGCGGGCATCAAGCCGCCCGACGTGACGCACCTGGGCTATGCCATCGCCATGGAGGGTGCCAAGCTGTACATCACCGGCGACGCGATCAACACTCTGGCCGAGCACGATGCGCTGCTCGCGCCCATTGCCGCCCTCAAGCCGGATATTGCCTTCATCACCACGCACCCTACCGAGGGCGAGTTCCCCTTCTTTGAGGGGAGCGTCAAGCTCGCGCAAAAGCTCGGCGTCGCCGCCGCCGTGCCGTCGCACTATGCCTGCTTTACCAAGCGGACCTATGACCCGCAGGAGTGGGCGGCCATGTTCCCGGCGGACGGCCCCAAGCCGCTCATCATCCCCTGGAACAGCCATATCATCTATCCCTAGGGGGGACCAACCAGAGACCGCAGAGGACGCAGAGCAAGGACGATACGGGCTCCACGAGGCGCGGGAATGGCAGGCGGCGTGTTGCCGAACGCGCCATCTGGCGTGCTGCGCGACGCTCCGAATCTCTGGGCTCTGCGGTGAGGTCAGGAAAAGGAGAGCAACATGCGCGCACTGGTGATCTGTGACGACTATTGGCACCACGCCGATGTGCCCCGGGCGGGGCTCGGGGCGCTGGGCGACGGCGCCTTTGCATTCGACTGGATCGAGGACGCCAAGGAGTGGTCGGCGGAGCGGATGGCGCCGTACCCCCTGGTGGTGCTGGTCAAGTCGAACAATGTGTCATCGACCGACCGCGAGCCGTGGGTGGATGATGCCGTGGAGCAGGCATTCCTCGAGTACGTGCGCAGCGGTAAGGGGCTGCTCGCCATCCACTCGGGGACGGCGAGCTATCAGGATCGGCCGGTGCTGCGGGGCCTGCTGGGGGGCGTCTTCCTGCGGCACCCGCCCCAGTGCGACGTCACCGTCACGCCGAAGGAGGGGCACCCGCTGGTGGCCGGCGCCACGGCCTTTACCGTGAAGGACGAGCACTATCTCATGGCGTTGGACGACGAAACGGCCGACGTGTTCCTGACGACCGCCTCGGAGCACGGCACCGAGCCCGGAGGCTGGACGCGCACCGAGGGGGAGGGGCGCGTCTGTGTGCTCACGCCCGGGCACAATGTCGAGGTGTGGCTGCATCCGTCGTTCCAGGCGCTGCTGCGCAATGCGCTGCGCTGGTGTGCTGCGAAGGAATAGATAAGGAGCATCGCGATATGTCGGGTGTTGCCCTCGTGACCGGCGCCGACCGCGGGCTGGGGCTGGCGCTGACCGCCGGCCTCGTCGAGCGCGGCTGGCGCGTGTTTGCCGGGCAGTACATGCCCGAGTGGCCCGAGCTGGGTGCCCTCGCCGCGCGCCATCCCGGCGCCGTCGAGATCGTACCCCTGGACGTGTCCTGCGCGGCGTCGGTGACCGCCGCCGCCCGCACCGTGGGCGAGCGCAGCGATCGCCTCGACCTGATCATCAACAATGCCGGCATCAACGCTGGACGGACCGAGCTGCGGGAAGGGCTCGATTGGGAGGCGATGCATCGCGCCTACAACGTGAACGCCCTGGGGCCGATCCGTGTGGTGGAGGCGTTTCTGCCACGCATGGCCCAGGGGATGCGGCGCCTCGCCTTTGTGTCCTCCGAGGCGGGGAGCATCGCCATGAACAACCGCCAGGGGAGCTTTGGCTACTGCATGTCCAAGACGGCTCTCAACATGGCGGTGCGCATCATGCACAACGAGCTGCGCCGCGCCGGGTATACCTTTCGGCTGTACCATCCGGGTTGGGTGCGCTCCTACATGAGTGGGCAGAAGAACATGCGCGCCACCCTCGAGCCGGAGGAGGCAGCCGCCTGTGCCCTGCCCTTCTTCCTGGAGGATCGCGACGACGAGGACCGGTTGGTGCTGATCGACTATGAGGGGCGGGAGTGGCCCTTCTGACCCCAGAGGAGTCCATCGATGGAACGGAATGCCTTTGTCACCGGCGCTGACCGTGGCCTGGGGTTGGCGCTCGCGGAGCGCCTCCTCGAGAAGGGGTGGCGTGTGTTCGCGGGGCAGTACATGCCGGACTGGCCCGCACTGGGAGAGCTCGCGGCGCGCTACGGCGATCGCCTGCACATCGTGCCGTTGGACGTGACGGATGACGCCTCCGTCCGCGCGGCCGCCGAGGCGGTCGCGGCGGTGGCCGAGCACATCGATCTGCTCATCAACAACGCGGGCGTGACCTCCCCAACGCTACGGCGTACCCTCACGGAAGAGCCGGACTATGACGAGATGGTGCGCATGTACGACGTCAACGCGGTGGGCGCCCTGCGGGTGGTGCAGGCCTTTTTGCCGCTCACCGATCGCAGCACCATGAAGCGCCTGTGCTTCGTCTCGTCCGAGGCGGGGAGCATCAACCGCTGTGAACGCCAGGGGTGGTACGGGTACTGCATGTCCAAGGCGGCGCTGAACATGGGGGTGAGCACCCTGTTCAATCTCCTGCGCCCCGAGGGCTACACCTTTCGCGTCTACCACCCCGGCTGGATGCGCTCCTATATGGGTGGCGAGAAGGCGACGGAGGGCGACATGGAGCCGGAGGAGGCCGCCGTGCCCGCCCTGGCCTACTTCCTACGCGACCTCGCGGAGGACGATCACACCTCCACCCGTCACGGCGCCGATCGCCTCGTCATGCGTGACTGGCGCGGCCGCGAGTGGCCCTGGTAGGCGCTCCGGCGCCGAGCGAAACGGAAGGCCGACGGCCGATGGGCGTGGAAGGCGCCCCATCGGCCGTTCGTTCAAGGCATTCGCCACATTGAAGGAGTAACCGACTATGACGTCCGACTTGCAGGCGTTAGCCGCATCGGCGGCGGGCCAGGTCAAGATCACCGCCATCAAGGCGATGCAGACGACCAACCGCAGCGGCACCTGGATCAAGATCGAGACCGACGCCGGCATCTGTGGCTATGGCCCGTGCCATGCGCCGGGGCCGGTGGCACGCAGCGTCATCGATACCCTCCACCATGGTCGCTTGCCGCATCTCGGCCTGATCGGCAAGGACCCGCTGACCATCGAGGTGCACTTTCACAACATGTTCTACGCCTACCCGCAGCGCGGGCGGCAGATGGCCGTGCTGAGCGGCATCGATATCGCCCTGTGGGACCTGGCGGGCAAGATCCTGAACCAGCCCGTCTCCCGGCTATTGGGCGGCAATTTCCGCGAGGAGATCCCCCTCTACTCCCACTGGGGCGTCAGTGACCCCCTGAACCGGCAGGCGTGGATTGACGGCGCCAGGCGCCTCAGGGAGGATCCGCACGGTTTTCGCGCGTACAAAGTCGACATCCACAACGCGATCGGCACGCCGATGCAGCAGTTTCGCCCGACCATCGGCCCACAGGACGCGCACCGCGTGCAACAGGTCTACGGCTATGCCCGCGAGGCGCTGGGCGACGAGATCGACATCATCGTGCACTGCCACTGCGAGCTGGATGTACCCTCCGCCATCAGGGTGGCCGAGGCCATCGAGCCGATCAAGCCCCTCTACTTTGAGGACCCCCTGGCGCCGCAGTTCTCCGAGTCGTGGATGGCGCTGCGTCGCAGCACGCGCGTGCCCATCATGACGGGCGAGAACCTCCAGCTGGCCGAGAGCGCCCTGCCGTTCCTCATCAATCAGGCGGTGGACTGCCTGCAGCCCGACCTGGTGAACTCGGGGGGCATCACCGGCGTGAAAAAGATCGCCGACCTGGCGGCGCTCTTCCGGATCCCCATCCACCTGCACAACGTGAGCGGCTTGGGCCTCAACATGGCCTCGCAGCAGCTCACGGCGGCGTTGTTCAACGCGCCCCTGATGGAGTGCACGCGGGACGCCGATGAGGCCCCGGAGGCTGCCGAGAACGCGCCCGTGGTGCGCGACGGCAAGATGCTCGTCTCGACGCTCCCGGGGCTGGGCATCGTCCTGGACGAGGACTATCTCAAGGCAACGCGCGTCGAGGGCGAGCCCTGGTGGGGCTGAAGGGCGTCGGTGAGAGGGGCTTGGCCGTCGTAAGCGGGCGGTCGGCACCATGGGAGGGTACGCATGACAACGATGGGGCTCAACCTGCCAGAGACGATGCGGGCGGTGGTGTGTCACGGCCCGCGTGACTATCGCCTCGAGTCTGTGCCGACGCCGACGGCTGGCCCCGGTGAGGTGGTGGTACGCGTCCTGGCGGCCGGCATCTGTGCCGGGGATGCCAAGTGCTACGCCGGCGCGCCCCTCTTCTGGGGCGATGCACACCGGGAGGGGTACTGCCAGCCTCCTATCACTCCCGGGCACGAGTTCGTGGGTGAGGTGGTCGCGCTGGGGGAGGGGGCCGACGAGCGCTACGGCGTGGCCATCGGCGACCGCGTCCTCTCGGAACAGATCGTGCCCTGCTGGGAGTGCCGCTTCTGTCGGCGCGGCCAGTACTGGATGTGTGACCGCAAGCACGACGTGTACGGCTTTCGACAGCGTACCCCGGGGGCGATGGCCGAGTACATGACCTTTCCCCGCGACGCCATCGTCCACCACGTTCCGGAATCCCTTTCGCTGCGACAGGCTGTCTACATCGAGCCGCTGGCGTGCGCCATTCACGCCGTACAGCGCGCGATGATCGAGCTGGGTGACGTAGTAGTCGTCTCGGGATGTGGCCCTTTGGGGCTCGGCATGGTGGCGGCGGCTCGGCTCAAGAGCCCTGGCCTGCTCATCGCCCTGGACCTCAAGCCAGAGCGGCTGGCTCTGGCACAGCAGTGTGGCGCCGATCTCGTGCTGAACCCGCAGGAGGTCGACGTCGTCGCGGAGGTGCGCCGCCTGACCGAGGGGTATGGGTGCGATCGCTACATCGAGGCCACCGGGCACCCGTCGTCGGTGGTGCAGGGGCTGCACATGATTCGGCGTTTGGGCACGTTTGTCGAGTTCAGCGTCTTTGGCGAGCCGACCACGGTGGATTGGACGATCATCGGCGACACAAAAGAGCTCGATATCCACGGCTCACACCTGGGGCCGTACTGCTACCCCCTGGCCATGGACATGCTCGTGAAGGGCCAGGTGCCCGCCGACGCGATCGTGACCCACGCGTTGCCCTTGGAGCAGTACGAAGAGGCGTTTCGGCTCGCTCAGGGCGTCGAGGGCGCGCTGAAGGTGATGCTCGTGCCGTAGCACGAGAGCGGCAAAGCCGCCACGACGTAGGCTTGCGTTGCCTGGTCGTGGCGGCTTTTGCATTCCGCGCTTTACAGAGCATCAAGCGAACGAGTTCGTCACTACGAACGAGACGCCCCCTTTCCTCGCGTTCGTCAGGCGCTATGCGTTGAGTGGGAAATCCACCAACGCCTGCGTGCCTTGGAACATGACCCCGCGATGTCCCTGCTCGGCGGCGCCCTCCAGGATGCGCGCAATGATCTCCTTGGGCCACATCCACGGCGCGCCGCCGCCTTGGACGATGGGGTACGAGGGCAGGCCCGGTGGCAGGTACAGCGCGGCCTTGGCCAGGTCCAGCAGCACGAACTCGGCCAGGGGGATGTTGCGATACTCGCAATCCGGCTCCCCGAGGGCGAAATCCGCGACGCGCTCCGGCAGACCGAGGCGGTCATAGCCCACAAAGCGGTACACCAGGCGCAGCGCCTCCGCCTCGCTCAGGGTCGGCTGCAGCCCTCGGAGGAATCCCGCCCACGCCACCAGTGTCTGCATGGGAAAGATATCCACGTGGGAGACGAGGGGGCTGGCGAAATCCGAGAACGTGTCCCAGCGGCTCAGGTTGTGGCCCACGAACGCCGCCAGGGAGGCGGGGTAGGTGTCGATGCCAAAGATGAACCCCTCGCCGCCGGCGGCGTGTACACCCTCGCGAAAGCGCTGCACGTTGCGTGCCAGCAGGTCACAGCGGAAGCGGAACCAGTCAAACACGCCCGTCCGTACCCCGAGGAGCTGTAACCCGTCCTGTGCGCCGAGGGCATCCCGGCCGATGGCCGCCAGCTGGCGGCCATCGTAGGCGGCGAGGCGCCTCTGGGCGTCGAGGATATCGGCCTTCATCGCCTCCATGTCGTACCCCAGCTCCGCGGCTGAGCGGGCACACGCCTCGCAGGTGCAGATGAACATGCCGCGGGGGTAGCTCGTCATCGGGAAGCGCGCGTGGGTGACGTCGAGGCCCTCCACGCCATAGCTGCGTGCCATGTGGCAGTAGATCGCCTCGTACCAGGCGTTGACAGCCTCCTGGCTGGGGCAGAACATGGCGACGTCGAAATCGTTCGCCGTCCAGCAGCCCCCGAGCAGCCAGACGTCGATATCGAGCGCGTGGGCGCGCTCGATCGCCTCGCGCAGCGTGGCGTCGTTGCCGCCGATGTGCATGTGGGGCCCGGCCGAGTGGCGGATGCGATCGAGGCTTGTCGCCGAGGGCTGGCCGTCGAGGTGACGGCAGAGGAGGGAGTACAGGCGCTCGTCCGAGGGGGGAGCGCCGTCGTACGGACTGGTTGCCAGCACCTCTGGCGGCAGTGCGCCGGAGAAGCCAATGATGGCCACGTTGAGGCCCAGCTCTTGCCGGAGCGTCTCGAGATACCCGGGGTTCTTGACGATGGTGTCGGCGTTGAGGTAGAGGCCGATCGTTTCCAGGGATGCCATAGGACACGCTCCTTCCGGATGGTGATTGACCGCGCGCGGCGCGGGCACGGTGCGGCGGCATGGCACCGCGGCACCATGATACACCACCCGCGGTCGGTGCGCCATGCGAGGCGCCGGTCCCTCGACGCCATACAGAGGGCATCCACCATGGGTTGCTGGCTAGCGGATTTCATGATAAAGTAAATATAAAGACATAAGATACTACTGCCTTGCCCCAGCCGGGTGTTGCACGCGTGCACCGAGCTGTCCGCCTCGTCAGCACGGACGGACGGCGGCCTGCTCGGGCCGATGGGCAGGGGACGCAAGGTACCACTCCTTAGCCAGACCGGACCAAACGACCGGTAGGTGGAAGGGAGCTACAATGGAAGGGATGACCATCTCGCGCATCTTTGATGCGCCCGTCGAGGAGGTGTGGCGTGCGTGGACCGTCCCCGAGCGCGTGATGCGCTGGT
Source organism: Chloroflexota bacterium (assembly GCA_012841405.1). Taxonomy (GTDB): domain Bacteria; phylum Chloroflexota; class Anaerolineae; order UBA1429; family UBA1429; genus DUUT01. The sequence goes on from DUUT01000074.1 coordinate 48,895, forward strand.
GGGGACCGAAGGGGTTCACGTCGCCTGTCGCCAAGATCGATTTGCGGGAGGGCGGCAAGTACCTCCTCTCCATGCGGTCTCCAGACGGAGAGATGTTCTGGTCTACGGGGGTCTTTCGCAAGATCGTCCCTCTGAAGCAGCTCGCGTATACCGATAGTTTTGCCGATGAAGAGGGGAACGTGGTGCCGGGCTCGTACTATGGCATGGATGCCTTTCCCGATGAGACGCATATCACGCTCCTCTTTGAGGAGCTCGGCGCCAACAAGACCAAGCTCACCATTACGCAAGATGGCGTTCCGGCAGGCGAGCTGTTCGATGCCAGCCTCGCTGGCTGGAACGAATCGCTCGACAAGCTCGAACAGAGCTTGAAGGAAGTGAAGGAGCGGCAGCCCGGCTAAGTCCGCGCGGATCGGCGCTCCTCTGTCCGCGAGCGACACGGAGGCGGTTCGTGCGACCCGTGGCGGTCAGGGTGCTCATGGTGCTGGGGCGGGGGGTCACCCGGGAGGGGTGGCCCCCTTTTTTGGGCGATAACGGCCCACGTTTGGTGACACGCGGGCACGATACATGCTTGCCAAGCGTGTATATTACTGATATACTTGATATGTAAACTTTTGTAACCTCACCTCATTCCACTTCCCCCTCTAGCATTTCATCGGCCATCACATCCATCGCCATATGTGCTGTGGCTAGGAGTCAAGCCATGAGTGATAGGCCTGCGCGTGACCGTCCGGGTCGCGAGCCAGACAAGACCGCCGACGACACCCCCGTCGATGCGGCCTCGGGCAAGATCGGGGTGTACGAGCAGCGATCTTCCGGGCAGGGACGCAGCGATCCCGCAGCCGAGAGCCCCGAACCGATTGGGGTGTATGATCGTCCCCCCAGTGCCGACCGGCGTACGCCTCCTGCGATCATGGCCATTGTCCTTCTCGTGGTGCTGGCCGTGTTGGCCCTGCTCGCCTTCACGCTGCTCTTCTAATAGGCCGCAAAGGACCATCCATGGAGAAACAAAGGACGACGACCGTGCTCGATGAGGAGGGGCGGCGTGGAACCATCGTCGCGGATGCGACGGACGCCTTTGGGGCGCACGTCATCGTGCAGACGGAGGGAGGGCGCCGGATCCAGCTCCGGAAGGACATGCTCGTGGAGCGTGCCGATGGCACCCTCTGGGCGCCGCTGAGCTTTGCTGCGGTGGAACGGGAGGCCGGCCCACTGGGGACGCAAGAGAGCGTGATCATCCCCGTGGTAGAGGAGCGCGTCAGGGTCGGCAAGCGGGATCGCGAGACGGGGCGGGTGCGCCTCGTCAAGACCGTCCGTGAAGAACGCAGCACCATCGATGAACCCCTTATCCGCGAACACGTTGACGTGGAGCGGGTGGAGGTCAATCGCCCCATCGAGGGACCCGTCGAGAGCCACTATGAAGGGGACACGCTGGTGATCCCGGTGCTCGAGGAGGTTCTCTACGTGGAGAAGCGCCTCATGCTGAAGGAGGAGCTGCGGATCACGCGGCGCCGCGTCGAGGAGCGGCACCCTGAGGATGTCACCCTCCGCAAGGAAGAGGTGCGCGTCGAACGGCTCGAAGGAGATGACGACTAGTGTGTCGGCGCGGCCCGCGATGGCCGCGCCGACCGTGCGTGTGTATGGATTCATAGGAGTGGAACGATGGCTCGGACAATCGTTGGAGTCTTTGACGGACGCGAGGAAGCGCAGCGCGTTGTCCAGGAGTTGGTCGACAGCGGCTACAGCCGTGACGACATCAGCCTGATGATGCGCGATACGCGCCGCGATACGCGCGAGGCGCGGCCCACTGGCGAGAAACGCGAGGATCGGGCCGCTGAGAGCGCCGGCATCGGCGCGCTGCTCGGGGGCGCCGGGGGGCTACTCGTTGGCCTCGGTGCTCTGGCGATCCCGGGGATTGGACCGTTGGTGGCAGCTGGGCCATTGGCCGCTGCCCTGGCCGGTGCGGGTGTCGGTGCGGGCCTGGGAGCCCTCGTCGGTGCGCTGGTGGGCATGGGCATCCCCGAAGAGGAGGCTCAGCACTACTCGGAGGCCATTCGCCGCGGTGGTGTGCTTGTTGCCGTCCGCTCGTCGGATGACATGACCGAGCGCGCCGTGAGCATCATGGAGCGGCACAATCCCATCGACATCGAACGTCGGGCTGCCGAGTGGCGCGCGGAGGGGTGGACGCCCAGCGAGATCACGGCGCGCGAGCAGCGCACCGTGGAGACGCAGCAGCCGATCACCTCACACACGGAGCGCGAGGCCGATTTTCAAGAGGTCGAGGAGGAGCTCAAGGTCGGCAAGCGGGAAGTGGAGCGCAGCGGCGCGCGCGTCAGCAGCCGCGTCGTCGAGGAGCCGGTGGAAGAGGACATTACCCTGCGCGAGGAGCGGGTAGACGTCGAGCGGCGCCCCGTCGACAGGCCGGCGAGCGAGAAGGATCTCGAAGCCTTTGAGGAAGGCGCCGTCGAGTTTCGTGAACGTGCCGAAGAGCCGGTGGTGCAGAAGGAAGCGCACGTCACCGAAGAGGTGCACGTGGGCAAAGAGGTCGAGGAGCGCACCGAGACGGTTCGCGACACGTTGCGCCGCGTCGAGGTGGACGTCGAGCCCTTGGGCGAGATGGACCGCACGACGCTCGAGCGGGGCTTTGCCGATCGTGATGATGCCTTCCGCAGCCACTATAACACGCATTTCTCGGGCACCGGCCACACCTTTGACTACTACCAGCCGGGCTACCAGTACGGCTGGGATCTGGCCCACAGCCGCAACTACCGTAGCATGGATTGGAGCGCGATCGAGAACGACGCGCGCATGCAGTGGGAGCGGCACAACGCCAACACCTGGGATCAGGTGAAGGACGCCATCCACTATGGGTGGCAGGTCGCGCGCGAGCGCACGATGGAGCGCGGCATGACCTGATCCTCGTAGCGCGGGATTGGCAGGATGCGGCAAAGGCAGGAGGCCGCCCCTCCCCGGGGCGGCCTCTTTGTGTCTTGGGCGTGTGGCGGCGCTGCCCTAGGGGTTGCCCCGGCGGAACTGGGTCTGGTAGAGGCCGGCGTAGACGCCCCCCTTGGCCAGCAGTGTGGCGTGGGTGCCGCGCTCGACGATCTTGCCCCGGTCGATGACCAGGATGAGATCGGCAGAGAGGATGGTGCTGAGACGGTGGGCGATGACGATGCTCGTGCGCCCGGCCATCACCTTGCCGAGGGCGTCCTGAATCAATGCCTCGGACTCGCTATCGAGACTGCTGGTGGCCTCGTCGAGGACGAGGATGCGCGGATCCTTGAGGATCACGCGCGCCAGGGCGATGCGCTGTTTCTCACCGCCGCTCAGGCGGTAGCCGCGCTCACCGACGATGGTGTCGTACCCGTCGGGCAGCGCCTCGATAAAGTGGTGGATGTTGGCCACCCGACAGGCGGCCTCCAGCTCTTCCTGGGTAGCATCGAGGCGGGCGTACTGCAGGTTCGTGCGGATGGTGTCGTGGAACAGATACGTCTCTTGCGTCACCATGCCGATCTGCGCCGAGAGGGACTCGAGGGTCACGTCGCGCAGGTCGTGGCCGTCGATACGGATGCAGCCGGCGCTCGGGTCGTAGAGACGCGGGATGAGGTAGGTGAGGGTGGTCTTGCCCGCACCGCTGGGGCCGACGAGCGCCACGAGCTGGCCGGGCTCGGCCCGAAAGCTCACCCCCTCCAGCGCCAGGCCCCGCGCCTGGCTGTGCGGGGCCAGCTCCTCGGCGCTGTCGTCGCGGGCGTCCTGAGCGAGCGCTGCGGCGGTCTCGGCGGCCCCGCGGGCGAGCCGGTCGGCCTCCGCCGACGCGAGTGCGCCGGCCGCCTCTTCGGTGGTGGCCACCTCTTCGGTGGTGGCCCGGGGTGGTGGTGCCCCCGAGAGGGCCGCCCTGACGCTGTCCATACTGCCGTAGCGGCGCACGTCGCTCAGCAGGTACTCGTCGCCCGTCTCGTAGCGGAACGAGACGTCCTCGAACACGATCTCGCCGCGCACGTCGCGCAAGGTGATGGCGTCGGGCTTTTCAACGATATCGACGGGCAGATCGATGACCTCGAACACGCGCTCGAAGCTGACCATCGAGGTGGCAAACTCGACGGGCGCATTGGATAGGCCCTGGAGGGCCCGGTAGAGGTTGCCCAGATAGGCGCCAAAGGCGACGATGGTGCCCACAGTAAACGCGCCCTGAATGACATAATAGCCGCCGAGGCCGTAGACCAGTGCCGTGCCCACGGCACTGATGAGGCCGATGACGGCGCCGAACACCGATCCGGCGAACGCCCGTTGCACCCCGAGGTCACGCACGTGCCCGGCGCGCCGCGCAAAGCGGTCGATCTCTTGGCGCTGTCGCCCGAACAGCTTGACGAGGAGGGCGCCCCCGATGTTGAGCGTTTCGTTCATCATGGCGTTCATCTGCGCGTTGGTCTCCATCTGGCTGCGGGCCAGATCGCGCAGGCGCACGGCCAGCATGCGCGAGGCGATGATGAACAGCGGGAGGATGGCCACGCTGAGGAGCGTGAGCCGCCACTCGAGAGAGAGCATCACCGCGAGCACGGCCACACCGCGAACGAGCTGGGTGACGATGCCCACGATGGTGCTGCTGATGGCGTTCTGTGCGCCCACCACGTCGTTGTTCAGGCGGCTCATGAGCTCGCCCACACGGGTGTTGGTGAAAAAGCGCAGAGACATGCGCTGGAGGTTGGCGTACAGCGCGACACGCAGGTCAGCGATCACGCCCTCGCCCACGCGTGCGCTGGTGCGTCGCTGGAACACGGTGAGGCCACCGTCGACGATAGGAATGGCCAACAGCGCCGCCGCCAGCAGCGCCAAGCGCCGGACGTCACCCGCTGGGATGGTGGTATCGATCAGGTCGCGCATGATGAGGGGCGTCAGGAGCGACAGCCCCGTATGCGCCAGAATCAGCAGGAGCATACCGCCGATGAGCCAGCGGTAGGGGAGGGCGTATTGCCCCACCCGCCGGAGGAGCTGAGGGGTAACCTTGGGTTTCTCGTCGGGGGCGTTGATCAGCCCCCGCATGCCGCCTCGGGGGCCGCCGCGCATAGCCATCGCATGACCTCGTCGCTTAGGATACATTCATTATGGCACGGTTCGCTGGGGTGTCCAGTAGGGGCGCCACCGACTTGAGCGCCGCTCGGCTTTCGTATAGAATACCCACATTAATAGACCGACCGTCGGTTTGTGAAAGGGACGGTATGGCACGAACGGTGAAAGAGCAGGAGCGGGCGGCGCGCGTCAACGCGATCCTGGATGCAGCCCAGGCGCTGATCCAGCGCAAGGGATACGAGCGGATGACGATCCAGGACCTGCTCGAGACGCTGCAGATCTCCAAGGGCGCTTTTTACCACTATTTTGACTCCAAGCTGGCCCTCCTTGAGGCGCTGGTGGAGCGCATGGTGGAAGAGGTGACGGCTGCGCTGGGGCCGCTGGCGGAGGACTCGCGGCTGTCTGCGCCGCACAAGCTGGAGGCCATCTTTCGTCTGGCGGCAGGGTTCAAGTCCGAGCGCGTCGACCTGATGGTAGAGCTCGCCCGCGTATGGTATGCCGACGATGATGCCGTGATCCGCGACAAACTGGAGCGGGCAAGCCTGGACCTCATGCGGTCGCTGCTGCACCCCATCATCGCCCAAGGCGTCGCCGAGGGGACCATGGCTACCGACTATCCCGACGTGGCGGCTGTCATGGTCACGGACCTCTCGCGGGGCATGTCGCAGGAGCTGATGCGTCAGCTGATGGCGTGGGACGAGCGCGATGGCCGGCAGCGCGCCCAGCGCTGCATCGCGGCCTATACCGACGCCATCGAGGGGCTGCTCGGCATGGAGCGCGGCACGCTGCACCTGGTGGAGGTGACCGCGCTGGAGGCTTGGGCGCTGGCGCTGTCCGCTCGCCCAGGCGCGGCATCGAAGCGCTAGGCCGTGTTGGGAAAGGGGGCCTGCGGCGTCGTTCGGAGTCATCGTGATCCCGCCGGACACCGCGGCGCGCCGGCGGTGCAGCGCGGAGCCCGGTCAATGTGCGTCGCGGGCCCTCGCCGACGCTCTGGGCGACATCGGTTCTGCGGATGGTGCGTCGTTCGCACACGCCCTACACGAGGAGAGTGCGCATGAAGCTGTTCGTGCGCCTGGCATGGCGCAACATCTGGCGGCACCGCCGCCGGACGCTCATCGTGGTACTGGCCATCGGCCTGTCGACAGCGCTGCTGGTCTTTTACCAGGGCCTGATGGCGGGATTCGATCAGGCCATCTATGGGAATGCCATCAAGGTGAGGGGCGGCAACATCCACGTGCATGCCGCCGGCTATGGCGCGCATGTCGACGAGCACCCCCTGTTGCCGCTGGACGCAACCCAAACCGGGGCGATCATTGACGCGGCGAAGCGTTCGCCGCAGATGCTGGCCGCCACGCGCCGTGTCACCACCGGCGGCATGGTGAGCAGCCGCGCGGGCGCCTTTGCCCTGCGCATCGTCGGTGTCGAACCCGAGGCCGAGCGCGGCGTGAGTCTGATCGGTCAACACATCACCGAGGGGCGCAACCTGACAACCGCTGATGGCGATGTGGTGCTCATCGGCAGGGGCCTGGCCGATGCCATGGGGGTGACGGTCGGTGACCGCGTCACCCTGGTCGGGCGAGCGCTGCACAACCAGATGCGCCAGCGCACCGTGACGGTGGTGGGCATCTATGACCTCGGCCTGGCCGAAGTGGAGCGGGGCACGCTCTACATGGCGCTGGCCAAAGCGCAGTCCCTCTACCTAGCGCCGGGGCAGTCCACCGAGGTGGTGCTCTGGCTCAAGGATCTGGGCCAGGAGAGCGCGGTGATACGTGCCCTCGAGCCCGCCATGGCGAGCTATGAGATGACGTCCTGGCGGACGAATTTCCCCGAGTTGACCCAGACGATGGCCACCAAGGGCCTGGTGATGGACGTCTTTGGCGTCATCATGCTGGGTATTGCCGGCATCGGAACCCTCAACCTGATGCTCATGGCCGTCTATGAGCGCACGCGCGAGATCGGCGTCCTGGGCGCGCTGGGTCTCAAGCCAGGGCAGATCGCACGCCTCTTTCTGCTGGAAGGGGTACTGCTGGGCGCCATCGGCGCGTTCGCCGGCATGGCGCTGGGGCTGGGCCTGAACGCCCTCCTGGGGCAGGTGGGGTTCGACTTTGGCCAGTTCACCGAGATGACGTCCTACACCGCGCTGATCGATGGACGCGTCTACCCGACGCTAGGCCTGGAAAAGGCGCCCCAGTTCATCGTGACGGCCGTAGTGATCTCGGTGGCGGCGTCGTTCTATCCGGCCCGAGAGGCGGCGCGTCGCGAGCCCGCTGCCGCGCTCCATTACGTCTGAGGCGGATCCCATGAAGCAACTGCTCACCATGGCCTATCGCGGCCTGGGGCGGAACCGACGGCGCTCGTTCCTCTCGGCGTTGGCCCTCGGCCTCGGCGTGGCGCTGCTCCTGATGATGGCTGCCTTTGTCGAGGGCGAGATGCGCAACGCGCTCGCACTGAGCATCCGACTGGAGAGCGGCCACCTGCAGGTGCGCGCCCGTGGCTACGATGGGGCTGCGACCAGCCTGGCCTGGGAGGACCTGGTCGACGATCCCATGACCATCGCCGGACAGATCGCCGCGCTCGAGCCGGTGCGCACCACGACGCCGCGCCTCTATGCCAGCGGCATCCTGCTCAGCGGCGACGAATCGCTGGGGGTGCGTATCTTGGGCATCGACCCCGCCTCGGGGGCCAGCGCGGTGTACCAGGAGCTCCTGGATGGGGCGTGGCTCGATCCCGACGATCGCGAGGGGGTACTAATCGGCGCCCCATTGGCCGCCAAGCGGAACCTGGCGGCGGGCGACAGGGTCACCCTGCTGGTCAACACGGCCAACGGCGACATCGATGAGCAGCCGTTCGTCGTGCGTGGCGTGTATACCACGCACACGCCCACCCACGACCAGCGCACGGTGCTGATGCCCCTCTCCAAGGCCCAGGCGATCACCCAGGTGGGGGATCGTGCCAGTGTCGTCTGGGTAGAGCTGGACGACATGTTCCAGGCCGAGGCCGTGGCTGCGGCGCTGATCTCTGACCGGCTCGAGGTGCAGACGTGGCAGCAGATGAACGCCCTGTACCTGGAGGTCGAGTCCTATGCCAATGCCATGATGGCCGTCTTTTACGTCATCGTGTTGGCCATCACCGCTACAGTGGTGGTGAACGCCATGGTGATGGCGGTGTTTGAGCGCACCCGCGAGATCGGCATCCTGGCCGCTATCGGCATGAAGGAGCGGCGTATTTTGGCCCTGTTCCTCACGGAGGCGTTCCTGCTGGCCCTCGGCGGCGTGTGGATCGGCCTGCTGCTGGGCGGGCTGGGGGTGTACTACCTCAGCGCCCACGGCG
>DUUT01000075.1 GCA_012841405.1 Chloroflexota bacterium
GCAAGGGTTGCCGCCAGCGCCGCCTCGGTGACGGGGCGGACGAGGCGGCCGTGACAGTAGGGGCGAATGGCCTCATCGTCCTCGGGCGCCGAGACGACGACCACGATGGGCGCGTCGCGCGTCTCGTGGAGGGCGGTGAGGTCGATGACCATCTCGTAGGGATCGAGGTTCTCCACGTCGAGGTCCATGATGACGAGGTGGGGGCGATGGCGCTGGGCCAGCGCGACGGCGGCGGCGCCCGACGTGGCCCGGATGACGTGGCACCCACACGCCACGAGGTACGGCCCGATGGGGTCGTGCTCAGCGCCGATGACGAGTACGACGGTAGGGTGGTGCTCCCGCTGCGGCATGGTCTATCCCGGCCTCCTGGAGATGGCGTCCTTGTCCCCATCATACGATGCGCGGGCGCCCGCGGAGTAAAGGGCGGGTTAAATCAGCGCTTCGTCGTGGCACAGCGGCGGAGGTGGGCGACGTCCGGCCCCGGGGGCGGGGGTGGTTTCGCCGTCGCCGGACTTTGTGCTATACTGCCGCAAGTTGTCGCGTTACAGGCCGCAACGGTGAGGTCCCCTGGCGAGAGGCGCCAGAAGGGGACGGCGCCCCGAGCAAAAATCGGCGGCCGCGCGGCGCGCGTACTGCACTACAAGGTACCGGACACTGTACTACATCATTGATAGAAAGTGCATCCATGGGCAACATCGCACTCCTCGATCGTATCCGTCAGAACCATGCGCTGGAACATGCCACCATGCACATCCTGGGCGAGCTGTGCACCCCACTCCGGCTGATGGGGCGCAGCGACTGGAACGGGTTCACGCTCTACGGGGAGGTGGACACGCAGGACGTGGCGCGCGCTGCGCAGGAGGCGGTGGCGCGCCTCAAGGACGGGGATTGGCGCCTGGCGATCCATCCCAACTGCGGCACGAATCTGGCCGTCGGCGGGGTGCTCGCCAGCTCGGCGGCCTACACCACGGCCATCAGCGTGCACGGCTCCCGGTGGGGGCGGGCCGCGGCCGTGGTCATGGCCATGATGGCGGCCTTTGCCATCGCTCGGCCCGTGGGCCTCGCCGTCCAGCAGTACGTCACCACGACGTGCGTGCTCGATGGCGTGCGCATTCGCGTCCTGCGGCGCGCATCGAAGGGCAAGCTCACCGTGCACCGCGTTGCCGTGGAGCACGGCGTCTAGGGGGCCGAGGGGCCACTACGGGAAGGACCATGTTCTACGTTTACCACGGGGAAGACGAGTTTTCGCGCTCGGAGGAGGTCGCGCAGCGCAAGCAGCAGGTGATGGCCGCCGGCATGGGCGACCTCAACATCACAGAGCTCGATGGTCGCCGGCTGACGTTCGAGGAACTCGTCAACGCCTGCCAGGCGGTGCCCTTCCTGGCGGAGCGCCGCTTGGTCATCGTCCACGACCTGCTGCAGCGCTTTGACGGCGCGCGGGCAGCGCGCGGGCGCAGGGCGGCGACCGACGGAGCGCGCGCCGTTTCCACGGCCGATGCCGCGTTTGCCGAGCAGCTCGTGGCCTACCTGCCGCACATGCCGCCCTCCACGCGGCTGGTGTTCGTCGATGCCAAGGCGCTGAACGCGAGCAACCCCGTGCTCAAAGCGGCGCAGCGGAGCAAGGACGGCTTTATCAAGCTGTTCACCGTTCCCGAGGGCCGGGCGCTGGACAATTGGGTGCGCGAGCGCGCGCAGCAGCATGGCGCCCCCATCACGCCCCAGGCCACGGAGCTGCTGACGGCTGCCGTCGGTGCCAACCTGCGCCAACTCGATCGCGAGCTCGCCAAACTGGCCGCCTACGCCAACTATGCGCGCGACATCAGCGCGGAGGACGTGCGGACGCTGGTGCAGGCCACGCGCGAGTCGGACATCTTTGGCCTCGTGGATAGCCTCGGGGCACGGCGGCGCGAGGAGGCGCTGCGGCACCTCGAGGAGCTGCTCGCTGATCCGGATGCCCACGAGCTGTACATCCTCACCATGATCGCCCGGCAGGTGCGGCTCATCCTCGCCGCCAAGGAGCTGGCCGAAGAGCAGGGGCAGGGCGTCGACGCGGTGCAGCGCGAGCTGCGGCTCTCGCGGCGCTTTATCGCCGAGAAGGTCATCAGCCAGGCGCGCATGTTCCGCATGGAGGAGCTCGAGGCGCTGTTGCGGCGGGTGGCCGAGCTGGATCAGGCCATCAAGACGGGGCAGATCGAGGGGCCGCTGGGGCTCGAGATGCTCATCGTCGAGAGCTGTCGCCAGGGGGCGCGCCGGCAGGGGCGACCGCCAGCGCCCCGGAGGGCGACCCGCCGTCAGCCGTCGAGGAAGGCGGCCCGCACCCGCTGAGCGAGGGCGAGCTCGGCGGCGTCGCCCGAGCTGAGGTCGAGGCAGAGCTGCAGCGGATGGACGATCGCGGGGTGGTCCTCCGCCGCACGGCGATGCTCCCACAGCACGCTCTCGTCATAGGGCTCAAAGACAAAGACGTACGTACGCCCCTTGACCTCATCGAGGTTCAGAATCTCCACGAGGGGCTCCAGGTCCCCCTGCCAGTAGAAGGCCAGCCGGGGTGCCGTCGGCTCCTCGGCGAGCAAGCGCTCTGCGCCGGACCAGAGCGTCAAGGCGCTGTGGCCGTGGGCGGCGCAGCGCTGGGCCAATCGCCGCGCCAACTCGTCTACCCCCCACCAGGAGCGAAAGATGTGCAGCGGGCTGCGCCGCAGGTCATAGCGCTCTAACCAGGCGTCCAGCAGCCCAGCGGGATCGGTGACCCGCAGACCACCGCGTCCTTTGGTGACGAGGCGCGCGGCGGCCAGTGCGGTGGTGGCCATGCTGGCCATCCCCAGGCTGACGTCCGCAGCCTGGGCCAAGGTGCGCATCGCCCAGGAGGGGCGCTCGGGTTCCAGGAGCAGCCGGCGGGTGACGCGCTCGGCCCTCCCGATGAACGGATCGCGGAGCTGCTTCTCGCGCGCATGGGGGTTCGGCCGCCCGCTGAGCTCGACGTAGACGCTGGCCGTCTCGAGGCCGGCGTTGCCGGCGAGGTCAAAGTAGCCGACGCCCGCGGCGCGGCAGAGGGCCTGTGCTTCGGCCGAGAGGTAGGGGGCAATGAGCACCGGCACGGTGCCCGGCCCCTCGGGCCGCTCCCCGCTGGGGCCGATGCGCTGGAGAAAGCGCCGCACCTCCTCGGGGTACCCTTCGGTGAGGGCCACGCAGAGCATGTCGATGGGCAGGGCGGCGCGGCCCAGGGTCACGCGCAGCACAAAGGCATAGGGCCCCATCGAGCCATACGCCAGGCGACGTAACCCTCGAAAGGTGAACTGAGGGTAGAGCGCTCCAAAGCTCTTGAGGAAACGCGACTGCACCTCGGACTGCCGCACGATACTGTCTCCGATATCCCAGCCCGACTGCCGGCGCCACCATACCATGGGGGACGGCACCTGTCAAGGTGCGCTGGCCCATCGGCTTGACGGTCCGGGGCGCCGGGGCGACAATCCCTGGCGCTGGCCGCGCCGCGAGCGGCGGCGGGCCCATCACGATGCAACGAAAGGACGCGTACGATGAAGGCGCTGAGGCTGTTTGGACCACGGGATCTGCGCGTGGTGGAGGAGGCCATGCCGACACCCGCCGCGGATGAGGCACTGGTGCGGGTGCGCGCGGTGTCCGTGTGCCATTCGGACATCCACTACTACCGCGACGGCCGCATTGGCGACACGGTGAGTGACACCCCCCTCGTGCTGGGGCACGAGTTCGCCGGCGAGGTCGTCGAGGTGCCCCGCGGCGATGATACCCTCCACCCGGGGGACCTGGTGGCCGTCGAGCCGGCGGTGAGCTGTGGGCGGTGCCGCTACTGCCGCGAGGGAAACCCCAACCTGTGCCAGTATCTGCTGTTCGCCGGCGTCCCTCCCATGGACGGCGGCTTGCGCGAGTACATCCCCTATCGCCCCGAGTTCCTCTTTCCGCTGCCCGCGAGGATGACGGCGGAGCAGGGCGCCCTTCTCGAGCCGCTCGGCGTGGCGCTGCATGCGTGGGATCTCGCCAAGCCACGGGTGGGCCACTCGGTGGCGGTGGTTGGGTGTGGCCCCATCGGGTTGCTGCTCGTGCAGATCGCGCGCATCGCCGGGGTGACGCCGATCGTGGCGGTGGAACCGCTGGCCTACCGACGGGATGCGGCCGCCGAGCTCGGCGCCACGGCGCTGACGCCCAATGAGGACCTCGCCGAGCGCGTGGCAGCGCTGACGGGCGGGCACGGCGTCGATGTCGCCATCGAGGCGGCGGGGACGATGCCGGCCCAGGAGGAGGCGGCACGGATCGTCAAGCGCGGCGGACGCGTCGTCCTCGTGGGCATCCCGCCGGAGGACGAGCTGGTGATGACGCACCATATCGTGCGGCGCAAGGGGCTCACCATCAAGGTGGCGCGCCGCATGAAGCTGACCTATCCCCGAGCGATCACGCTCGTGCGGCAGGGCATGATCCACCTCGATCCCCTGGTGACGCACCGCCTGCCTCTCGAGGAGGCCGACCGCGCCTTCCGCGTCGTCGAGGCGTATGCCGAGGGCGTCGTCAAGGCGATCGTCACGCCTTAGGTAGTGTTTGGAAAGAGGGCCACAGCGTCGTTCTGAGCGTGGCGAGAAACCGTGTCGATGGGCGTCAAGGGCTCTCGCGTACGCTCGGGGCGACATCGTTACTACGTCGGGTGCGTCTGCAAGACACGGCCTAAGCGCGCCCCACAGCGAGAGCGCGGGGATGGCGAGAACGCCGCAGCGCTGACGGCGGGTGACGGCGTGCAGATTTTGGCCTGGTAGCGCCTGAAACGTGCACCCGGTGCGGTACCGGCGCCTCGCGCTCTCCTCACCCCCGCCGACGCCGGGTGCGTGCGTTGGGGGCGTGGGGGTATTGACGCTTGGGCGATCGTGGCTTAGAATAAAGTAGAGTTACGGACTGCACAATCCCCCTTGTCCGTTGCTGCATCCCCCTTACGACGACCATCGCGTCCGTGACCACCCCGTGGGCGAGCGGCGGCTGTGCCGGGTGTGCAGCGCCCAGGGGCGTCTTGCGCTCCGCGAACGCGGGGCGCCCAACGCAGCGGGACCTCGGCGCCGGGTCGCGGCGTACCATGCGTGGTCGCCAGGTACGGCGAGGAGGATGCGATGTACGGTACGGAAGAGATGATGAGCGTTCGCTGCGAACACTGTGGCCAGATGGTCTCAGGTATGGATGAGGACGATCTGGTACAGAACCTGCGCCAGCATAATCGTCAGATGCACGACATCGAGACCCCCGAACGCGAGGCGCGCGAGAAGGTGCGTGCGCATACGCGGGAGCGAGGAGCGCGTCGCTAGGCGCGTTCACCGCGAGAGAAGCCAGAACGGTGCCATGCGTGGGCCGAACATCCCGCTGTGTCGATGCAGGAAGTGACGGTGCGCCCGTCCCCATCCGCCACGGGGGCGGGCGTACCTTGGTGTCGAGTGAAAGGTCTGCAGCGTGCGACGTACGTGGATGACACTTCTCCCGTGGACACTCGTTGTCGCCATGACGATTGCCGTCGTCTTTGTCGTGCCGTGGGATGCCTGTCAGCAGCGCACGCTGTGGCAGCGTTGGACGGGAATGGGGAACGTCAGCCTCCCCCCGGCCATGGCCACGCAGCGTGTGGAACCCACGCCCCTGCCCACGGTACCTGCGGACGCCAGCATCGGCCTCGGCGCGAATGGCAACGTACTGGAGGAACTCTACAGCCGGGCGAACCCGAGCGTGGTACAGATCAAGGGGCTGAGCCCAGCGGGGGCGCGCGGTGGGGAACTGCTGCAAGACTTTCTGGACTCGCTCGTGCAGCGCGAGTACTTTGTGCTCCGCGAGGGTTCGGGGTTCATCTACGATCACGAGGGGCACATCGTCACGAACTATCACGTCGTCGAGGGGACGGACGAGCTACAGGTGACGTTCTTTGACGGCGCCACCTTTTCGGCGACGATCGTGGGCATGGACGCCTTGAGTGACCTGGCCGTGCTGCACGTGAATTGCCCGGCGGATCGGCTCCGCACCCTGCCCCTGGGTGATTCGGATGCCGTGCGCGTGGGGCAGCCGGTGGTGGCCATCGGCAACCCCTTTGGGCTGCAGGGGTCGATGAGCGCCGGCATCGTGAGCGCCGTGGGGCGGTTCCTGCCAGCATCCACCGAGGAGACCGGCGCCACCACCTATGCCGTGCCGGGAGTGCTTCAGACGGACGCCGCCATCAACCCCGGCAACTCGGGCGGACCGCTGCTCAACCTGGCGGGCCAGGTGATCGGCGTGAACACGGCCATCCAGTCCCCGGTGGAGGGTTCGGCCGGCGTCGGCTTTGCCGTGCCCTCGCGCATCGTGGCGCGCGTGGCGCAGCAGCTCATTGATACCGGGCACTATGCCCATCCCTGGATCGGGGTATCGACGGTGACGCTGAACCGCATGTTCAACCGCAGTCTGGGGCTGCCCGCCGATCTGCGCGGCGCGCTCGTCGATGTGCTGGTCGAAGACGGCCCCGCCGCGCTGGCCGGGCTGCAGGCGTGCACGGAGCGCGTCAACGTGGCCGGCGAGATCTTGCCGCGCGGGGGCGATGTCCTGCTGAGCATCGATGACCAGCCGATCTTTACCCACGAGGACCTGCTGAACTACCTCGCCTTGCGCACGGAGGTGGGCCAGGCGGTGCGCCTGACCGTCCTGCGGGGCGACGAGGTCATGGAGGTGGAGGTCATCGTCGAGGCGCAGCCCGACCCCCTGACGCTGCAGCCGACGCTCATCCCCGTGGAGTGACGCCGTCGCGTCAGCCGCCGATCCGCCGCACAAAGCGCGCCATGCGCTCCAACGCTTCCTCCAGCACCGACGAGGAGACGGTGTAGGCGATGCGCACGTGCCCCTCGCCGGAGCGACCAAAGGCGTCGCCGGGCACCACGGCGACCCTTTCCTCGCGCAGCAACCGCTCGGCGAAGGCGGTGGCGCTACAGCCCAGATGGGCCACGGAGGGAAAGGCATAGATCGCCCCGCGTGGCTCGACGCAGGGGAGCCCGATGGTGCGCAGGCCGTGCAGCAGGATATCGCGCCGGGCGGCGAACTCGTGAATGATCGCCTCGGCGGGATCGGCGGCGCTGGAGAGGGCGTGGAGCGCCGCCACCTGCCCCGGCGTCGGCGCCGACATGATGGCGTACTGGTGGACCTTGTGCATGGCGGCGATGATGGCGCGCGGGCCACAGGCGTACCCGACGCGCCAGCCCGTCATGGCATAGCTTTTGCTGAACCCCCCCAGGAGCAGCGTGCGGGCCTGCATCCCCGGCAGCGCCGCCAGGCAGGTGTGCTCCACCCCGTAGACAAAGCGATCATAGATCTCGTCCGAGATGAGGAGCAGATCGTGCGCGGCGGCCCATTGGGCCACGGCCTGGGCCTGCGCGCGCTCCCACATGGCCCCCGTGGGGTTGCTCGGGTAGCCGACGAGCAGGGCACGGGTGCGGGGCGTGCGCGCCGCCTCCAGGCGTTCGACACGCACCTGAAAGCCCTCCGCGGCGAGGGTCGGGACGCCGATGGGCTCGCCGCCCGCGAGGCGGACGCAGGCGTCATAGGCCACAAAGCACGGCTCGGGCACCAACACGGCATCGCCCGGGTCGAGCAGGGCGAGCATGGCGGCGAGCAGCGCCTCGGACACGCCCACGGTGACGAGGATCTCCTCGTCGGGATCATAGTCGAGCCCGTAGCGACGCCGCAGGGAGGCGGCGATCGCCAGGCGCAGCTCGCGGATGCCGGCGTTCGAGGTATAGCCCGTCTGCCCCTGCTCGATGGCGGCGATGGCGGCCGCGCGCACGGGGCGCGGCGTGGGCATGTCGGGCTCGCCGATGCCCAGGGACAGCACGTCGTCCATCGTGGCGAGGATATCGAAAAAGTGCCGTAACCCCGATTCGGGAAGCGAGCGGACGCGGGCGGATACGCGGGTTGTCATCGTGGCGTACCATCCAGAGTTGTGGTGATGCGGCGAATCCATGGGGTGCAGGTTTTGCGCCCGAACACGCCGTTATCTGCAGCGCCGCTCTCTCGGCGGCCTGCGGAGGCGACCCGCGGACGCGGCCTGCAGAAACGGGCGCTGTGCCGCTCCCGGCCGCACGCCGCGGGGCGGGAGGCGGCGTGCAGGAATCAGCGCGAAACAGCGCATTATCTGCCAGAACGCGCGACCCCGCCATGCCGGGTGCGCGCGGGGCCTCTCCGGGCACCGCGGTGGTGGCGCCCATTCTACCATAGGGCGGCTGGGACACCAATCGCCGCCGAGGCGTGGCGCCAAGAGCCCCACGAACCGCACGGGGCGTTGCGCGGCGCGGCGCGTGTGCCTAGAATGAGGTGGCATCACGAAAGGGGGCGGTGAGGATGAAGCTCGTCAGTGTCGAGCAGATGCGGGATCTGGAACGGCGCGCGGACGCCGCCGGGCATGGGTATGCGGCGATGATGGAGCGCGCCGGGCAGGCGGTGGCC
>DUUT01000076.1 GCA_012841405.1 Chloroflexota bacterium
CGACCCGGTGGCCCCCGCCGTGGCGCACGCCCGCAGCCGCACCCTGGCACGCCTGGGGCGTGATCTCGCGCAGGCCTACCATCGGCGCCTCGTCGGGCGGGAGGTCACGGTGCTGTTCGAGGCCGCCCAGGAGGGCGCCGAGGGGAGGACGTGGTCCGGGCTGACCGACACGTACGTGCGCGTGCGGGCGCCAGCGACGGAGGACCTCGGCAACGCGCTGCGCCGCGTGCGCTGCACAGGGGCCACGGCCTCCGGGGTGTGGGGGCGCATCGTGGGCGCGACGGACGGCGCCAACGGCTCCCAGAAAAGATTGTAGGCGCCTAGGCGATGTGCTATAATGCCGAGGTAACCATAAGTAGAGAGAGGGGGGGTGCAGTTCAGTGATCGAACTGAGCGTGTACTCTGTGTTGTATAGCTTGCTCTCCCGACATCGCGTCGTGCTGCTCAAGGAGAACGAGGGCGAGCGCTTTCTGCCCATCTGGGTGGGGATGTTCGAGTCGGAGGCGATTGCCATGCGCCTGCAGGGCGCGGCCGTCCCGCGACCGTTGACCCACGATCTGCTGGCCAACATGGTGACCGAGCTGGGGGGCTCGCTGCAGTACATCGTGGTGAACGATCTCTCGGAAAGCACGTTCTATGCGCGCATCGCCGTGGAGCGCGACGGGGAGGTGCAGCTGGTGGATTCGCGCCCCAGCGATGCCATTGCTCTGGCGCTGCGCGCCCAGATCCCCATCTATGCCGAGGACGGGGTGATGGACAAGGCGGGCATCGTCAGGTCGGCCGAGATCCGTACCGAGGTCGAAGCCAAGGAGGACGAGCTCGACATCTTCCGCGACTTTGTCGATACCCTCGATCTCGACGACCTGGGAGACTGACGGCATGGCGGTGGATCGTCTTCCCCCGCAGAATGTCGAGGCGGAGCAATCCGTCATCGGCAGTCTGCTCATTGACCCCGATGCCATCATCAAGGTGGGGAGCTTTTTGCGGCCCGAGGACTTTTACCGCGAGTCGCACCAGATCATCTACCAGGCGATCCTGACGCTGCACGACCGGCGCCAGCCCGCCGACTTTGTGACGCTGGTCGACGAGTTGGCGCGCCAGGAGCAGCTCGAGACCGTCGGCGGCCCGGCCTATCTGACCTCGCTGATCAACATGGTGCCCACATCGGTGCACGTGGAGCACTATGGCCGCATCGTGGAGCGTACCAGCGTGATGCGGCGCCTGATCACCGCTGCGGGCGAGATCGCCGCGTTGGCCTACGAAGAGCGCGAGGAGGTCGATGAGGTCATTGACCAGGCGGAGCGCATCCTCTTCGAGGTGTCGCAGCGCCGCGTGACCAAATCGCTGACACCCGTCCGCGACATCATCCGCGAGTACTATGACCACATCGAGTTCCTGGTGGAGCATCAGGATGAGACGTTGGGCGTGCCCACGGGCTTTACGGATCTGGACCGCCTGCTGGGCGGGTTACAGCCCTCGGACCTCATCATCATCGCCGCGCGACCGGGGGTGGGCAAGAGCAGTCTGGCCATCTCTATGGCCATGAACGCCGCCCTCAAGCACAACTCGGTGGTGGCCATGTTCACCCTCGAGATGTCGTCCGAGCAGCTCGTGCAGCGCATGATCGCCGGCCACACGGGGATCGACTCGCAGCGCCTGCGCCAGGGGCGCATCGAGGACCTCGAATGGGAAAAGTTCACCCACGCCAGCGGCACGCTGTCGGAAGCGGCGATTTTCATCGACGACACGCCCTCCCCCTCGCCCATGGAGGTGCGTACCAAGGCCCGCCGCCTGGCGGCCGAGTATGACCTTGACCTCATCATCATTGACTACCTGCAGCTCATGCAGTCGGGCGATCGCCGCAACGAGAACCGCGTGCAAGAGATCTCGTACATCTCGCGCTCGCTCAAGTCGCTGGCACGCGAGCTCAACGTGCCGGTGGTGGCCCTGTCCCAGCTCTCCCGCGCCGTGGAGGCGCGGACCGACAAGCGCCCCGTGCTGTCGGACCTGCGCGAGTCGGGGTCCATCGAGCAGGACGCCGACATCGTCATGTTCATCTATCGCGACGAGATGTACAACGAGGACACGGATCGGGCGCACATTGCCGACATCATCGTGGCCAAGCATCGCAACGGCCCCACGGACACGATCTCGCTGCGCTTTGACCCCAGCCTGACGCGCTTTGATGATCTGGCGCTCCACAGCATCGACGAAGACTATTTTCCTGACGATGGTTTTGGATTGGTATGAAGCCCTTTGCAGGATTCCCGGCAGGCAAGACACGTTTTACGCCCATACCGGACCTTTTCTACACCGAGCTCCTGCCGCGCATCGCGGACCTGGCGGAACTCAAGCTCGTCCTCTATATGTTCTGGGCGCTCAACCGCCAACGCGGCTATCCCCGCTACATGACGATGGCCGAGCTCGAGGCCGAGGGCACCCTCCTTGCCGGCATGCCCACGGATGACGACACGTCGCCCGTGGAGGCGCTGCGCCGCGCCGCCGTGCGCGCCGTGGAGCACGGCATCCTGCTGCTCCTCACCGTGGCGTCGGAGGAGCAGCAGACGGACTATTACTTTATCAACACCCCCCAGGGGCGCAGGGCCGTGGAGCAGGTCAAGGCGGGCGAGCTCATCCTCGAGAATACCGGCTTTGTCCGCGAGGCGTACGTCGAGCCGCAACGCCCGCGCATCGTCGAGCTCTACGAGCAGAACATCGGGCTGTTGCAGCCCCTGCTGGCCGAGGAGCTCGAGGAGGCGGAGCTCACCTATCCCGCCGATTGGATCTATGACGCCTTTCGAATCGCGGCGGAGCGCAACGTGCGGCGCTGGCGCTACGTCAAGTCGATCCTCGAACGCTGGGCCAGGGAGGGTAAGGACGATGGCAACCGCTCGTTCCAGCGCGCCGGGCAGCGCTCGGCGAGTGGCACCTGGGGGCGTGAGCGATGACCACGCCTGACCAGAGGGCGGCACTGCGCGCCGAGACGTCCGCTGGAGAGCCCTGCCCCATCTGTGGCGGCGTCGGCTTCATACGCCTCAAGGTACCCGTCGGGCATCCCCTGTTCGGCAAGGCCGTGCCCTGTCGCTGCAAGCGCCAAGAGATGGCCGAGCGGCGCCTCGAGCGCCTGCGGCGGACGAGCAACCTCCGCTTCTTGTCCCACATGACTTTTGAGGCCTTTCGCACCACCGACAGCGGCTCGCCGATGATCGCCGTGGCGCTGCAGGAGGCCCTCAACACGGCGCGCGAGTTCGCCGAGAACCCTAAGGGGTGGCTGGTGTTCACCGGCTCCTATGGCAGCGGCAAGACGCACCTGGCGGCGGCCATCGCCAACTATCGGCTCGAGCAGGGGTTGCCGGTGCTGTTCATCGTCACCCCAGACCTGCTCGATTACCTGCGGGCCAGCTATGCGCCCAACAGCCCTAGCAGCTACAATGAACGCTTTGAGCAGGTGCGCACCATCGAGCTGCTCGTACTGGATGACCTGGGCACCCAGAACGCCACCCCCTGGGCCGCGGAAAAGCTCTACCAGCTGCTCAACTACCGCTATAACGCCGGCCTGCCGACGGTGATCACCACGAACCAGTCCATCGAGGCGATGGACCCGCGCCTGTCGTCGCGGTTGCGCCACGAGGGGTTGGTCACGATGGTGCCCATGTACCAGCCGGATTACCGTGCGCGCACCGAGGCCGAGGGGATCAGCCGCAAGCTGGAGACGTTCGGCAGCCTCAATCTCTACGAGGCGATGACGTTCGAGACCTTTTCCGACCGCAAGGACGAGATCGAGCCGGCCCAGTCGGCGGCGCTGCGCAGGACGGCAGCCTTTCTCGAGGGGTACGCCGAGCACCCCACGAACTGGGTGCTCTTGCGCGGCGGCTATCACGTCGGCAAGACGCACCTGGCCGCCGCCGTGGCCAACAAGGTCACGCGCAACGGGTTGACGGCGCTCTTTGTGGTGGTGCCCGACCTGCTCGACCACCTGCGGGCCACGTTCCAGCCGGGGACGGCGATCTCGTACGACGAGCGCTTTAACGAGGTGCGCCGCACCATGCTGCTGGTGCTGGACGACCTCGGCTCGCAGAGCGCCACGCCGTGGGCCCAGGAAAAGCTCTTCCAGATCCTGAACTACCGCTACGTGACGGGCCTCGCCACCGTCATCACCATCACGACGGACGGTTGGGAGCGGCTCGATGAGCGCCTCCGCAGCCGCCTGCTGGATTCGGATCGCTGCACCATCATTGACGTGAACGTCCCCAGCTATCGCGGCAAGGTGGAGGCCAAGACGCCGCGGCGCAGCACGCGCCGCCGCATCTGACGGCTCCACGGGCCGCACCGGAACGCTCGCACCCCCGCCCACGTCTCACCGTCAAGGAGACCGCCAACCATGCACATTCGGTCGAGACGTCCTTGCGTACGCTACCTGTGTGCCGCCGTGCTCGCCATCCTCGTGCTGCTCTGCGGCGGGGGCCTCGTACGGCGCGATGCCATCCACGAGACCCTCGCCCACTGGACGGGGGAGGAAGCGCTCGGCGAACAACTCAAGGGCACGGCCGCCCTTGCCCTCCTGCGCCTCACGCAGCCCCCGCCCGAGACGGCTCCCCTGGCCCCCATCGCCGGCACGGGCGTGTCCCCCTATGGGGTGAACACCTTCCTCGAACAGGAGCCGGACCCCGCCAAGGTGGACCGCTCCCTGGCTATGATCGCCGACGCCGGCTTTACCTGGATTCGCCAGCAGTTCCCCTGGGAGGACATCGAGATCGCGGGCAAGGGGGACTTTTGGGATCACAAGTGGAACGTGAGCGCCTGGGACAAGTACGATCGCCTGGTGGCCAGCGCCGAGAAGCATGGCCTGCAGATCATCGCCCGGCTCGACAACCCGCCGGCCTGGTCGCGCAGCGTCGACGACGCCGACGGGTGGACGCTGGCGCCGCCGGACGATTACGCGGACTATGGCGATTTCGTCTACGCCGTGGTGCGGCGCTACAAGGGGCGGATCCGCCACTATCAGATCTGGAACGAGCCGAACATCTTTCCCGAGTGGGGCGACCAGCCCGCCGACCCCGCGGGCTACACCGAGCTGCTCCGGGTGGCCTATCGCCGCGCCAAGGAGGCGGATCCGGATTGCGTCATCATCAGTGCGGCGCTGGCGCAGACTACCGAGGAGACGCCGCCAGAGTTTGGCCCCCGCAATATGAGCGATCTGCTGTACCTCGAGGGCATGTATGCCGCCGGGGCGCAGGATTCCTTCGACGTGTTGGGCGCCATGGTCTATGGCCTGTGGACGGGGCCCTACGATCTGCGCACGAGCCGCGATCGCACCAACGTGTCGCGCGTGCAGCTGCTGCGCGAGATCATGGTGCGCCACGGGGATGCCCACAAGCCGATCTGGGCCGCCGAGGTGGGCTGGAACGCCCTGCCGGAGGATTTCGCCGGCGCGCCGATGTACGGTCGGGTGACGCTGGAGCAGCAGGCGCGCTATGCCGTCGAGGCCTATCAGCGCGCCGCCCGCGAGTGGCCGTGGATGGGGGTGATGAACTACTGGTTCTTCCGCCGCCCCTCGGATGCCGAGCGTGACCAGGCCTGGTACTACTTTCGCATGGTGGAGCCCGATTTCACGCCGCTGCCGGTGTACGACGCCCTCGCCCAACTGGCGCACGAGCCGCCCGTGGCCTATATGGGATTCCATCAGGAGGACCACCCGGCGTTGCACTATGCGGGAGCTTGGGAGCGCGTGGAGGACGCCGGCGCCGTGCTCGGCGCCTACGTCCGCGGGTCCAGCGGGGCCTCGCTGGAGGTGCCCTTTGACGGGAACCGCCTGGCGCTCATAGTGCGCGGCGCCACGCTCGGGGGGCGCATCGCCGTCACGATGGATGGTCAGCCCGTGGAGACGGAGCACGTGTGGGAAGAGCCCCACACCGGCGCCACCGCCGTGACGGTCGCCCGGCCCCGGGCGGCGGGGCCCCACCACGCCACGATCCGCGTCGAGGAGGGGACGCTCGACCTCGATGGCCTGATCGTCTGGCACGAGCGGCCCGCGTGGGGAGCGTGGGTCCTGGCCGGTGCGGGGGTGCTCATGGCGGGCTGGGCGCTCGTCCGCACGGTCCCCCTCCTGCGGAGGAGCCGCCGTGGCTAGGGGAGGCGGCGTGCGCCGCTGGGAGGCGGTGGGCGTCATCGTTATCCTCCTGGCGGCCCTCGCGCTGCGCCTGTACCACCTGGACGCCCAGAGCCTGTGGAACGACGAGGGTACTAGCGTCGCGCTGGCCCAGCGCGACCTGGCCACCATCGCGCGCCACGCCTCGTACGACATCCACCCGCC
>DUUT01000077.1 GCA_012841405.1 Chloroflexota bacterium
GACGCCGTCCTCGCCCTCGCGGCGCGCTATGCAGAGGCGGCGCGCGCCGCCGGTCGCGAAGTCGTGGCCGCCGCCCTGACGCAGGTGCCCGCCCATCCCCCGCGCACCTTCCACGAAGCCCTCCAGGCGCTGCGGCTTTTGCACGCCGTGGTGTGGCTGAGTGGCCATTACCACGTGGGGCTGGGTCGGTTCGACCAGTACATGTGGCCCTACCTGGAGGCCGACCTCCGCCAGGGCCGGCTCGACGTGGTGGCCGCTGAGGAGCTCCTCGCCGAGTTCTTTATCGCCCTCAACAAGGACAGCGACCTGTACCCCGGCGTGCAACAGGGCGATAACGGGCAGAGCCTCACCATCGGCGGCGTGCGACCCGACGGGACCGACGGCGTCAACCCGCTGACGCGCATGGTGCTGCGCGTCGCCCATCGTACCGCCATGATCGACCCCAAGATCAACCTGCGCATGAGCCCCGACACCGACCTAGAGCTTCTCGAGCTCGCCACTGAGCTCACTCGCAAGGGGCTTGGCTTTCCCCAGTACTCGAATGATGCCATGGTCATCCCGGCCCTCGTCTCCCACGGGTACGCCCTCGAGGACGCCCGCGACTATACGGTGGCCGCGTGTTGGGAGTTCATCATCCCCGGCAAGGGGATGGAGGTGGTCAACATCGGGGCCGTCTCCTTCCCCGCCGCCGTCGATCGCGGCATCCGCGAGGGGCTGCCCGCCGGAGGCGAGATGGAGCGCGTCCTCCAGTGCACTGCAGAGGACATCGCCGCACAGGTAGCGCGCCTCGTGGAGGACTATGCGCAGCTGCTCCTGCCACCGGCCCCCTACTACTCCGTGCTCATGTCCGGCTGCCTCGAAGAGGGCCGCGACCTCTCGCAGGGGCTGCGATACAACAATTTCGGCGTGCACGGCGCTGGCTCGGCGGATGCCGCCGACGCCCTCGCGGCGGTGGACGAGCTCGTCGCCAGGGAGCAACGCGTCGAGGCCGCCGAGCTGATCGCCGCCCTCGACGCCGATTTCTATGGCTATGAGCCCCTGCGCCGCCTGTTGATCGATGAGGGCCCCAAGGTGGGCAACAACGACGACGCAGCGGACGCCATGCTCACTCGGCTGTTCGCCCTGTTCGCCGACGCCTGTGAAGCCATTGCCGACAATGGCCGCGGCGGAAGGGTGCGCCCCGGCACCGGATCGGCCATGTACTACCTCTGGTTGGCCCAGGGGCACGAGGGGATGCGCGAGCCCGTCGTCGGCGCCACGAGCAACGGGCGCCGACGCGGCGACCCGCTGAGCGCCAACCTGTCCCCGGCGCAGCACGCCCGCGTGCGCGGGCCCATCAGCGTGCTCCAGTCCTTCGCCAAGATCGACTACGGCCGCATCTACAACGGCGGGCCGATCACCATGGAGCTCTCCGATGCCGTGTTCCGCGATGCCGAATCGCTGACCAAGGTCGCCCTGCTGGTGCGGACGTTCGCCCGCCTCGGCTGCCAACAGCTCCAGCTCAACACGGTGAACGTCGATACGCTGCTCGATGCCAAGCGGCACCCGGAGCGCCACCGCAACCTGATCGTGCGCGTGTGGGGCTGGAGTGGCTACTTCTGCGAGCTGGCACCCGAATACCAGGACCACGTCATCGCTCGGCACCTATACACCATGGCGTAGGGGTTAGGAAGGAACACACCCCTCCGCGGTCCGTCGCTGGCGCCAAGCTCCGCCGTGCCCTCAGGGGGTCGTCGGCCTGCGCCCGCAGCGTCGCGCTAGCGCTTGACGCCCTCCTCCCGGCGCGTACAATGGTTGACAGACAATCGCATAGCAGGCATCTCCGAGCCATGCCGCCTAAAGAGCGATTCCATGGCGGTATGGCCGTCAGGATGGCCACCCCATCCCTAGGGTGCAAGGGGAAACGCTTGCGCCTCCCGTGTTTGGAAAGGAGATCGCCCGCCGAACCATGCAGGGCCTGCGCGACCGATTGGCGTCGCGGGCGGGCCGTGCGTCCCTTGGGTTGTTCCTGGGCGGCGTCTCCTGGCGATGGGCAATATCGCAGAGACGCCGCCCTTTGTTGTGCCTCGGCGATCCGCCCTCAGCGGCGACACGACGTGCGAGACCCGACGGTCTGGTGGTTGCAGCACCCGCAAGGAGACCAGCAGCACGGGCTCCCTCCCCCCAATATCAGGAGGTCACATGAGACTCTCGCCGGTACTGCAGGATCCGCAAAGTGTGTTCGTCTATCGGCGCGCCGTTCCAGAGATCCCCTCAGCCCTGGACTTTGAGGCTACAGCCATCGAGGCGCTCACCGCGCTGCGGCTCGAGCTGGAGGGTGAGGCGGTCGTGCTCAAGCCCAACGTGACCGCGGGCGAGTTCTTTCGCGACCCCGATTCGGGCATCACCACCCATCCCGCCTTCATCGGGGGTATGGTGCGGTATCTGCGCGCCCACGGCGCCGCTGAGGCGATCCACATCATCGAAGACCCCCACAACCAGGATGACGAGAGCCCGGCCAGTTGGGAGGGCACCGGCTACCTAGAGATGGCTCACACCGTCGGCGCGCGTCTCGCCGCCCCGACCCGCGGGACGGTCGTGCGCCGTGAGGTGCCTCATCCATTGGTGCACGCCGCCCAGCCGGTGAGCAGCCTGGCGGTGGCGCCGGACACCGTCTACATCAACGTGCCCAAGCTCAAGACGCACAACCTCGCCATCACCACCCTCTGCCTGAAGAACCAGATGGGGCTCGTGTATGTCTTGGACCGCCACTACTGCGCGCAGGCGATGGCCGCCATGGACACGGACGGCATCGATACGGACCGCCCCCGTGAGGAGTGGATGGACGCGACCCTCAACGAACGTTGGCAGGAGGGGCTCGCCCAGCGCCTGGCCGACCTCGCCCAGGTCGTCACCCCACAGCTCAATGTGGTCGAAGGCGTTGTGGGCCGCGACGGCACGGGCTTTCAGCGGGGCACCAACTACCCCCTGGGACTGGTAGTGGCCGGGGTGAACATGGTGGCGGTGGACGCGGTGGCCAGCTACCTCATGGGCTTTGACCCGCAAAAGCTCATCTACCTGCGGGTGGCCGCCGAGGTCGGGTTGGGCGTTCACGACCTGTCC
Source organism: Chloroflexota bacterium (assembly GCA_012841405.1). Classification (GTDB taxonomy): domain Bacteria; phylum Chloroflexota; class Anaerolineae; order UBA1429; family UBA1429; genus DUUT01. The sequence continues at coordinate 3,103 of DUUT01000077.1, forward strand.
CAGCTGCGGGTGTACACGCTCGAGGATGGCGCGCTTACGCCATGCATCGACGTGGAGCGCTATCGGGCCCAGACGCCGTTCGCCGTCATCCGCAACATGCGCGCGAATGGGACCAGCACCACCCCCTACCGCTAGGCGCTGTGAGGCGGAGCGGGCCCTCGATGGGCACGGATCGGCTGCCGGGCGGGTGGCAATGGCCGCCAGCGCGGCCCAGCTTGAGGAGGTGTCGATCGGCGATGACGGCAGCTGAAAGCTGAATAGGTTCGTCTCCGAGTCACGTGGCCCAGGGGCGCAAGCTATGGCGCGTGACCGATAGGGTCTGGAGGGAAACGTCCAGGCCTCCCGCGTTTGGAAAGGGGACACGACGCACTGACTCGCCACGAGCCAACGTTCTGTCCATGTTGCCAGACGCCGGCTCGTGGTTTTTTCGTGCACGCACACCAGTGGCAGGGCCAAGACAATGGTCTGCAGCCGAGGCCCCCGCCCACAGGCCCGACGCACACTGCACGTTCGCTTCTGGAGGCTCTATCGTGACCGCAAAAAAGGTACTGATCACGGGCGTCTACGGTCTGATCGCCGGGGCCGTCTACGACCATCTGTGTGCCCAGCCCGAGGCCTACGAGGTCTATGGCTTGGCGCGCCGCCGTCCCTCCGTGCGGGTGTCCGCCGATTGGACGCTCGACATTCCAGAGGAGCGGTTCTTTCAATCCGATCTCTCCAATCTCGAGGAGGTTGAACAGGCCGTCCAGGGGATGGATGCCGTCGTTCACATGGCGGCCGAGCCGAGCCCCCGGGCGGGATGGGACCGGATTCTGGCCAGCAACATCATCGGCGCGTACAACCTGTTCGAGGCCTGCCGCCGAGCGAATGTCAAGCGCGTCATCGCGGCCAGTTCCATCATGGTCTCCTTTGGCTACCGTGATGTCGAGCCCTACAAGGCCATCACCGAGGGCCTCTATGCCGACGTGCCGACGCCCGTCCCAATGGTCACCCACGAAATGTCTCCCCTCCCGCGCGACCTCTATGCCAGCAGCAAGGTGTTCGGTGAAAACCTCGCCCGGACCTATGCCTACGCGCATGGGCTTTCCTGCATCTGCCTGCGTATCGGTTGGGTTGTCGCCGAGGATCGCCCTCCCTACCGCGAGGCCCAGGACGTCTGGTGCAGCCAGCGGGATATCGTGCAATTGGTGGAGCGGTGCATCACCGCGCCGGAGGATCTACGCTTCGACATCTTTTATGGCCTGTCGGCCAACCGCTGGCGTTGGGTCGACATCGAGCATGCGCGTCAGGTCGTGGGGTACGAATCGCAGGACCACGGCGAGGATTTCTACCCGAGCTCGGCATAGTCCCTTGGCCACTCACACTGCATGCGAGGTGCAGCCATGGAACACAGGCAGTACCGGGCTCCGACATCGCTCCGTGAGGCCGTCACCCTGGTGTCGGCCAGCGCGGGCCGTGCCCTGCAGTTCACGGGGGGCGCGGATGAGCTGGCGCGGCTCTCCAGCAGACGCACCGCCGCGGACATACTCCTCGACATGCGGCGCATCGATGAGCTGCAGGTGCTGGAGTGTGACCCGGCGCAGGGGTTCACCATCGGGACGGCGGTGCCCTGGTGCCGCCTTGGTCGGCACCCTCGGGTCGCTGCCGCCTATCCCTGTCTGGCGATGGTGGCAGCCATGATCCGCAGCCTCCCCGGCAGGGCTCGCGCTACCGTTGGCAGCAGCCTGTGCACCACACCGGCAACGAGCGATGCGATCCCGCTCCTGGTGGCACTCGAGGCCACCTGTGCCCTGGCCGGGCCCGAGGGACACCGAACCGTGCCGTTGGAGCGCTGCTATGACGCCAACGGCCGTAGCCTGCTGGGGCGGGGAGAGATTCTCGTCTCCATCGCCCTCCCCGCTCCCCGACCGCATAGCGGGGCGTGGTTCATCCCATTCTATCCGGGCCCCGAACGCGAGGTGATCGTCCTGCGCGTCGCCGCCGCGTTGGCCCTGAACCCGGACCACAGCAGGATCCTCGCCGCCCGCGTTGCCCTTGGGGCCGCCGAGCCGGCACCACTGATCCTCGACACCATCGGTGCGGTGCTCGCCGGTCAGGCACCATCCACGGCGCTGCTCAACACCGCAGCAGCACTGGCTCGGGTGGCGGCATGGCCCCGGGACGCGTCCGCCCATGCGGCGTACCGGGCCCACATCACCGGCCTCGTCACGCGACAGGCTCTCAGCATCGCCCTGTCGCAGGCCAGGCGCACAGCCGCCGCGGCGTGAGCGGCCATCACGAAGGGACCATCTGAAAGGAGGTGTGCACCATGTGGCCTTGAGGCGTACGGTTCGGCAGGGCGACCATGGAAGAACTCGTCGCCGACGCGCTGCAGAAGGGTGCCACCTTGGTTGCCGGAGGAAAGCGCCCGGACGACAAGGCGAAAGGCAACTACTTCCTGCCCACGCTCCTCACGAACGTGACGACCGATATGCGCGTGTTCCGGGAAGAGATCTTTGGCCCCATCCTGGGCGTCATGGCCTACGATGACCTCGGCAAAGCCATCGCGCTGGGCAACGACACGGAGTACGGCCTGTACGCCTACGGCTGGACGCGCGGCATCGTCGAAGCGAACACGATCGCTCGCGGGCTGCGCTTCGGCTCCGTGGCCATCAACGGCGGTGGCCGGGGCATTGCGGTGCCCCACGGCGGCATCAAGGAGAGCGGCGTGGGCAAAGACGGCAGCAAGTGGGGTCTGGACGAGTACTACTACATCAAGGCGATCCGCATGCCCCTCGTCTAGACGGTACGGCTGCAGTGATCCGGAGAACGAATGCGCCGCGCGGTGCCCAACCTC